>JAEZVB010000017.1 GCA_023443285.1 Bacillota bacterium
GCTTTGGTATATTCGGTTTATATTGTTGCTGGCAATCGCCTGCTCCAGAATACTAACCCGCTTGTTACCACAACCTATGTTTGCGCCTCAGCCGCTGTTGTTTTCCTGGTAAGCGGCCTAGTGAGTGATTCGCTGAATTGGGCTTTGCCGCTGGAAGGCTGGTTATCTATTATTGGCATTGCACTCTTGGCAACCATTGTGGGAATTGTGGGCTTTTTTGCAGGCATGAGCCGTATTGGCGCTATTAATGCTTCGATTATCAGCACCTTGGAGCCAGTCATAACTGTACTGCTATCGGTGGCTTTGCTTCATGAAAAAATAACACTGCTGCAAGTAGGCGGCGGCATTTTAATCCTTGGCGGTATCCTATTTTTACAGCTGTGGGCTGGAAAAAATCAGAATACGCAGCAGGAATTTGCACTGGAAGTTGAGAAAAGCAGCGAGTAGGCTCGCTGCTTTTCTTCGTTGACTATTGTTACCGGGCAGGCTATTCCTTCTGCCTGTCGCGCAGCGTGCGTTCCATGTCGCGCTTGGCATCGCGTTCGGCTAAGTCCTGGCGTTTGTCATAGGTATGTTTACCAGTGGCTAGTCCCAGTTCGACTTTGACTTTGCCTCTGGTAAAATACAGCTTGAGAGGTACCAGGGTATAGCCTTTTTCTTTGGTTTTGCCGATTAATTTATTGATTTCAAACCTGTGCATCAGCAGCTTGCGGGTACGCAGCGGTTCGTGATTAAAGCGATTGCCCTGATCATACGGACTGATGTGCATATTGTGCAGCATGAGTTCGGCATTATCAATCCGGGCATAGGAATCTTTTAGATTAGCCTTGCCGGCACGGAGTGATTTGACTTCTGTGCCGGTAAGCGCAATTCCGGCTTCATAGGTTTCGTGTATATGATAATCATGGCGAGCCTTCCGGTTTTCCGCCGCTATTTTTATGCCTGCTGTTTGTTTGGGCATGCTCTTCACCTCGTAGAATCCAGCTAATACGTATATTTATTGTATAGTATCAGCCGCTACCCGTCAATTGCTTTGTCCGCTGCAAAGAAATTGAACAGGGTAAATTACTTTTTCGGTGCTCTGGGCTTCTTGGGCCGCGCACCGGCAGCCGGCTTCTTTTTTGCCGTAGTTTGCGTTTTATTGGTGCTGCGGCTTGCACCGGGTTTAGGTCGCTTTGGCCCTGGTGCCTGCCTTCTGACAGGCTGCAGGGGCTTATCAATATCATCGGTTGCCCGCACATAGTCAATCGTACGCTCTGCCGGGTTGACCTTGGCAACTCTAATCTTGACGGCATCGCCCAACCGGTAAATGTTGCCGGTGCGTTCCCCAATTAGGGCATACTGCTCTTCGGCATAACGATAGTAGTCGTCATCCAGACTCGATACATGCACAAGGCCTTCAATGCCATTAGGAATTTCCACAAAAAAGCCAAAAGCCGTTACCCCGTTGATGATGCCGTCAAACTCTTCGCCAACAAACTGAGCCATATACTCCACTTTTTTGAGGTCAACAGTTGCACGCTCCGCTTCGGCGGCTGCCCGCTCGCGTTCTGAGGAATGCAAGGCAATCTCAGGCAGCATAGTTGATAACTTCTGGCGGCGTTTGGCGGAGATATCACCGGAAGAAAAAGTCTCACGGATAAGCCGGTGAACAATCAAATCCGGGTAACGTCTGATCGGCGAAGTAAAATGGGTATAGTAGGTTGCCGCCAAGCCGAAATGACCGAGATTCTCAGCATCATAGCGAGCCTGTTTGAGTGAGCGCAGCATAACTGTACTAATGATACGTTCTTCCGGCCGTCCGGCAATTTTGCTAAGTACGCGCTGCAACGCCATAGGGCGGATTTCTTGCGTTTTGGGTATATGCTGGCCAAAGTTGCCTAATAGTACATTAAGTCTGGCTATTTTTTCTTCGTCCGGTTCTTCATGCACCCTAAACATGGACGGAATCCCCAGCCAGTGCATATGTTCAGCTACCGTCTCATTAGCAACAAGCATAAATTCTTCGATAATGGATTCGGCAATGCTGCGTATCCGCTTTTCGATGGCAATCGGCCTACCTTCACCATCCAGCTTGACCTTTATTTCCGGGAAATCAAAATCAATGGCTCCCCGGCGCAGACGACGATCCCGCAGAATCCGGCACAGCCGTTCCATTTCTTCCAGCGGCCCTACCAAATCGGCATACTTGTCCCTGAGCGCTTCATCATGATCGGCAACAATCTGCCGCACAATAGTATAGGTTAGCCGGGTTTTTACCCGAATCACACTAGGGAAAATTTCATGATTAACTACTTGGCCGCGTCCGTCAATTTCCATCTGGGCAGACAGAGCCAGGCGATCTTCACCGGCATTTAAGCTGCAAATCCCGTTGGACAGGCGTGGCGGCAGCATGGGGAGTACCCGGTCGACAAGGTACACACTTGTGCCGCGAGTTCTGGCCTCGTTGTCCAGTGGCGTGTTTTCCCGCACATAGTGACTGACATCCGCAATATGGACGCTTAATAGATAGTGGCCGTTCTTCTGGCGCTCAACATAGACTGCATCATCTAAATCTTTAGCATCTTCTCCGTCAATGGTAACTACATTGAGGTCTCTGAGATCGCGACGTCCCAGTAAATCTGCTTCGCTAATGGTCGTTGTCACACCTTCAGCGGCTTTTTCAACTTCGGGTGGAAACTCGGTTGGTAGATTATTGTCCTTGATAATGGATAATATCTCAATACCAGGATCACCCTGCTGGCCTAGCACCTCGACAATTCGGCCTTCCGCACTTTTTTGTTTGTGCGGCCATTCATTAATCTCGACAACTACTTTTGCCCCGGTTTTTGCCCCATTAAACTCATCTTTTGGCACAAAAATATCCCGGCCAATCCGTCTGTCATCAGGTAAAACAAAACCGAAGTTGCGACTGGACTCAAAGGTTCCCACAACCTTGTTATTGGCTCTGGTGACCACCCGGATAATTTCACCCTCGACAGCTTTGCCGGAAACATGCCGCCGATGCATGCGGGCTACTACGCGGTCGCCGTGCATCGCACCGCCAATCGCATCAGGGGGAATAAAGACATCTTCTAAGTCATGATCCTCAGGTAAAATAAAGCCAAATCCTTTGGTTGTTGCGGAAAACTTGCCTACCACCAAATTCATAAGCTCAGGTACTCCATATTTGCCATAACGCGTTTTGATAATAGCTGCATCGGCTTCCAGCTTGTCCAACAGCTCCCAAAATTGTTCCAGTTCTTTGCCGCGAATACCCATACCTTCAGCCAAATCCTCAGCAGTAAGCGGTTTATAAACCTCTTTCTTCATAAACTCCAGTATTCTATCCGCCAAGTCCAACCTATTCATCTCCCTTTATAGCAACCATCGACTTACCCTCTGCGGTTACCGTTCCGTCCGGCAAGGTAATTTTACCGGCTAGTTCATACATTTTCCCCCGTTGACTAACAATCCATCCACTTATCGTTAAATTTTCTCCAATAGGGGTCGGTTGACGATAGCGTACTTCCAGCTTGGCCGTAACCGCAGTAAGCCCTTTGGCATACAGGAAACGCGCCATTATTTCATCTAATAGCGTACTAATTAAGCCGCCATGCATGATGCCGTTATAGCTCTGATGCTCAGGCCCGGCGGTAAAATTCGAAAGATACATATCATTCTCTTCACGAAAGGTCAGTTTTAGTCCGATAGGATTTTTAGGACCACAGGCAAAACACCAGTCATTTACATCATTCATATCGTTCATAATACACCTCTTCCTACTTACCGGCCAAAAATTGGCCAATCTCCTGGAACACATACTCTCGTTCGGCATCCAGGGTAATGATATGGCCGGATTTATTCAGCCATACCAGTTTTTTATCTGTACTTCCCAGGTTATTGTAAATAAACTGAGCGCTTTCGGGCTCAACGGTATGTTCATTTTTGGATTGCATAACAAGCGTGGGTAGTGTTACTGACGGCAAAAGAGTAACCACGTGGTCGATTAACTGAATCAAGCTAGTCAAACTGGTAAGCGGTGTCATGTCATAGCTAATAGAATACTCTTCTCCCTCAGCCGGCAAACGCTTGCGCTTTTTCCTGACAAAGTTGGTAAACATCCGGTATAGCGGCAATAATTTCAGTTTCTTGTTGGCAATATAGATGGGAGTGCTAAGTACTGCCAGCTTACGTAAAGGATACTCACTGGCAAGTTTTAGGGTTAACAGACCACCCATTGATAGGCCGACAGCTGCCACATTGCTGCAGGTGCCGCTTAATACATGATAGGCATCTTCGACACTGCTATACCAGTGTGGCCAGCTTGTTTTCGCCATATCCTCTGGAGTTGTTCCATGACCCAAAAGCCGTGGGGCTAACACGGTATAGCCAAGATTATTAAGATATTTTCCAACCAGGCGCATCTCAGACGGAGCTCCGGTAAAACCGTGTACTATGAGTACGCCGGTTTCACCACCTGGCAGAAAAAAGGGTTCAGCTCCCGGCATTATGGCCACATAAAACTCCCCCTTTATTTATATTTTTAGAGTGTTATTTGTTTATCTTAATTATTTCCGATTTGCGGCATTGACAAACTCTGTAAATACGGCAAGCATAGCCGGGTGTTTGTCAAACATAAGCTCCGGATGCCATTGAACACCAACAACAAATGTCGCTGTTTCATGTTCGATCGCCTCAACAACCCCGTCTTTGGTTCTGGCACTTATCCTACATTCGGGAGCCGGCGCCTTGACGGCCTGATGGTGGAAGCTGTTTGTCATGATCGTATCGCCCCACAGTCCGGCCAGCTTACTGCCGTTAGCTAACAGTACGGTATGTCCGGCATAATGACCAGGAGATCGTTGGTCATGCTGAACATAGGCTTCATCCGGAGATAAATGTTGATATATATTGCCACCCAACGCAATATTTAGCAGTTGGCAGCCCCGGCAAATACCTAATATGGGTTTTGCCGAAGTCATGGCTAGTTTAACCAATTCCAGTTCCTGTGCATCACGCTCAGGGAAGACAGTGCCTAATTGAGCTACCGGTTCTTCGGCAAATAACTGCGGTTGAACATCGCCGCCGCCGGAAAGCAACAGGCCGTCGATCATGGCTGCCTGTTCTGCGATTGCCTCCTGATCGGCAATTACCGGCAACAATATGGGAATACCACCTGCGCAGAGTACGGCTTGTATATAAGCATCACTCACATATTGCCGCCTAGTTCCGGCTAGGATACCGCCTTCCGTTAAAAATAAGTTAGTCGTAATACCAATCCTTGGTTTTGCCACATCAGCTCACCTCTTCAAGAAATATCTGTGGCATTATATGCAATTACTAATTATTATACCATTGTCTGTCACGTAAGGGAAATTTAGCTACTGCCAACCAAGGATAGGCAAAAATAAAAACGCCAGGCTGCAATAGCCTGGCGTTTCATTCTTATTGGTTTTACATGAAAAGCAGCGGAGCAATGATAAGTGAGATCGTACCGCACACTTTAATCAATGGGTTCATTGCAGGACCTGAAGTATCTTTGAATGGGTCACCTACGGTGTCGCCGATTACAGCAGCAGCATGGGTAGGAGTACCTTTGCCACCGAATTTTCCGGTTTCAATCCATTTCTTGGCGTTATCCCAGGCACCACCGGCATTGGACATGAACAATGCGAGGAGTACGCCGGCAGCAGTTGCACCAGCCAGGAAACCGGCTAGAGCTTTTGCGCCGAGAAGGAAACCAACCAAAATTGGTGAGCCAACGGCAAATATGCCAGGAAGAATCATTTCGCGGATAGCAGCCTTCGTGCTGATATCTACGCAGCTGGCATAGTCAGGACGGCCAGTGCCTTCCATAATGCCAGGAATTTCGCGGAACTGGCGACGAACTTCAGCAATCATTTCGAACGCAGCTTTACCTACCGCTTCCATAGTGAACGCGCAAACCAGGAACGGCAGGGTTGCACCTAAGAAGATACCGATAATTACAGTTGGTTCGGTCAGATTGATGACCAAATGACCGTTTACTAACAGACCGGTCAGGTTGGGGTTTTTGGCAATCTCTTCACCGAAAGCAGTGAACAGAGCCAATGCAGTAAGTGCTGCAGAACCAATGGCAAAGCCTTTGGCGATAGCAGCAGTGGTGTTACCAACTGCATCTAATTTGTCAGTGGTTTTACGAACCTCTGGGCCAAGCTCAGCCATTTCGGCAATACCGCCGGCATTGTCGGCAACCGGACCAAAGGAGTCAACGGCAACAATCATACCAGCAGTACACAGCATACCCATGGCAGCCATGGCAATACCATAAATACCGGCTTGGCTATAAGCAACAGCAATAGCTACTGTAAACACAATCATCGGAAGAGCGGTACTTCTCAGGCCACAAGCAATACCAGCGATAACGTTGGTAGCGGGGCCAGTTTGGGAAGCATCGGCAATATGTTGAGTAGGCGGCTTATTACTGGAGGTATAATATTCGGTAATCATACCAACAAGCACGTTAACAACTAGACCACAGATAACAGCAATCGTAATACCCATTGCTTTGGCAGGAAGCATCGCACTGGCAATAGCGTAAGTGGCAACAGCAACAAGAATGTTGGTGCCCCAGATACCTCTATTCAGGGCTGCTTGCGGGTCACCATCTTCACTGGTTCTTACCAGGAAGGTACTAATGATAGAAGCAAAGATACCGGCTGCACCGATAACCAACGGGAATAATACACCGTTGATATCACCCTTGAACACAGTTTGTCCAATCAGCATGGCCGCAATAGCGGTAGCGGCATACGATTCAAACAAGTCAGCGCCCATGCCGGCAGTGTCGCCAACATTGTCACCCACGTTATCAGCGATAACAGCCGGGTTACGGGGATCATCCTCAGGAATGCCTGCTTCAACCTTACCAACGAGGTCAGCACCAACGTCAGCAGCTTTGGTAAAAATACCGCCGCCAACACGGGCGAAGAAGGCAATGGCGCTGGCGCCAAAAGCAAAGCTGTTGATTACAACAGGATCTCTAAAAACTATGTACAAACTCGATACACCAAAAAGGCCTAAACCGGCAACTGACATGCCCATAACGGCACCGGCACGGAAAGAAACACTTAAGGCACTGTTAAGACTAGTACGGGCAGCTTCCGTGGTACGGGCGTTCGACTTGGTTGTCGAGGTCATACCCACATAGCCGGCAATGGCCGAGCAGATAGCGCCTACTAGGAAGGATACGGCCAATTTATAACCGTCAACGTAAAAGAGTATGAAGAAAATAACGATGGTAAACGGAATCAGTGTTTTGTACTGGCGATTAAGAAAAGCCATAGCTCCCTCAAAAATCGCCTGAGAAATGTCTTGCATTTTTTGGTTGCCCGGGCTTTCCCTCAGAACGCTAGCCATTAAATACGCAGCAAAAGCTAGCGCCACGAGCCCAGCAAACGGCGCAATGTACAATAAATCCATTAAAAACTTCCCCCTTTGACTATAACCCTAAAAACACCCCAATCTCCGAAATCAACTTCGGCCATTGAGGTTTTTTCACCTTATTGCATCAATTTAACCAAAGCCATTGTTACTAACGCAAACAATGTAGCAATGATAATTGTTGCCTTTGCCAAAATCCCATCAAGTCCTTTATTTTTGCCGCCGAAAAAAGATTCGGCCCCTCCGGCAATTGAACCTGACAAACCGGCACTTTTACCTGACTGCAATACTACTACGACAATTAGCGCAATGGAAAGAACACCTTCCAATATCATCAGTCCTGTTAACATTTCTTTACCCCCCCCATGACTGATACCGTTATCCTTTGCTGCTGCAATACTGCATTGCCAAGGCATAACAACATTTTAACATACTTAATCGATACTTGACAATTCTTTCGTCAATTATTTCACATATTTATTACATATTTTGCCCACTTTATAAAAAAAATAAACAGCCGAATGTCGGCTGCTTATTCACTATTGGTTGCGCCTTAGCGGGAAGAAGGTCGTACCGGCACGGGATGATCCACTGAAGTTTTATCATTGACATTCATAACATGGGTATTCATTCGGCTGGTGCAGCCAAACCGGCCTTCCTGCTGCTGAATCACTTCCACGTCAGAACTACCACAGTGTTCACAGACATTTTTACTTAGACATTCCAGCAAATCGTCCTCACACTGAATCAGG
This sequence comes from Bacillota bacterium, assembly GCA_023443285.1. Lineage (GTDB taxonomy): Bacteria > Bacillota > Negativicutes > Sporomusales > Sporomusaceae > Sporomusa. Next base: position 8,157 of record JAEZVB010000017.1, read on the forward strand.
TAGCCACAGTCCTTGCATTTTAGTATATATCCCTTCGGCATCTTTCGTTCACCTCCTTCCGGCGCGAACTTACCTTAAGTTATAGAACACTTTGCGACCACGGTATTGAGCAAGATCACCCAGTTGCTCCTCAATCCGGATCAATTGGTTGTATTTTGCCACACGGTCGGTACGGGCCGGAGCACCGGTTTTGATTTGACCGGCATTAACGGCAACCGCAATATCGGCAATCGTTGCATCTTCGGTTTCGCCGGAACGATGGGAAATTACGCAGGTATATCCGGCGCGTTTGGCCATCTCGATAGTGTCAAAGGTTTCGGTCAGAGTACCAATTTGGTTTACTTTAATCAAAATAGAGTTAGCTGTTTTGGCGTCAATGCCCTGGCTCAGACGCTCAACATTAGTGACAAAAAGATCATCACCCATGATCTGGATTTTTCCGCCTAAGCGATCAGTCAAAAGTTTCCAACCTTCCCAGTCATCTTCAGCCATGCCGTCTTCAATAGAAATGATCGGGTATTTTTCAACTAACTGACTATAGTATTCCACCATTTCAGCGGAAGTTTTCACAAGACCTTCGCCTTCTAAATGGTATTTTCCGTCTTTAAATAACTCGGTGGCAGCTGTATCAATTGCCAGCATAACCTGCTCACCCGGCTTATAACCGGCTTTTTCGATGGCTTCTATGATGACTTTGATGGCTTCTTCGTTTGAAGCCAGGTTAGGAGCAAAACCACCTTCGTCGCCGACAGCAGTAGCCAAATTGCGGCCTGTTAGCACTTTCTTGAGGCTGTGATATATTTCTGCACCCATTCTAACGGCTTCGGTAACGCTTTCTGCGCCAACCGGCATTACCATGAATTCCTGAATGTCCACATTGTTGTCGGCATGTTTGCCGCCATTGAGGATGTTCATCATAGGAACAGGCATTTCTTTGGCATTAGCGCCGCCGAGGTATTGATACAAAGTCATATCTAACGAGGATGCAGCTGCTTTTGCGGCTGCCATCGATACACCCAGGATGGCGTTCGCACCTAATTTAGCTTTATTAGGAGTACCATCAAGCTCAATCATCGCGCGGTCAATACCGATTTGGTCAAGCGCGTCCATGCCGACAATTTCCGGAGTAATGATTTCGTTAACGTTTTCTACCGCTTTTAGCACACCCTTACCCAAGTAACGGCTTTTATCGCCATCACGCAGTTCCACGGCTTCATAAGCGCCGGTAGAGGCACCGGACGGAACAGCAGCCCGGCCTAAGGTACCATCTTCCAATAATACGTCAACTTCAATAGTAGGATTACCGCGGGAATCTAAAATCTCTCTTGCTAAGACATCAATAATTGTTGTACACATATCTTTATACCTCCTAAAATTGGGTTCTATTTTACTAACAGGCTCTTACCAGTCATTTCGGCTGGCTGGGCAATCCCTGCCACCTCCAGGATGGTAGGAGCAATATCGGCTAACATGCCTTCTCGTAGTTGACTGCCGCGATATGCTTCTGATATCAGCATAAATGGCACTTGGTTAGTAGTATGGGCGGTAAAAGGCTCCCCGGATTTAGGGTCGCACATGCACTCGGCGTTGCCATGATCAGACGTTATCATGGTGGTGCCGGCAACGTCACGCATGGCCGCTACTACGCGTCCAACACATTGATCCACTGTTGATACCGCAGTCATAGCAGCAGCAAGTATGCCGGTATGGCCAACCATATCACCATTAGCATAGTTAAGAATAATGAAGTCATATTTGCCTGATTTAATTGCCTCAACTACCTTGTCGGTAACTTCAAGAGCACTCATCTCAGGTTTCAAATCATAGGTGGCTACCTTAGGGGAAGGAATGAGCAAGCGGTCTTCCCCGGCAAAGGGATGTTCCTCGCCACCATTGAAGAAATAAGTAACATGAGCATATTTTTCGGTTTCGGCAATACGCAGTTGGGTATAACCAGCCTGACTAATTACCTCACCAAGAGTTTTTCTTATGCTGGCCGGCGGGAATGCCACCGGCACAGTAAAGGACTCATCATATTGGGTCATGCTGGCGAAATGCAGCGGAAAGCACCCGGTTTTGCGTTCAAAGCCATCAAAATCTTTGTCTGTTAGCGCTCTGGTAAGCTGGCGGGCTCTATCAGGCCGGAAGTTAAAGAAGATAACGCCATCACCCGATTTTATCCCCGAGAAACCACAATTGTCAATGATGGTTGGCTCGACAAATTCGTCCGTTTTTCCTGCTTGATACGAAGCCTCTACGGCAGCTACCGCATTTGCGGCTTGCGCTCCCTGGCAATAAACAAGCGTTTCATATTCTTTGACGGTGCGCTCCCAGCGTTTATCTCTATCCATAGCATAATAGCGCCCGGCAATAGTCGCAATCTGGCCTATTCCGATCTCAGCCATCTTGGCCTCAAGGTCTTTGATATATACCACCGCACTGCATGGCGGGACATCCCGACCGTCTAAGAAGGCATGTACGTAGACTTGCTTTATTCCCTGCTTTTTGGCTAATTCCAGCAAAGCATATATATGAGTACCATGGCTATGAACACCACCGTCAGACAACAGCCCCATCAAGTGAAGCGCCCCATCTGCTTTTTTAGTTTGTTCACATACCTGACAAAGTACTGGATTTGTAAAGAAATCGCCATCTTTAATTGATTTGCTGATACGAGTTAACTCCTGGTAGATAATCCGGCCTGAGCCCATATTAAGATGGCCAACCTCGGAATTACCCATTTGACCTTCCGGCAAACCGACTGCTTCGCCTGAGCAAACCAGCTTGGTTACCGGATACATCTCTGTCAATAGTTTTATATGGGGAGTACCGGCTTTGATAATTGAGTTCGAAGCATCAGTTTCGCAGCCAATTCCCCAACCATCCAGAATAACAAGCGCAACTGGCGATGATAATTTAGACACGTTTTTTCTCCTCGCGGTTATTTAAACTTAACTAATTTACTAAAGGACTCCGCTTCCAAGCTGGCTCCACCGACTAAAGCGCCGTCTATATCGGATTTAGCCATAAGTTCAGCTACATTGTCAGGCTTGACACTACCGCCGTATTGGATACGAACGCTGTCGGCGCTGGCCTCCCCAACCATTTCAGCAACTGTCCGGCGAATGAAAGCGCACACAGCGTTGGCATCATCAGCAGATGCGGTACGGCCTGTGCCGATGGCCCATACGGGTTCATAGGCAATCACTATGCCAGCCACTTGTTCGGCGCTGAGACCCTCAAGACCACCTTTTACTTGAATGCCAACTACTTTTTCAGTGGCACTAGCTTCACGTTCGGCCAAGGTTTCGCCTACACACACAATGGCTTTCAAGCCGGCTTTTAGGGCAGCTTTGAGTTTATTATTAACGGTTTGGTCAGTTTCAGCAAAATATTGACGCCGTTCCGAGTGCCCAATAATGACATGGGTACAACCAGCATCTTTGAGCATACTTGGTGCAATTTCACCAGTAAAGGCTCCTTTATCTTCCCAATGCATATTCTGCGCGCCTAAACCAATATTGGTTCCGGCGGTGGCGCCGGCCACCGCGGCTAATGTCGTGAAGGGCGGACAAACAACTATTTCCACATCTGTTACGGTATTGGTTAGAGCGTTTATTTCTTGCACAAGTGCAACGCCTTCTCCGGCGGTTTTATGCATTTTCCAGTTGCCAGCAATAATCGGCTTGCGCATAATCTTCACTCCTTTTATTCCTTTCCCGATGACTAACCCGCTCTAAAACTCCCGCTTATGCAAGTGGGAGTTAATAGCGGCTAAGTCCCTGGATAAGGGCGACTAAACCTCCATCTGGGCTAAAGCCCATCTGTAGCTAAGTCTACTTATCAGCCAGAGCAGCAACCCCTGGCAGTTCTTTGCCTTCCAAAAACTCCAGTGAAGCACCGCCGCCTGTTGAGATATGGGTAATCTTAGCAGCCAGCTTGAGTTTTTCCAGAGCAGCTACCGAATCACCGCCCCCGACAATGCTTTGCGCGCCTGACGCAGCCACTGCCTGTGCAACCGCTTCTGTACCAACAGCAAAAGCATCAAACTCAAATACTCCCATCGGCCCGTTCCAAACTACGGTTTTTGCGCCCTGCAGGGCTGCGGCATAGTTTTTAACAGTTGTCGGACCAATATCCAGCGCCATCCATTCAGCAGGAATTTGGGCAACAGGTACTGCTTTGTATTCGGCATCTACTGCAAATTTATCAGCTACCACTACATCTTCCGGCAGCAGGAATGTAACACCTTTGGCTTTAGCAGCTGCTATAAGCTCCTTAGCCAAAGGCAGTTTGTCGGCTTCTACCAGGGACTTGCCAATTTGATAGCCTTGAGCCGCCAGGAAGGTATTGGCCATTCCGCCACCAATGATTAGCGTGTCTACTTTGCTTAGCAGGTTTTCAATAACACCAATCTTGTCAGAAACTTTAGCACCACCGATAATAGCCACAAAGGGACGCTCTGGATTGGTAACCGCCTGACCTAAGTGAAGTAACTCTTTATCCATGAGAAAACCGGATACTGCCGGTATGTATTTGGTTATCCCATGTACTGAGGCATGTGCCCGGTGAGATACACCAAAGGCGTCATTAACCAGAATTTCAGCCAGACCGGCCAGTTTTTTCGCAAATTCAGGGTCATTTTTTTCTTCTTCCGGATTAAAACGCAGGTTTTCCAGCATCAAGAGCTGCCCCGGTCGAAGCGCAGCCGCCATTTTGTTAGCTTCCGGCCCTACCGAATCGTTGGCAAACAATACTTCGCGTCCGAATAGTAATTGGGACAGTCGTTGGGCAACCGGCTTGAGCGAGAATTCAGGCGCAATTTTACCTTTTGGCCGCCCCAAATGACTGGCAATAATAACAGCCACATTCTTAGATAGTAAAAATTCCAGTGTGGGAATCGTGGCCCGAATACGGGTATCATCGGTTATATTACCTTGTTTATCCATCGGCACATTATAATCCACCCGTACTAAAACCTTTTTACCTGATACCCAAACATCATTTAAGTTTTTTTTATTCATAACCATTCCTCCAGCATAACATAAGTCAAGGCAGGTGTAAGAGAAGCAATCCCAGTAGCTGAGATTGCTTCACCATTGAAACGTTCGGGGAATCTTACAGGCCTTTACCGATAATGAAACTAATGAGGTCAACAACACGGTTGGAATAGCCCCACTCGTTATCATACCAGGACACTACTTTAACCAGATTATCGCCAACCATCATAGTGGAGAGGCCATCCACGATGGACGAATGCGCATCGCCGTTATAGTCTTTGGATACCAGCGGCTCTTCCGAGAACGCCATGATACCTTTGAGTTCACCCTCGGCAGCTTCTTTCAGTGCTGCGTTAACAGCTTCAGCAGTAGCCGGTTTTTCCAATTGAGCAACAAGGTCGGTAATGGATACGTTCGGAGTAGGTACACGCAGGGCAAAGCCATTGAGTTTTCCTTTGAGTTCAGGCAATACAAGCGCTACCGCTTTCGCTGCACCAGTTGTTGTTGGAATGATGGATACACCGGCGGCACGGGCACGACGGAGATCTTTATGAGGCAGGTCAAGAATGTTTTGGTCATTTGTATACGCATGAATTGTTGTCATTAAGCCAGACTTAATACCAAATTTTTCTTGAAGAACTTTGGCAAACGGAGCCAGGCAGTTGGTGGTGCAAGAAGCATTGGAAATAACATGGTGGTTAGCAGGATCATATTTATCTTGGTTAACACCCATAACAATAGTAATGTCTTCGTTTTTGCCTGGTGCTGAAATGATTACTTTTTTGGCTCCAGCTTTAATGTGAGCCATAGCTTTGTCCTTATCAGTGAAAAGGCCTGTTGACTCAACTACAACATCAACACCCATGGCTTTCCATGGTAGATTGGCCGGATCTCTTTCTGCAAGAACTTTGATAAGCTTGCCATTCACTTCGATACCGCCATCAACAGCTTTTACTTCAGCTTTCATAGTGCCGTGTACGGAATCATATTTCAAAAGATGAGCAAGTGTTTTGGCATCAGTTAAGTCATTAACCGCCACAATCTCAAACTTAGGGTTATCTACTGCTACCCGAAAAACATTCCGGCCGATACGGCCAAAACCGTTAATACCAACTTTAATTGTCATAATAAAACGCCTCCTGATTTTTATTGGTTTTTATTAGATTTTATTAGTAACTGAATAGCTTTTGCCGCTGCTTCATCGGTAACAAGCACGCCTTGTCCACCGGTACCGGCTACCGCCAAGATCGCCTTGGCTTTCGCGCTACCGCCGGCCACAGCAATTACCGTATTGATTCCGGCTAAGTCATCCAGTCGCAAACCGATACTGCTGGTAACATACACGATTTCTCCCGGCAAAGCGCAGTATTGACCCAGCGCCTCACCAACAGCACCACGCCGTTCTATCTCAGCAATAGTGGCTGCTGGCATACCGCGCCTTTCTGCCATTTCGACGGCTTCTCCAATGCCATGCACCAGGATATTTGCCTTTTTAATCATTTCAGCGACATCCCGCAAATTGCTGTCTCCGTCGAGGATGGCTTCCAGTGTTTCCTCATTTACCCCATCAGGGATATGCAGCAGACGATAACGTCCGCCCAGCTTGTTGGCCATTACGGCAGCAATCGTGTTAGCCTGATATTCCACGACTTCACCTAGCCCCCCTCGCGCCGGCACAACGGTTGTTGTGGGAATGCTAAAGTTAATGGCTTCCGCCACTTTGGCCATAGTAGAACCACCACTTACGGCAACAACCATATTATCTCCCAAGTGCTGACCAAGTACTCCGGCCGTAGCCCGGCCAAGTTCACGGCGAACCGCACTATCAGCGTCGCTGTCGCCCGGAATGATAATTACCTTTTCCAGGTTCAGACGTTCAGCAAGTTCAGCCTCAAGCCCGACCAGATTATGTAACATCCGGATATACTCAGCTAAATCGGCCAGCATCACCTGGCCTTCGGACGTTACACTCATACCGAGCTGCGAGAATTCGATAAGTCCGGCTTTTTTCAGCCAGTCTACCTGAGCCCGCACCCCGCGTTCGCCAACATCAAGCAGAGCGGCTAACGCCCGGCGGCCTATCGGTTGAGCATGTTTAATGTGGCGCAGGAGATTGTAACGCGCTTCAATTATTTGTATAAGTTCTGGCGCAAGTTTGCGCTGTAGCTGAATAAATTTCTCCATACTATCCCCTTCGGGTCTTTAACTGTCCCACTTAACCATATTTTGTCCCATCACAGTAACAAAATTACTAGTTCTTTGTATTGTTATTCGCCCATCGAAAAGAAATTCCTGCCTTGAAAACAAAAATACGGTAATTACTTTCTGTTGGGATAAAACAAGCTAGAGAAGCCTCCCGTAGCCAACAATTGGCCAAGAAGGACTTCTCTAGTTCTGTAGTCCGTTCTATTAATTTTATCTAGTTGCTGTTTGGGCTAGTCTTCCCAGTCCATCGAGCGCTTAACGGCCTTTTGCCAGCCTTTATAATATTTTGCGCTTTGCTCAGCCGGCATTTTGGGCTCGAAGCGGGTATCGAGCTTCCAATTCTTAACCAAATCTTCTTTATTGCTCCATACGCCAACAGCTAAGCCGGCAAGGTAAGCTGCGCCAAGTGCGGTCGTCTCAGTAACCTGTGGGCGATCAACGGGAACTTCGAGAATATCGGCCTGGAACTGCATCAGAATGTTATTTGTTACAGCGCCGCCGTCTACTTTCAGCGCTTGCAATTTAATATCAGAGTCGGCTTCCATGGCGCTTAATACGTCTTTAGTCTGATAAGCCATGGAATCAAGAGTTGCCCGAACAACATGGGCTTTAGTGGTGCCACGGGTTAAGCCGAGGATAGCGCCACGAGCCGTCATATTCCAGTAGGGAGCACCCAAACCAACAAAGGCAGGAACAACATATACCCCTTCAGAATCATTAACTTTTCTGGCGATATACTCGGAATCTGGCGCGGCATCAATGAGTTTAAGGCCATCACGCAGCCATTGTACCGCCGAACCGGCTACGAAGATACTGCCTTCCAGCGCGTATTCAACTTTGCCGTCAAGACCCCAGGCAATGGTTGTCAACAAACCATTCTTAGACTCATATACCTTATCACCGGTATTCATTAGCATGAAGCAACCAGTACCATATGTATTTTTCGCCATACCGGGTTGGAAACAGGTTTGGCCAAATAAGGCTGCTTGCTGGTCACCAGCAGCACCGGCAATAGGAACAGCTGCCCCCAGGAATACACTTGGATCAGTATTGCCGTACACCTCGCTGGAAGGCCGTACCTGTGGCAACATATTGGCAGGAACTGTCAAATCTGCCAGCAGTTCTTCATCCCATTTAAGTTCCCGAATGTTATACATCAAAGTCCGGGAAGCGTTAGAGTAGTCAGTTACATGGACTTTGCCACCAGACAGTTTCCAGATAAGCCAGGTATCAATAGTTCCGAACAAGAGCTCGCCCTTTTCCGCTTTGGCACGAGCACCCTCGACATTATCAAGAATCCATTTTACCTTGGTGCCGGAGAAGTAAGCATCAACTACCAAACCGGTTTTTTTACGGAAAGTATCTTCTAAGCCCTTAGCTTTAAGCTCATTGCATATATCCATAGTTTGGCGGGATTGCCATACGATAGCATTATATACTGGCTTTCCGGTATTTTTATCCCATACCACAGTAGTCTCACGTTGGTTAGTAATGCCAATGCCAGCTATATCTGCCGCACTGATACCGGCCTTAGCAATAGCCTCTGCGACAACACCAATCTGTGAACTCCAGATTTCTTCCGCATTGTGTTCAACCCAACCTGGTTTGGGGAATATTTGAGTAAACTCCTTTTGAGCAACAGCCACAATCGTGGACGTAGCATCAAAGACAATGGCCCTCGAACTGGTAGTTCCCTGGTCAAGCGCAAGAACATACTTTTTGGACATAACAGCAACTCCCTCTTTCTATATATTATTTTAGAAACAACATGAAAAGATCGAGATTGTTTTACCCTGATTGTCTATTGTAAGAATCCCAACAGCCTCAGCTATTAAATCCCTCCCTTTTTAAGTAGACAAAAAAATAAAAAGTCTAAAGTAACGCCTTATAGAAGCTATCAGCTATCCCTTCTGCTAAGGCAAAAACTTCGGACTTTCTTTATCTCTGTCCCGATATTCTTATGATAAAATATATTCTCGATTCATTTGATAATTCCTGCCAATTTTCAATAGTTTGAAAAATAAATATTTTCACTTATCTGGCATTAATTCTGTGTTACCACAGTTCGCGTCTGCTTGCGCTCACAGCACGTAAGCCATTGCTTAGAGCCTGTTCAATGTCTTCTTTGGTATGCATCAAGCCCCCGCCCAAAATCGGGATGCCTGTCATATTGGCGAGTTCAGTTACTACACTCGCCGGAATAGAAGCAGGTAATAACTCAAGCGCATCCGGTTTATACCCTTGCAGCAAATTAACTCCTGTCTTAATAGCTTGTGAATCCATTAAGAACAAACGGTGAATCACCAGCATTCCAGCTTCGCGGGCAAGTTTTCCCAATTGCGTTTTGGTGGTAATAACAGCCACTGTCCCCATTCGAGCCAGGAATATAATGCCTGCCTTATCTTTACCAATGCCATTTAGCAGATCTAAGTGTACCAGTATCCGTTTTTTATGTTCTTTGGCTTGTGCCAAAAGCTCCGGCAAAATATTGATGTCACCGAACAATAAAATGATACTTGGACTTTCAGAATGTTCCAGCGCGTATTTATAATCCTCATAATTACGAGGCGCCGGTATAACATGGCCATCACATAACAATTTAGAAATATTGCATGGTGCCAATAGAAGTTCACCGCCTCTATAATAATTTCTTATTACTTATTCGCCAAATATACGATTTTACCTTCCAGTTTTTATAAATTTTTTCCCATTTAATGGCAATCATCAATGCCTTTTACGTTTTCCCGAGGCTGGAATAGACAGCTCTTCTCTATATTTGGCAACCGTTCGCCGTGAAACCATAACGCCCTTACCGTTTAAGATTTCGCTCAAAGCTTGATCACTTAACGGCTGGGTTGGATCTTCTGCGGTGATCAATTCCTTTATCTGCTGTTTTACCCTGCTGGCAGAAATATCTTCACCGCCGGCACTATGAATACCGGCAGTAAAAAAGGTATTCATGGCAAATACCCCATGTGGGGTATCTATATATTTATTGGCCGTTGCCCGGCTTACGGTAGATTCGTGAACACCAATTTGTTCGGCCACCTTTTTCATAGTAAGCGGCCGTAAAAATTTGGGGCCGTAATCGAAAAAGCTTTGCTGGAGGTTAACAAGCGCCTCTGCCACATTATGTAAGGTACGCTGGCGCTGTTCAATACTTTTTATTAGCCAGACTGCGGCATTAATCCGGCCTTCCACATATTTGCGGGCATCACTTTCTTCTTCCCGCACAATCTGCCGGTAATACGAATTAATGGATAGTTGCGGTACATGACCGTCATTAATATGAATGATATACTCATTATTTACCCGTTCAACAATAACGTCAGGCACAATATAGCCTGGCTGCCCCCCGCCAAAAGCACAGCCGGGTTTGGGGTCAAGCGTACGAATCACATCGACAGCCTGCTGAACTTCGTGCATCGAACAACGCTGTTTGTCAGCAATTTGTTTATAACGACCCAAGGCTACCTGATCCAGATGTTCCTTAATAACAGCAGCCGCTAACGCATATTCCCGCTTATTATATTCTGCTTCTCTTTGTTCCAGCTGCAACAGCAGACATTCTTGCAACGAGCGTGCACCCACACCAACAGGATCGAAGGTTTGAATGATTTTCAGCACTTCGATTACTGTGTCCTCGCTTGTGCCCAGTTGCCCAGCCACTTCGTTAGTTGTTCCGCACAAATATCCATTGTCATCAATACAGCCGATAAGATATTTGCCAATCGCCAGATATCTGGTATCTAGTATGGCAAAATGGAGCTGCATTTCCAGATAATTTTGTAACGATACGGTCTCATAATCTGCGATCTCACGCTGCTTCACCGGTTCAGCACTTCCGGCTTGAGTACTGGCTGTAGTCTGCGTACCACTTAGCAAATATTCGACCCAGCCATCTGCTTCCACTTCTGCTCCCGGTTGTCTGTCCTCTTCCATACTCAGCGGTTCAAATTCATCATTAACAGGTTCAGCATTATTTTCAACAGCATCAGCCTCAAGCACCGGGTTTTCTAGCAATTCTTTTTCTATTAATGCGGCCAACTCAGTAGCCGGAAGTTGCAGAATAGCGATAGCCTGACGCAGTTGGGGAGTCATTATTAACTTTTGCGTGGTTTCCAATTTCAATCTATAATCAAGTTGCACAGGATATCCTCCCCTCGGTTAGAACAGTTATACATTCTGTTAGTCTAGCAAATTCGCGGAAGTTGCTCACCCACTAACATATCCAGCAAGCGTAATCCGCCTATCAGGGTTTTGAGCACCACCTGTCCAGCCGTTTTATCAGTCACTGTACCAATAACGCGGGCGTTTGCACTTACAGCATGGCGGTGCATTATTGTCAAAACCTTTTCACTAAAGTCTTTTTCGACAAAAGTCACAACTTTCCCTTCATTGGCAAGGTATAAAGGATCAAATCCCAGTAATTCACAGACAGCTAATACCTCGGGTTTCACAGGCAGCTGTCTTTCCTCCAGAACAATACCTACCCCGGCATCGGAGGCAATCTCATTGAGAGTTGTTGCCAGTCCACCTCTGGTGGGATCTCTTAGCATACTAATCGCAGGCACCTCTGCTAGTAGCTCCTGGATAAGCGAGTTTAGGGGAGCACAATCACTGACAATCTGCGCTGGTAATGTTAAGCCGTGCCGCTCACTCATGACAGCTATGGCATGGTCGCCCAAGTCTCCACTGACAATGACTGCCTGGCCTGGTTTGACTCGCTTGGCAGTAATATCAACCTGTGGCAACATCGCGCCAATCCCGGCCGTATTGATATAGATGCCATCCACTGCGCCGCGTTCGACTACTTTGGTGTCACCAGTAACAATGGCTACCCCGGCCTGCTGCGCGGTAGTTTTCATAGATTCTACAATTTGCCGGAGTTCGGCAATCGGTAAGCCCTCTTCCAAAATAAAACCGGCACTCAAATATAATGGCTTAGAGCCACACATTGCTAAATCATTTACAGTCCCGCAAATGGCCAATTTGCCGATATCACCACCGGGAAAAAACCGTGGCTTGACAACATAGCTGTCAGTGGTAAATGCTAGCTGGGTATTGCCAATACCAAAGCGAGCGCCATCATGCAGTTCGTCAAGCAGCGGATTAGCAAAAGCAGCTACCATAATATTCTTAATTAGGTCATGGCTTAACCGTCCGCCACTACCATGCCCTAGCAGAATGCAATCATCTCGGTTACTCATAATTCCACCGTCCTTGGCCGTATTTGTACCAGGCAGCACATGCCCCTTCGATGGAAACCATACAGGCCCCTACCGGCTGCTCAGGCGTACAGCTGCGCCCGAAATGCGGGCAATTGACCGGAGTAATTCTGCCGCAAAGTACATCTCCGCAGCGACAGCCAACCGGTTCCCTGGTTTGAGTAGCAGGTAGCGGCAGTTTTATAACCGCATCAAAATCGCTATACTCCGCTCTCAGCTTCAGACCTGAACCATCAATCTCGCCAAGACCCCGCCAGAGCGCGGCTGTTGGCTGATATACTTGTTCAAGAATATTTCTGGCCGCCGCATTGCCTTCGTCTTTTACCACCCGCCGATACTGGTTATCCAGCTCGGCTTTACCGTCTTCGAGATGTTGTAGCAATTTATAAATGCCCTGTAGAATGTCCAAAGCCTCAAAACCGGTAACAACGGCCGGCACATGATATTCACCAGCAATAAACCGGTATGGCTCAAGTCCACTGATCACGGCCGTATGACCAGGCAGGAGAAAACCATCGACTCTGATGTCCGGCGCAGCCAGGAGGGCTCTAACCGCCGGAGGCACCAGCTTATGGGCAGATAGCACAAAAAAGTTCTCCAGCTCTTGCTGCTTAGCCTGAAGTATGGTCGCTGCTGCCGTAGGCGCGGTTGTCTCAAAGCCAACTGCTAAAAAAATCACGGCTTTCTCCGAATTCTCGCGGGCAATAGTCAAACTGTCTAATGGCGAATAGACAATACGAACATCTGCGCCTTGCGCCCGCTGAGCCATCAGTGTGGACTGTGATCCCGGTACTTTAAGCATATCACCAAAAGTGGCAATGATCGTATCTGGGCGGCAGCTGTAGGCAATGGCGGTATCCAGATATTCATTCGGAGTAACACATACCGGACAGCCTGGCCCGCTTACCAGCTCAACAGTTGGCGGCAGCAGTTGACGGATACCGTTACGGAAGATCGCAACAGTATGTGTACCGCACACCTCCATAATCCGCAGCGGACGCTTTGCCATTTTGGCAATGGCCTGCGTCAAAAAGTCAGCTGCCCGGACAGTCTCCTCAGCTGTCAATCTCATATTGCTCCAGCTCCTTAAATAATTCCAGTGTCCGCAATGCTTCTTCTTCATCAATGGTCTGAATCGCAAATCCGGCATGGATAAGCACATAGTCCCCTACCACTGCTGTAGGCAGCAGCATCAGGCTAACCTGACGGGTTACACCACTGACGTCAACCGTCCCCATAAATTCATTGCGCTCAATTATTTTGGCAGGAACAGCCAGACACATAACTTATCGACTCCTTTCCCCGGCAATTGCCGCCTGTCCTAACGCCAAACCACCGTCATTAGGCGGTGTCTGGCGATGAAGATAGAGTTTCAGTCCATATTGTTCGAGCATTCTGATAATTTGCGATAACAAGGTAACATTCTGAAAAACGCCGCCACTCATGACAATTGATGTGATGTTCGTAGCCTTGCTGATTTTTACTACCATCTCACAAGTTGCCGCAGCCAGCGTGGTATGAAAATCAGCGGCCAACTGCCTTATTGCCATCCCTTGCTCCATTGCTTGACACAGGGCAGCAACTAGCGGTTTGCAATCAAGCAGCCATTTGCCGTCAGCTTCCTTGATGTCATAGGGCAGCGTTCGTCCGGCAATTCCCTGCGCCGCCAGCTCAAGCTCAATAGCGGCCTGCCCTTCGTAGTTACTACTTTGGCGCAGCCCCAGTAGCGCAGCCACCGCATCAAATAGCCGTCCAGCCCCTGATGACAGCGGTGTGTTTATACGCTTTTCCGCCGCTGCTACCACCAGTTCCCAACCAGCAGGCAATTCTTTTGTTAAAGGGTTCGCCTGATTAACAAGGTTCTCGCCATATAACTCCTTAAGCAAGCAAACGGCTATGCGCCAGGGCTGGCGAATCGCCTGCGCCCCGCCAGGCAGCGGCAGATAGGACAAATGCCCGAGCCGCTGGTATCCCCTAAGGTCAGCCACTAAAAACTCCCCACCCCACAGCGTGCCGTCAGGACCATAGCCGGTACCGTCAAAGGCAAGACCAATCACCGGTCCGGCCAAATGATGCTCGGCCATAACAGCAGCAATATGCGCATGATGATGCTGCACAGGCACAATTGGCACATCCAGAGTTCGCGCATACTTGGTTGACAAGTATTCCGGGTGCAGATCGCAGGCGACCACCTCCGGTTTAACCGACAGCAGCTTTTGCAAATGCTCAATGGCTTCGACATAGGACTGATAGGTAATCATATTCTCCAAATCGCCGATATGGGCGCTCATGAAGGCCTGATTCCCCCGCGTCAGACAAAAGGTGTTTTTGAGTTCGCCACCCACCGCCAATACGGGCGGCAGCTCGTGCGCCAGCTTGATCGGCTGGGGCACATAGCCCCGGCTGCGGCGAAAAAAATACGGCTTGTTAAGTACCACCTTGGCAACAGAATCATCTACCCGGCAATATATATCCCGGTTATGTACCAAAAAATAATCAGCAATTGTCCCAAGCCGGGCAATAGCGTCATCATCTTGATAGGCAACAGGCTCATCACTGACATTGCCGCTAGTCATGACCCAGATGTCGGTAGACTTAAGCAGCAGGAAATGAACCGGTGCGTAAGGCAGCAGCATCCCGACACAAGGATTGCCTGGCGCAATACTGTCTGCCAGACTGTAGCAGGTACTTTTATTGAGCAGCACAATTGGCCTGGCGGCACTTGTCAGCAGTTGTTGCTCCATTGCCGATACCAAACACTGTTTATTGACTGCAGGCAAACTGCCTGCCATCACGGCAAACGGCTTATCCTCACGTACTTTACGCGAGCGCAGCCGCTGAGTTGCGGCCTGGTCTTTAGCGTTAACAGCCAAATGATAACCGCCAATACCTTTGATCGCCAGTATCTTGCCCGCTGCTACCTGCTGTCGCGCCTGAACAAATACATCTTGCTCTGGGCTACCTACCGGCTGTCCATCCTTATCCAGCAGTTGATAGGCCGGCCCACACACCGGACAGGCATTGGGCTGAGCATGAAAACGGCGGTTAGCAGGATTATTATATTCGGCCTGACAGGCTGGACACATAACGAAATCGCGCATGGTAGTGGCTGGCCGGTCATAAGGAATATCACTAATAATAGAAAACCGCGGGCCACAGTTGGTACAATTGATGAAGGGATAACGGTAGCGCCTGTCAGTTTGATTTAGCAATTCCTCCTGGCAGTGTGAACAAGTGGCAACATCAGGAGAAATCAGTGCGGTTTTGGCCTTATCTGTTACACTGGCTTTGATTGTAAAGTCAGTATATCCACAAGGCTGGCAGTCCTTGACTGTCAGGGTATCGATGACAGCCAATGGCGGCGCCTCACTAGTAATGGCCGCCACAAAATCCGTAATATCCTGCCGACTACCCTCAAGCTCAATATCTACACCACCGGCATTATTCGACACCCAGCCTGTTACACTATATTTCCCGGCTAGGTTATAAATAAAGGGGCGGAACCCCACCCCCTGGACAATACCCGTTATTTGAATACGAACTGCTATTTGTGTCATAAGCCACTCCTACGCCCAATACGTTGCCCTCTTATGCCTGAAGTGATCTTAGCGCTCTTATCTTGTATTAGTTTTCACTGGCCATTGCCAGTTTGGCCTGAATCATGATGGCACATTCCAACCGCTTCTTCTGCAGTTCACAGCCTAGTTCATAAGGCTTGTGCAAATCATGATGGAACAAGTCGGCGTTAGCATGACAGCCACCGCTGCAGTAAAATCTGGCCCAGCATTCGCGGCAGGTTGGTTTGTTCAGCACATGAGCCTGGCGAAACGTTGCCGGCAACTCGGTCTTTTTAATACCTTCAAAAATATTGCCCAGTTTATATTCATCCCGGCCGACAAACTGGTGGCAGGGATACAAATCGCCCTCAGGGGTCACGGCAAAATACTCATGCCCTGCGCCGCAGCCGCTCAGCCGCTTGGCAACACAAGGCCCATTGCTTAAATCCAAATTAAAGTGGAAAAAGTCAAAACCCTTGCCTGCCAATTTACGGTTGAGGTACTCCTCCGCCAAGAGCTCATACTGGCGGAATAACACAGGAAAATGCTCTTCTGATAATGCATAATCAACATCTTTGGCGACAACTGGCTCCACTGACAGCTGACTAAAACCCTGATCGGCCATTGACAGCACGTCTGCGGCAAAATCAAGATTATAAGCCGTAAAGGTGCCGCGCAAATAGTAATTCTGATCACCGCGCGAATGGGCTACCTGTTTACAACGTTTTAGTACCTTATCATAACTGCCGCTGCCATCTACCCGCGGACGCATCTTGTCATGAACCTCCTGCCGACCATCAAGGCTAAGTACCAAACTGATATTGTTATCATTAAGGTACTCAATGATGTCGTCTGTCAACAGCATCGCGTTGGTAGTCAGCGTCAATTTGAACTCTTTGTTCGCCTCGGCTTCACGTTTTCTTACATAGCTGACAACATGACGGACAGTATTCATATTTAACAGCGGTTCACCGCCGAAGAAATCTAATTCACAATGGCGACGCCCGCCGCTGTTTTCAATAATAAAATCCACAGCCCGTTCTCCGACCTCTTTGGGCATCAGGCCACGGTCATGACCAAAATCACCTGTCCCGGCAAAACAGTAGCCGCAGCGCAGATTGCAATCATGAGCGACATGCAGACACAACGATTTTACCAGTGGCTTATCCTTAAAGGTTAGTGGTACGGTTAATTCAGGCGCAAACAATTGTCCGGCCTTTATAAGTTCTTGTAATTCAGTCAAAGCTTCTGCAAGCACTACTGCTTCATATTTAGGCGCGAGGTCAGCAACAACTTCAGCCTCGTTAGCACCGGTAAAAACATCCAATATATCATATACCATATCATCAACAATATGCACGGCACCACTATTAATATCAAGCACAATGTTGAGATCGTTTATTTTAAACTTATGAACTTGCATTGTAATTCCTTTCTACTTATCGACTCAAATAATTAAGGGACTGTCGCATTAAATACTACCGTAGCCCCTTGGCCTTTGCCGGAAAAAGCGTTCCGCAGGAGAAAAGCCGGGTGGTATTCCGTTAAGAAATTCGTACTGTTTGAGCGTAGCGAGTTTACGAATTTTAGGAATATCACCCGGCTTTTCAGCTTTTGGAGGCTTTGGGCCTAGACCTTTTGCTTACTTTTGTGGCAATGACAAAAGTAAGACTCGCACCCCTTGTATTCCTTTGATTTATAATAGTGCAGATTGGATTTCCCATAAAAAGGGGCTGCTGCCAGCGATAATTTTAGATCGCTATTGCAACAGCCTCTTGCTCACTACGCCTGTTTCTGGCAAACCTGATTGCCGACAGTGCAGGAAGTTTTGCAGGCCGATTGACAGGATGCCTGGCATTCTCCGCAACCGCCAGTGTGTGCAGTTTGAGCGAGCGATGCTTTATTGATAGTTACAACATGCTTTTTCATAGTTAATTCCCTCCTTGCCTACGCAAATATGTAATTAAGTCTCCATTAGTATTTTAGCCTTTTTGTCCTCAGGAATCAATAGCAAAAGGCAGAGCCCTGTCCACAACCGCTGCCAGTCGCTGCGTTATTGCTGACAGGGCTGCCCCTTTTTGTGTCAGGTTTTGTGTTATTTGTTTTCTGCAGTCGGAGCTAGGATGATTTTTACAGGCAGGTTGGATGCTCCGGGCGGCGAAAAGGTCAGCCAGAGCGATTGCCCGCCGGAAAAGTCACCAAGATGGGCAGCATCCTTGACTGTTTTACTGCCGAAGAACAGTTTGTCGGTCGGAATGGCAAGCGTCTTTTCTTCCTGGTGGCGATATTTAAGTTTCATGCCACCGGCAAATTCCCCGCCCCGGGGATTTAGGTAAACCGCATAGTTTTGGTTAAATGACGTCGGCAAAAATAATTTGTAGATAACGCCATAGTTCCCATAGTTAAGCGTTTTAGAACCGTCAGTTGCATCAATACCACTAACATAGGTATCCAGCTTGTGGTCAGCCAAGGTAATCGCCATAACCCCGTCATTAAGTGAATTATAGACCTGACTGGGAACAATCAGGCGATTCATTCCGGGGAAGGTTCCCCTAAGCCGCTGACTATCAGTTGGCAGCACACTGGCCTTAGTCAGAAACTCAGCCGGGTTGGCTTCCACAGGCAGCATCATTACTACCACTTTTACCGGGCGTTCGGTCTGGATATCGTAGATGCCATTAACCAAAGCCCCTGGCGCAACAACAGTCTCATTGAGTACAGGTTCCAGCAACCTTGTCCCTTTTGCCGGCACCTCAATAATTTCGACTCCTTCTTGATTTAGGTAATTCATCAGGGTGATTTTGCCTACGTCCAAATAATCAAAACCTGGACCACCCAAGCCATATTGGTTGACCACAACATCAGTGGCTTTGTCGGTGTCGTTAACCAAGAGCACAACAATCTTTTTTAGCTCCTTGGTATCATTAACATGATGAAAAAATAACCGGGCATCTCCGCTCACGGTATCCTGGTACATAATGCCGTCAGCAGGCACCATCTCCGGACTGTCTGACAGCAGCAGCTTACCGCCCAGTTCAGTCACAGTAACTGGCAGCTCTGTCATGTTAACTATGTCGGCATCTGCCGGAAAACCTGCTTTAGCCAACGCAGGCTGGGTTACAGCAGCAAAGCTTACAGCAACTGTAACCGCCAGAGCCACACTTGCCTGTCGCAAAAAATTCAACAATACTATACCTCCTAACAATGGTTGAACACCTACCGGTATTATAGCAGACTATACCCTACCCTTCAACCGTTGGCAGGCTTTACCTGGACTACATCAACTTACCATAGATTTGCGCCCTGAGCAGTCGTATGCGAAATTCCCATAACCCATATTTGGGTCGGGGAATATTAATCCGGTTGAGTTGGTAAACATCTCTACCGGTAGTGGCTAAGCCAGGCCGTCCGGTACAAGCCCCGGTATAACCGGCTTGCTGCAAGGCGGCCATTGTCGCCACGCTATATTGGCCATACGGATACGCTAGAAACTGGACTGGTTGTCCCAGTTTAGCTTCCAGCACCTGTTTGGAGCGCACAAGCTCATTTAATTGCTCAGATGGACTAATGTCAGTCAATGCTGTATGACTGTAGGTGTGTGAACCTATTTCCATGCCTTTGGCCTGCGCAGCCTTGAGCTGCTCCCAAGTCATATATTCGGTTTGCCCCACTTGTCCGGCTATAACAAATACCGTGCCCTTCAATTTGTATTTTTCCATAATCGGCAGTGCCGTTATATAATTGTCCTCATACCCATCGTCAAAGGTAATAATGATAGGCCGGGGCGGCAACTTCGAACCACTCTGCCTCGCAGCAAATAATTCAGCAAGCGAGATAGCCGTATAACCATGTTCAGATAAATACTGCATCTGCTGATCGAATTCAGCGGCATCAATGCTATATACCTCAGGCAAACTACTTACTTGATGATAAGCCAGAATGGGCACAGCATCACTTGGCGCAACCAGCCAGAGCGCAGCTAGCAATAGGAGCGCGCCAATAATTTGTAAATATCGCATCATTGTTTGTTCATCTCAACTTCTGGTTGACGAAAACCTAAGGATTGGGCTATTTCTCCCAGCTTGCGCAGACGGTGATTTATACCGGACTTACCAATCCGCCCTTCCAAGGCCTCTACAAGTTCGGACAAAGTAGCCTCCGGATAGGCCAGTCGCGCCTCAGCCACTTCCCGCAGTGGCGGCGTGAGCTTATCAAGCCCTAGCCTCTCTGCAATAATCTTGATACTATCCACCTGGCGCACAGCGGCATTAACAGTTTTTTGCAGATTGGCGGTCTCACAATTCACCAACCGGTTAACCTGATTGCGCATATCCTTAACAACCCGTACATTTTCAAAGGTTAATAAGGCATTATGGGCACCAATAATCTGGAGAAAGGAAGTAATTGCATTGCCATCCTTTAAATAAACAATAT
>JAEZVB010000071.1 GCA_023443285.1 Bacillota bacterium
TGGTCGCCGTCAAAGTCGGCATTGTATGCAGTACATACCAAGGGGTGAATCTTAATGGCTCGACCTTCAGATAGTACTGGTTCAAATGCCTGAATACCAAGTCTATGCAGGGTCGGCGCACGGTTTAAAAGTACCGGATGTTCTTTGATAACCTCTTCCAGCACATCCCACACCTCTGGGCGAACCCGTTCTACCATCCGCTTGGCACTTTTAATATTATGAGCATGACCGGCATTAACCAGCTTTTTCATAACAAACGGCTTAAATAGTTCCAGCGCCATCTCTTTAGGCAAGCCGCACTGGTGCAGCTTAAGTTCAGGGCCTACTACGATAACCGAACGTCCGGAGTAGTCAACCCGTTTTCCTAGCAGGTTTTGACGGAAACGCCCTTGCTTACCTTTGAGCATGTCACTCAAGGATTTTAGAGGACGGTTACCAGGACCGGTTACCGGACGGCCACGACGACCATTGTCGATAAGGGCATCCACAGCTTCTTGAAGCATGCGTTTTTCGTTACGGACAATGATATCCGGTGCTCCCAAGTCCAGTAAGCGCTTCAAGCGGTTGTTACGATTGATTACCCGGCGATACAAGTCATTTAAGTCAGATGTAGCAAAGCGTCCACCATCTAGCTGAACCATTGGGCGCAATTCCGGTGGAATAACCGGAACCACATCCATTATCATCCAGGTTGGATCATTTCCGGATTTCCGGAAGGCTTCGGTAACTTCCAGGCGCCTAATAGCCCGGATTTTCCGCTGACCGCTTACTTCTTTTAGCTCCTGCCTAAGTTCACGACTCATCTTTTCCAAATCGAGCTCTTCCAGCAGTTTTTTAACAGCTTCTGCGCCCATGCCAACCTTAAACGCATTACCGTATTTATCGCGGTGTTCCCTGTACTCATTCTCGTTTAACAGCTGCTTCTTCATAAGCGGTGTATCGCCTGGATCGAGCACAATGTAAGAAGCAAAATAGAGAACTTTCTCTAAGGAACGGGGAGAAATATCCAGAATAAGCCCCATCCGGCTGGGAATGCCTTTAAAATACCAGATATGCGACACCGGGGCAGCCAATTCGATATGACCCATCCGGTCACGGCGAACTTTGGAACGAGTTACTTCTACACCACATCGATCACAGACAATGCCTTTGTAGCGAATCCGCTTATATTTACCGCAATGACATTCCCAATCCCGGGTTGGTCCAAAAATCTTTTCGCAGAATAAACCCTCTCGTTCGGGCTTTAGAGTACGATAGTTTATGGTTTCTGGTTTTTTGACTTCACCATGTGACCATTTGCGGATTTGATCTGGAGATGCCAGACCAATACGCATTGAATCAAAGTTATTTACGTCCAACAAGGGCTTATCGCTCCCTTCTAACTAGTCTAATCCTCATCAAAGGAATCATCCATATACTCGCTGGGATTAGACTTTTTAGGATTTTCCCTGAGCTTCTTATCATTGCTTTTGCGGGACTGAAAATCATCGTATTCATCATCACTCATTTTGTGAGCTACATCAGAGTCCATTTCGCCAATCTCGGCAATAATATCTAGTTCCTCTTCCAGAGCCTCAATATCATCACTGGCTTCTAGTTCATCGACCACATCACCCTCAAAATCCGACTTTTTGCGTTCGAGAGGAGCTTGTGACACATTTTCACCAAGATTCAGCTCTAATTCTTTAGCTGTTTCATTGATATCTTCATCTGAATCCCGAATCATGATTTCTTGGGCATCTTCTGTCAATATTTTGACATCAAGTCCAATACTTTGAAGTTCTTTAATCAATACCTTAAAGGATTCAGGCACACCTGGTTCAGGTACATTCTCGCCTTTAACGATTGCCTCATAGGTTTTTACACGGCCAACAACATCGTCAGACTTAACTGTTAATAGTTCTTGCAGGGTATAGGCAGCGCCATATGCTTCCAATGCCCAAACTTCCATCTCACCGAAACGCTGACCGCCAAACTGGGCTTTACCACCAAGTGGCTGTTGGGTAACCAGCGAATATGGACCTGTAGAACGGGCATGAATTTTATCATCAACTAAGTGAGCCAATTTGAGCATATACACAAAACCAACGGTTACATGGTTATCGAATGGTTCACCGGTTCTGCCGTCAAACAATTGGGTCTTGCCATCTTCTGACAGACCAGCCACTTTCAAGGTATTGATAACATCGGTTTCGGTGGCGCCGTCAAATACCGGTACAGCTAGGTGAACCCCCGCTTTATCCGGCTGCGGCATACCGTGTTTATCGAAGTCGTAGTTGACTTCCTTTAACCTATCAACCAAGGTCGGATCACTCATCTTTATCTGCATGCCAATGGCGGCAGCGGCACGACCTAAGTGTGTTTCAAGTACCTGACCAATATTCATACGTGAGGGTACACCCAGTGGATTTAGTACGATTTGCACAGGCGTGCCATCAGGCAGGAAGGGCATATCTTCTTTCGGCATAATCCGAGAAACTACCCCTTTATTACCATGACGACCAGCCATTTTATCGCCTTCGGAAATTTTCCGTTTTTGGGCGATATAGCAGCGAACCAGTTGATTTACACCTGGCGGCAATTCATCGCCATTCTCACGGGTAAATACCTTAACGTCAACAATCTTGCCTGCTTCTCCATGCGGTACCCTAAGTGAGGTATCTCGAACTTCACGGGCTTTTTCCCCAAAGATAGCGCGTAGCAAGCGTTCTTCAGCTGTCAGTTCAGTTTCGCCTTTGGGCGTTACTTTACCTACCAGGATGTCGCCCGGCCGAACTTCGGCACCGACACGAATTATACCGCGATCATCCAGATCTCTGAGTACATCCTCAGCGACATTCGGAATATCTCGGGTAATCTCCTCTGGACCAAGCTTGGTGTCACGAGCATCACACTCATATTCTTCAATATGTATGGAGGTAAAGACATCTGCTTTCACCAGATCCTGGCTGAGAAGAATTGCATCTTCGTAATTGTAGCCTTCCCAAGGCATAAAGGCCACAAGGACATTATAACCCAGAGCCAGTTCGCCCTTATCGGTGGACGGACCATCAGCTAATACTTGCCCTTTAACGATGGTATCGTTCTTATAAACAATAGGCCGTTGGTTAATACATGTTCCTTGGTTGGAACGAAGATATTTTAGTAATTTATAGGTATCAAGAGCACCTTTTTCGGTGCGAATGTGAATTTCAGTGGCTGTAACTTTTTCAACGACGCCGGCATTTTTCGCCAGGATTACGACACCGGAGTCACGAGCAGCTTTATATTCCATACCAGTGCCAACAAGTGGTGCCTGTGTTCTCAGGAGCGGCACAGCTTGACGTTGCATATTTGCGCCCATCAAGGCACGGTTGGCGTCATCATTCTCTAGGAATGGTATCATGGCAGTAGCAATAGATACTACCTGCTTCGGCGAAACGTCCATGTAGTCGACTTTTTCCGCCGGAACTACTAATATTTCATGCTTATAGCGACAAGTAACACGCGCTTCTTTAAACCTACCATTTTCATCTAACGGCTCATTCGCCTGAGCAACAATCATTTCGTCTTCTTCATCAGCCGTCAAATAGAGTACATCTTCAGTAACCCGATTTTCCTGCTTATTTACTTTACGATATGGTGTCTCAATAAAGCCAAATTCATTGATACGCCCATAAGTGGAAAGTGAACCTATCAGGCCGATGTTTGGACCTTCTGGTGTTTCAATCGGGCACATCCGACCATAGTGCGAATGGTGAACGTCACGAACTTCAAAGCCGGCACGTTCCCGGCTAAGACCACCCGGTCCAAGCGCGCTAAGGCGGCGCTTATGCGTAAGTTCAGCTAATGGATTGGTTTGATCCATAAACTGGGATAACTGGCTTGATCCAAAAAATTCTTTTATGGCAGCAACTACCGGCCGGATATTTATGAGAGCCTGTGGTGTAATTACATCAATATCCTGAATGGTCATACGCTCTTTAACAACGCGCTCCATCCGAGCCAAACCAATACGGAACTGGTTTTGCAACAGCTCACCAACTGAACGTAACCGGCGATTGCCTAAATGGTCAATATCATCGGTATTGCCATGACCTTCTATCAAGTTAAGCAGATAGCTAATGGAAGCAATAATATCTTCTTTGGTAATGGTGCGGTGCATAAATGGCAATACTGAATTAAATATCAATTTTACAGATGTGCCGTCTTTTTGTTTGATCCAGGCTTCATGCATGCCCCCACCATCAAAGACTTTGGCAGCAGCAATCTTTTCGAGGACTTCCTCTCCCAAAACGGTATTTTCATCTGCAACAATTTCGCCGGTTTCTTTATCTACTAGCGGTCTAGCAAGAACTTTTCCTAATAGGCGACGACGCCAGCCTAACTTTTTCCCTAATTTATAGCGTCCTACGGTAGCTAGATCGTAACGCTTGGAATCAAAAAACAAAGTCTCCAGCAATTGAGCAGCATTCTCTACCGTTGGTGGTTCACCCGGACGCAACCGCTTATATATCTCGACAAGCGCCTCTTCCCGGGAATCGGTATTGTCTCTTTCGAGCGTAGCCCGCATATGTACATCGTCATTAAAGAGTTCCGATATCACACCATTGGACACAAAACCTAATGCACGGACAAGAACAGTAACCGGTAACTTACGGGTACGGTCGACGCGCACAGATATAACATCATTGGCGTCTGTTTCAAGTTCTAACCAGGCACCACGATTAGGAATTACTGTCGCGTTATACAATTTTTTACCTGTAGTATCGATGGACTCGCCATAATATACGCCAGGTGACCGCACCAATTGACTAACAATAACCCGCTCTGCGCCATTAATAATAAAGGTACCATTGTCGGTCATGAGCGGAAAATCGCCCATAAATACTTCTTGCTCTTTAATTTCCTGTGTTTCTTTGTTGTAGAGTCGAACACTAACACGAAGTGGAGCGGCGTAAGTAACATCCCGCTCTTTACATTCTTCCACATCATATTTAGGTTCGCCCAGCGTAAAGTTTTCAAACGATAGGATCAGGTTGCCGGTAAAGTCCTGGATCGGAGAGATATCATGAAATATCTCTTGTAAACCTTCCTTAAGAAACCAGTGGTACGAATTCTTCTGAATTTCAATAAGGTTGGGCATGTCCAGCACTTCTCTAATTTTGGCATAACTATACCTGAATCTTTTGCCCACCGGAACAGGATTAAACATTAACCCCTTCACCCCTTAGCCATTTTGCCTGACACCTTGCATTCGCAGCTTCACATAAGCTAGCGATATTCCGCAAATACTAAGCCAGCAAATGAATGATTAAATAAACACAAAACAAAGCAAGGTTCTTTCGTTTTTGTTAAGGACCTTGCTTATTTTTTCGATGAAAAACGATTCATCCTCCATTATACTACTATATCCTGCCAATTCGTAATTTATACAGGCTCTAGCAATAACCGCTACAAGTCATAATAATATAAACATGTACGGCAATGTATAATGTTATCATATAATATTTGCTTTGTCAAGAAACTTTAACCTAATATGTATATCTTTTTCAATTCTTTTTCAATTACCAAAAATCACTTATGAAGAATCATCGGTGAAGCAGGCCAGTTGCTGCCTATCCGGCTAAAAAAATCATTTTGCGATTTGGTCTTTTAAGACAAAAAGGAGCACCAGAGGTGCTCCTTTCTTTATTAAGCTTAAATTACTTAACTTCGACAGTTGCGCCAGCTTCTTCAAGTTTAGCTTTAAGAGCTTCAGCATCAGCCTTGGAGATTTTTTCTTTAACGGCTTTAGGAGCACCGTCTACCATTTCTTTGGCTTCTTTAAGACCAAGACCAGTTACTTCACGTACAACTTTGATAACGTTAATTTTGCCAGCGCCAGGGCTAGTAAGAATTACGTCGAATTCGCTTTGCTCTTCAGCAGCAGCAGCACCGGCAGCAGCAGGAGCAGCAGCTACAGCTACAGGAGCAGCAGCAGAAACACCGAATTTTTCTTCAAGAGCTTTTACCAGCTCGGAAAGTTCAAGCACAGTCATTTGCTCAATGGCTTCCATAATTTGTTCTTTAGTCATTTTAAAATACCTCCATAAACTTTCATTTAATTAATTTTTCAGGCAATAAGCCCACTAATGTAACTTGCATTTACAAGGACATAGCCTTGACTATGCGGATTCTTTTTGTTTGCGAACTGCTTCCAGCGTATAAACCAGATTACGCAGCGAGCCGGAGAGTACATTGACAAAACCGGCAATAGGAGCCTGCATGCCAGCCAGTACTTGCGAAATAAGAACTTCGCGCGACGGCAGACTGGACAAAGCCTTGACACCTTCAGCATCAATCACTTTACCCTCAACCAAACCAGCCTTAACTTCTAAAACTTGTAATTTGTTCTCTTTTACAAAGTCAGAGATAATTTTAGCCGGTGCTACAGGGTCAGTGTAAGAGATTGCGATAGCGGTAGGACCTTCCAAATATGGTTCAAGACCCTCGATACCAGCTTCTTTAGCAGCAATACGGGTCATCGTGTTTTTAAATACACGATACTCTACTCCTGCTTCCCGCAATTTGCGACGAAGTTTAGTATCTTGTGCTACCGTTAAACCACGATAGTTTGTTAAAACAGCACCTTTGGAAGTACTGAGCTTCTCTTTAATCCCAGCAACCGTTTGGATTTTTTCTTGCGTTACAGCCATTTAGATTACACCTCCTTAAACAAGTATCCAGAAAACTAAAAAGCGGCCTCACGGCGTAAACACCGGAGGCCGCATTATAACTAATTAATAGTTATACATGCTGCAAATCCCCGGCCTCGGCAGGAAAGCTTTTTACATAAGCTTTTACATAACAACCTACTGTCTACAGCCACATAATATTAATTTAAATTAATATTGACTATTCTTTTTTACCGGGAGCTTTGAGCGTGTTAACTCTAATACCAGGACCCATTGTTGTGCTTAAGGAAATGTTCCGCATATATTGACCCTTAGCCGCAGCGGGTTTAACCTTAATCAATGTATCGATCAGGGTGTGGAAGTTTTTGAGCAGCTTTTCGGTTTCGAATGAAACTTTACCGATAGGAGCGTGAATGTTACCAGCTTTATCAGTGCGGTATTCAATCTTACCGGCTTTGATTTCATTGATAGCACGTGTTACATCAAGAGTAACGGTACCCACTTTAGGGTTAGGCATTAAGCCTTTAGGTCCAAGGATTTTACCTAGGCGACCTACCATACCCATCATATCCGGCGTGGCTACCGCAACATCAAAATCAGCCCAGCCACCCTGGATTTTTTCTACTAAATCTTCGGCACCTACAATGTCAGCACCAGCGGTTTCAGCTTCTTTAGCTTTTTCACCTTTGGCAAAAACCAAAACTTTTTTTGTTTTGCCAGTGCCATAAGGAAGTACAACAGCGCCACGAACTTGCTGATCGGCATGTTTCGGATCAACACCCAATTTAACGGCAACTTCTACAGTTTGGTCAAATTTGGCGCTCGCAGTTTTTTTAGTAAGCTCTACTGCTTCTTCTGGATCATACAGCCTATTAAGATCAACAAGCTTAGCAGCCTCGATATATTTTTTACCATGTTTCGCCATATTAGTTTTCCTCCTTTGTGGTAATAACGGAAGTACTTGTCCTCCCACTAGATCGCGATTCTATTAATCGACGATTTCGATGCCCATGCTGCGGGCAGTACCTTCAATCATCCGCATAGCAGCTTCTACGCTAGCGGCATTAAGATCTTGCATTTTGGATTCGGCGATTTCTTTAACCTTATCACGTTTTACTTTGGCAACCTTCTTTTTGTTAGGTTCGCCTGAAGCAGTTTCAATACCTGCAGCCTTTTTCAGAAGAATAGCAGCCGGGGGAGTCTTAGTAATAAAGGTAAATGATCTATCTTCAAATACCGTAATTTCCACCGGAATAATAAGACCAGCTTGTTGGGCTGTTCTTTCGTTAAACTCCTTAACAAACGCCATGATATTGACGCCAGCTTGACCAAGTGCCGGACCTACGGGAGGAGCCGGTGTGGCTTTACCAGCGGGAACTTGCAGTTTTACCATTTTTACAACCTTTTTAGCCATTTATATTACACCTCCTTAATCAACTTTCACAACTTGCGTAAAATCGAGTTCTACTGGTGTTTCTCGCCCGAACATATTAACAAGCACTTTAATCTTGCCACGGTCTGAATTAACATCAACTACAGTAGCTGTCCAATTTTCGAAAGCACCTGAAGTGATGCGCACCAGTTGATTGAGCTCAATATCAATTTTAGGCTTAGCATCTTCGATACCCATTGACTTGAGGATATGCTTCACTTCGCTTTCGCTCAGTGGAATAGGCTTGGTTCCAGACCCGACAAAACCAGTTACACCCGGAGTGTTGCGAACAACATACCAAGAACGGTCAGTAACAATCATTTCTACCAAAACATACCCGGGGAAAACTTTTTTCTTGGCAATTTTTTTCTTGCCATCTTTTATTTCCACTTCATCTTCCATCGGTACAAGCACACGGAATACTTCGTCTTCCATTGCCATGGAGCAAACTTTCTTCTCCAGATTGGCTTTTACCTTATTTTCATATCCGGAATATGTATGGATTACATACCAATGTTTTTCGAGTTTTTCGGATTCCATAGCCTCAAGGGACGTATGCGCCCCCCACCCCCTAGTCTACTTGATGATAACCTTTAAAACCTGAGTGAACGAAGCATCAATCACCCATATTAGGGCCGCGACAACAGTAACCGTCACAAACACAACCCCAGTGAAGGAAATAAGCTCTTGCTTGCCTGGCCATGTTACCTTCTTAAGTTCAGCTTTTACTTCCCGCAAAAATTTCTTCCAGCGCGATGCATTCGTCTGGACAGTTGTTTCCTGGGCGGCCATTTTCTCACATCCTGTGCATACATTTTGGCAGGGGCAGAAGGACTTGAACCCTCAACCAACGGTTTTGGAGACCGCTACTCTACCAATTGAGCTATACCCCTACTAGTTTAGCAACTTATGTTAGATTACTTTGTCTCTTTGTGCATGGTTTGCTTTTTGCAAAACTTGCAGTATTTGTTGAACTCTAATCTATCCGGGTCATTTTTTTTGTTTTTATTGGTCTGATAATTGCGTTGTTTGCATTCTGTGCAGGCCAATGTTACCGCATTGCGCATCCTGTTACACCTCTCTTACCAGTAAATATAGCAGCTTTCGCCTATTTATTGATAACACTTTTTTAAATGTCACTAATACAATTTATCATAATTATATCAGCATGTCAATAGCCCACAGGCTCGGGTATGTCAATAAATAAAGCAGGGGAAGTCCACCCTGCTTTATTATTATATCAGACAATCGATAGTTTATGCAATTTTTTCGAGTACAATTTCGGATTACTCTTGAACAGAAGTTACAACGCCGGCGCCTACAGTACGGCCGCCTTCGCGAATAGCGAAACGCAGACCTTCTTCAATAGCGATCGGAGTAATAAGCTCAATGCTCATTTGAATGTTGTCGCCAGGCATAACCATTTCTACACCTTCAGGCAGATTAACAACACCAGTTACGTCAGTTGTTCTGAAGTAGAACTGCGGACGATAGTTGGTAAAGAACGGAGTATGACGGCCACCTTCTTCTTTGGACAGTACATATACTTCGCCTTTGAATTTGGTATGAGGTTTAATGGAAC
>JAEZVB010000088.1 GCA_023443285.1 Bacillota bacterium
CACAGCCGCACTGCGTCCATGTTTAATATTGTCACTATAATCAGGTGGAATAATAATGCCAACCTTAGCCTTACCACTCTCAACAGCTTCATTTACTTCCAGATAATTTCTTGCCACATATTTCATATCAAAATATTCACTGGCTTGAAAGGCAGACAGCAAATCCCGCCCCTCTTGCTGCAGAGACTGATCAAACACTATTGTTGACAAATGTTTTACATCCGTGTTTATGGCAAACCCAAACAACAGTAGTTGTACGATTGGCATAACTACCATCATAGCAAAAGTTAAACGGTCTCGCCGCATTTGAATGAACTCTTTAATCAACAAGGCTCTAAGACGAATCATACAATCAGCTCCTTGCGCTTAGCTTTAACATAATGAACAAAGACATCTTCAAGCGAGGGAGTAATAACCCGGTACTCATAATTATGATAATTACCAATTTGCTCTTTTTGAACGAGAACATGGACGCTGGTTCCATAAGGATAAACATCTAAAACCTCACGTTCTTCTGTCACTAGCTTGCTAACCAAATCCATAGGATCCGGAGTTGGAATTTCCAGGAGTATTCCTGGCAAATCACGCTTGAGATTGGCAGGTGTATCATCTGCGATTAAGTTTCCTTCATAAATGAAACCGATAGCGTCACAATGCTCGACTTCGTCCATGAAATGGGTGGTAACCATGACAGTCGTTCCCTGATCTGCCAGCTCATAAATAATATCCCAAAACATACGGCGGGATTTGGGATCAACGCCACCGGTCGGTTCATCCAAAAACAAGATTAACGGATTATGCAAAATGGAGCACCCCAGTGCCAAACGCTGCTTCCAACCGCCGGAGAGGTTAGCCGTCATTTCGTGGCGGCGGTCTTTCAATCTGGCCATGTGCAGCATATACTCTATCCGCTCCTGCCGCTTGGCCGCTGTCAGACTATATAGTCCGGCATAAAACTCCAGATTTTCAAGCACTGTCAGGTCATCATACAAACTAAACTTTTGTGACATATATCCGATTTTTTCTTTAATGGCTTCCCCTTGTGTTGCTAAATCCAACCCTAAGATCTGCCCGCCTCCGCTTGTAGGGGACAAAATCCCACAAAGCATACGAATAGTAGTTGATTTTCCCGAACCATTGGGTCCCAAAAAACCATAAATACTGCCTTGTGGAATCTTGAGATTAATCTGATTAACAGCGACGAAATCTCCGAAAACCCGGGTGAGGTTTTCTGTTTCTACGGCAAACATTATGCTTCGCCTCCCCCTGCCAGGTGAACAAATATGTCCTCTAGTGTCGGTGAAATCTCACGAATATCATACCTGTTTACTCCGGCTGACTTAAGTGTATCTTCCACTTCCCGCTGTACGTCCGCGTTAGGTGTAGTTACTAAATGATAGTGATCGCCAAATGCGTTAATATCCTTAATCGGGCATCTAGCCAACAATTGTTTTATCTGTTTTTCCTCGGCTTTAAGCTCAAGCAGCCGGAAAGGATACTTTTCCTTCAGATGTTCAGGCGTATCACAGGCCACAAGCTTTCCTTCGTTCATAAAGGCAACCTGAGTACACAACTCAGCTTCATCCATATATGGGGTAGAAACAAAGATTGTCATACCTTCTTTGTTCAGGCGGTACAGCATCTGCCAAAATTCACGCCGGGAAACAGGATCGACGCCGGTAGTAGGCTCATCCAGAAAAAAAGCTTTAGGCTGATGCATAAGTCCAGCAGCTAATGCCAGCTTTTGTTTCATACCGCCTGACAGATTATCGGCCAGTCGATCCTTAAAAGGCAGCAAATTGGTAAATGACAATATTTCTGTGCCTAACTCGTTCACCCGCTGGTTATTCGCCCCATATAAAGCACCGATAACACGAATATTTTCCATAACTGTAAGATCACCGTACAGACTAAACTTTTGCGGCACGTAGCCTATCTGGTCTTTTACAGACTCGGTGTTTTCACTGCCAAGCAAACTGATATACCCTGCGGTTTGCTCCATAATACCGGTGATCATGCGAATGGTTGTGGTCTTACCTGCACCATCCGGACCAACTAAGCCAAAGATTGTCCCTGCCTCTACCTTGAGGCTAAGATTGTCAACTGCCGTTATATCACCAAATTTTTTGGTAACATTAGTAAGGGTAATCATTTTAACACCACATCGGCTGGCATTCCTGGCTTTAATATGCCTTCGGCATTATCAATCTTTACCTTGACAGCAAACACCAGATTGGCTCTTTCACTTTGCGTAATACTCTGGCGAGGTGTAAACTCGGCATTCTGACTGATCTCCTTGATTTTTCCCTGGAAAACCCGCTCTGGAAAAGAATCCACTTTAACTTTAGCCTCCTGGCCAACAGCAATCTGCCCCAACTGAGTAGATGAAATGTATACTTTTACCCAGCAGTCATTCATATCACCAACTGTCAAAATAGCTGCTCCCGGGCTGACATATTCGCCATCTTCATAATTTTTAGAGAGAATTAATCCACTAATCGGACTAACAACTACCGTATCCTCTAATAATACTTTGCTAGCTGCCAATACTGCCTTACTGCGTTCCAGTTCGAGTCGTTGCGCTTCAATAGCTTCTGGTCGGTTACCTTCATTCCCAATACTTAAACGCTCTCTAGCCGCGCTCATGCTCCCATAGGCAACTTCCATACTTGAACGTGCCGTATCTAGCTGCTGCGCCGATATGCCACCCGCCTTATACAAACTTTGATAGCGTTCATAATCCTGCCTAGCTTTTTCATATACCGAACGTGCCGAGTCCAACATATCACTTAGCTCCTGCCGTTCCTGACGGCGCGGCCCAGCCTCCATATCCCGCAATTGCGCTGCCGCCTTAGCCAATGCCGCCTCATCTCTTACAACCTGAGCTTCCAAATCGGCTCTGGTAATCCTGGCAACCTTTTGCCGGGCTTCAACATAATCGCCAGTCTTCAGTTGCAGCCCTGACAAATAGCCATTGACCTTGGGCATAATATCCGCCCGCGTTACTTCAATTGTACCAGTAGCAGTAATACCACGTTCTACCGGCCTTACATACTTATAAGCAGCTACGCCGGCAACAAGCAATATAACGAATGCTCCCGCCAGTATTTTTTTATTGATCACCATGTTTTTTCACCCCATTTAAAAAAATCTCAACCGCCTGCCCGACAAACTGCTCGCCCTGCTCAACACCCCCTGGTACAAATTGGCGCGCAATAGGCCGGGCGATATAATAGAAGTTCATCATTCCAGCCAATGCCAACGCAGCTGCGTTAACATCCATATCTTTACGGAATTCACCGCAGTCAATCCCTTCTTGTAACGTTGCCGTTAAAAAATTGTAGACCCGGCGAATATACTTTTGAATAAACGGTGTAAAAACTGAGGACGGTTGATTTATAATCTCTCGCATGAGATATTTGGTAAGAAAAGGCGCTTTCCCATGTACCATAGCAACGCCTTGCGCATATTGGATTATTTTTTCGCTTGGCGAAGCCTTTAATAGACCAACCGAGTCTAACAGAAAACGAATCGGCGAAAACTGTTTTTCAATTATCGCTGCATACAAACCCTCTTTGCCGCCAAAATGATAAGAAATCAAAGCACTATTTGCACCAGCTTCCTTTGATAACTCCCGTATCGATACCCCAGACAATCCTCTTTCGGCGAACAATTTTTCGCCTGCATCAATCAATTTATCTCTAGTATCCTTCTCCACAGATCTACTCCTCTCTTACAATTTAATTAATCGTTTGATTAAATTGTAACTGCCATACTTTTCCCTGTCAAGAACAACACACATATTATTAGAAAATATATAAAGGGAAGAGCCCTTTTTGAACTCTTCCCTCACACCTATACTACTAAATCCACCTGCTGCATGGTACCAATCGTACCATTTTCCCGCAGAAAGATACCCGTACTCCTCAGTTGACCGTCCTGCTGATTGGTACTGTCCTTTAAAGCAAATTCAGTGGAAACTTTACCTAGATAAATTGCTCCTACTCCTTTTTGACCTAAAGCCAGCAACTGATCATTTCCTTGGTCATCCTTTGTCCAGATACGCAGTTTTTCATAAATCGCGTCATTCTCGTCAATCCAATTGTTTCTATCACTATCATATTTGGCTAGATCCGCAAAACCATCACCGTTGTCCGCTCCAAATAGTTCCTTACCGTTATTGATTGTGCCGTCACCATTTAGATCAAGTGCAAGAAAACCACTGCCTGAGCCTGTAAAAGCTATCTGGTCAGCTTCTCCGTCCGAATCAATATCAAAGCAATATTTTGTCTTCGTAAGCTCAGCTGTTGGAGCATCAAAGTTTATTACCAAAGGATCCTTCAAAGCATCTCCTGCCTTAATAGTAATACTTTGTTCAGACATAAACTGCCTGGTCATGGACAACTGCACCGAAAAATCAATTTCACGTCCATCTGAGGTTTCAACAACTCCGGCAGCATTAAAGGCCACACTTTCTTGCTCGTAGTGAGCCTGATAAGAACTATACCGCAGGCCCCAGCCCAAATTAGCTTGCCCTTGGCTCGTTACCTGTTGTCCAAGGGAAATAGCAGGCTGACCACCAGCTAATTTTCCTCCATATTCCTTTGCCGGAATCACAAATTTAATCTTTTTCCCAGTTAACGTTTGGATAAAATCCTGAATCAGCTGCAACCTTTGTTTATCTCTGTCACTCAGCTCAAACGTTTTATCCTCTCTTCCCTGTAGTTCATACATTTGCTTTGCCTGATTAGAAATATCAACTACTTCTTGTGGTACTATTAGCTTAATCGCTTGATTTTGCTCGGTTGGTAAACTATTTCTCCCGTCTGACCAAACCTGCAACGATTCTTGTTGCACATCTTGCTCAACCAAACTATGCTGGCTGGCCATAGCAATGGTAGAACTGGCAATCTTCACCTTTATCTCCTCCTTGAAAAGTATACTCGGTAGTCCTTTACCCAGTTTGTTACATTCGGAAAATTGCACTAAAGATAGTGGTTATTATTTCCTACTAATATCATCGTAGGGAATAGTAATTCGCTTAAGACTCTCTCAATTTTGTATTAATAGCAACATGTATTCTGAAAACCTATTACAAACAAACTGCAAAATATATCAAATGAACCCCTGGTCTTGACGAAAACAGCAAAAAGTAGGAGTATAGTATGGTACACTATTCTTTTTGGAGATGATCATCTATGAATAAAATTCCCGTACCCGCCAAATATTTACCTGCCCTTATTGCTGTCATACTCGTTGCCGGGCTGTTGGGAATCAGCTGCTTTGGTACTTTTTCATCTACAAACGTTTTATCGCAAGGATCTCTCAGCGTTACAACCGCTCCGGTCAGCGTCATAAATAAGCCAGTAGAAATCATCCTACCCGGCTCCATTCAAAGCCGCCAGGCAGTTATCATTAGTGCGGAGATTCCTGGTCGTATCAGCGAACTACATGCTAAAGAAGGCGAACTGGTACAAGCAGGGCAACAGCTTGTTCACATTGATGGTTCAGGTGAGCAAGTAGTAATAGATGCACCTATCAACTCCTCTGCCAACCAAAATTCTGATCTGCAGGCAAATTATGATAAGCTGTTAAGAGAATATGAACGTTACCAGAAGTTATACCAGGTAGGTGGTATTGCCCGGAAGCAATTAGAAGATGTATCCGCACGTTTACAGGCAGCACGGGAAGCTATGCAAAACGGCTCTGATTCTGGCAGCAGCCGCCAAGCACGCCAAGCCGGTTCAGCTGACCTTACTGCCCCGATAAGCGGTAAGGTTACCGGACTTTCTGCCGCCGTCGGGAAAACTGTGCAGCCCGGTCAACAACTCATGGTAATAGACACCGGTGGTGATGTTCGCGCTATCGTTCATATTGAACAAAAGGATTTATATCTTATCCAAGCCGGAACCCCGGCTGAAATCATCTTGGACGGTTTAAACCAACAATCGCGCACAGGTCAAGTGGAAGCAATCTATCCGGAAGCCGGAACCAGCGCGCCTGCATTCCTCACTCATATTAGAGTGGATAACACCAACGGCCTGCTAAAACCTGATATGGCCATTACAGTTCATCTCAGAACTAGCCAATCAATTCCTGTTCGCGCGGTACCACGATCCGCTATCCTCAATGACCAAGAAAGCAATTACCTGTACCTGGTCATTGACAATAAAGTCGTTAAACACAAGGTAAACCTTGGCGTAATTATTGGTGATTTTATAGAAATCACCTCACCTTTACCTGAACAAGCCATTGTTATAACAAGTGGCACAAACAATGTAAACGAAGGCGATGCACTACCAGTCCCTTAACAAAAAAAATCGCCTCACCCGAAGGTAAGACGTAAGAGATCACGTCATAGGGATGCGTTTCCTATGACATATATAGGATACATGCAAATTGTTAAAAAACTATTAAATCCAGAGAAAATATAAATATTTATCACAGACAAAAACGTCAGACCGCGCAGTCTGGCGTTTTTGATAGCAACTCCTAGAAACGGAAATCGCGCTTTCCATCGGTGAGCTCCGTCAAATGTTCGATGGCAATTTTGCGAACTTTTTCATTGGTAATGCGAGGAATTTCATTGGCAATTACCTTCTCGCCTTTTGCCTTGGTATCTGTCGAAGCATAGTCTTCCAAATATTCTTTAAGTGTCATAAGTGCATTTGGCTGACAACAGTTGGCAATCTGTCCTGTTTTAACAAGACTCATAAACCGGTCGCCGGTGCGGCCTTCCCGATAACAGGCAGTACAAAAGCTCGGAATATATCCTAAGGTCAACAGCCAGTTTACGATTTCATCCAGGGTACGTCGATCATTTACATCAAACTGTGCCGAATTATCATCTTCAGCTTCCGGTTCAACATAACCACCGACACTGGTACTGGAACCGCCGCTAATTTGAGATATCCCTAACTCCAGCACCCGCTCCCTCGTCTTTTGTGATTCACGGGTAGAAACAATCATTCCGGTATACGGAACCGCAATGCGAAGCACAGTAACGATTTTAGCAAAAATATCATCAGAAATTGCGTTGCTAAACTCCTCGGGATTAATATCATCTGCCGGTCGAATTCGCGGTACACTGATGGTATGCGGTCCAACCCCCATAGCAGCCTCCAGATGTTCCGCATGCATTAAGAGTCCAATAAAATCATAGCGATACAGATTCAAACCAAACAGAACTCCAACACCGACATCATCAATGCCGCCTTCCATAGCCCGATCCATCGCTTCGGTATGATAAGCATAGTCTTTCTTTGGCCCGGTTGGGTGCAGCTTTTCATAGGCTTCTTTATTATAGGTTTCCTGAAAGAGAATATAGGTACCAATACCTGCATCCTTCAGTTTACGATAATTTTCCACAGTGGTTGCGGCAATATTGACATTGACACGGCGAATTGCACCATTTTTATGTTTGATACTATAAATAGTTTTAATGCTTTCCAAAACATATTCCAGCGGATTATTAACCGGGTCTTCCCCGGTTTCTAGTGCCAGTCGCTTATGCCCCATATCCTGCAGAGCAATTACCTCACGGACTATATCTTCCTGGGAAAGCTTTTTGCGGGAAATGTGTTTATTTTTCATATGATAGGGGCAGTATACGCAGCCATTAATGCAGTAATTAGAAAGATATAACGGCGCAAACATTACAATGCGGTTACCGTACAGTTTTTGTTTAATTTCTTTTGCCAGCATCATCATCTTTTCATTTTCATCTTCTAAATCGCACTCTAAGAGTAATGCTGCTTCACGATGAGTCAGGCCTTTGCAATCTTTTGCCCGTTCAATAATACCGGCAATAAGTTCGCGATTGCTTTTGTTGGCCTGAGCATAGGCAATCGTGTCCATGATTTCCTGGTCATCAATAAATTCAGTAGCAATTTTTGATTTACAATTATACATTAGTAAGACTCCTTTTAATTATATTTTTGTCCTTACACTCCCTGCTAACCTTGGGTATCCGCACTTGAAGACAATTTTGAATACACCGTTTTACTGTTAACATGGGGAATCATTCCTAACTTACCTGATAAAGCACTGATAATATCATTGGGGGCATCAACTACAATACTAATTACCGAAATATTACGCTTAGGATAGGGAATTCCCATTCTGCCTACAATATGCTCGCCGTATTCATGAAGAATATCATTAATCTTTTTTGCAGAATCCTTATTTTCAACCACAATTCCAATCAGAGCAATCCTTGTTTCCATAAAAGACTCCTCTCTTAATTTAAAAATAAAAATCCTTGTACCCCAATAGGCACAAGGATAGACGTCGATAAATAAGGCAAGCAAAACTCTGCTTACTCCTTACAAATTACACCTATTCTCTCGCCTTCTCATTTGGGACGAACCCTCATGCAATCAGCACGATACTTTGTTTTATGATGTTACCAAAGGTTTACTGCAAGAAAGAATACGTCACTCTATCTTAAACAGCTTACCCAAATATTGTATAAATTGTAGCATATTTTCAGACAAAAAACAATACTCACTCTATATTTGCTAAAACTAAACTCCTGCCAAATTTGGCAGGAGTTTATGACATCCTTCATAAGTAACTGTAAACTATACGTGGAACTTGCCCAGTGAATGTTGCATCTTTTCTGCAAGCTGCGCAAGAGCTTGGCTGGCAGAAGCAATTTCCTCCATAGATGCGGTTTGCTCTTCTGTTGCAGCTGATACAGTCTCCGTTTCTGCTGCCGTGTCCCTGGCAATTGCTTCAACTTCGCGGATAGACGTTACCAGCTTTTGATTGCCTTGTGTTACCTGTTTAACGCCTGTTGATACTTCGTTTACTTGCAGCGATACTTGTTCTACCATTGTCGTAATCTCATGGAATGCCTTCTCTGCAGAAGAAACCAAATTAGTGCCAACTTTAACTTCACTAGTTCCTGATTCCATAGCTTTAACAGCTTGACTGGTATCGGCTTGTATTTCCTGAATCAAATCAGAAATTTGTTTTGCTGCTTCATGCGACTGTTCAGCAAGTTTTCGAACCTCTT
Organism: Bacillota bacterium; assembly: GCA_023443285.1. Classification (GTDB taxonomy): domain Bacteria; phylum Bacillota; class Negativicutes; order Sporomusales; family Sporomusaceae; genus Sporomusa. The sequence goes on from JAEZVB010000088.1 coordinate 9,020, forward strand.
CAGCTACTACAGCAAAACCACGCCCTTGTTCGCCGGCTCTAGCTGCCTCAATCGCGGCATTCAATGCCAAAAGATTGGTTTGTCCAGCTATCCCTGCTATGGTATCAATAATCTGTCCAATTTCTTGGGAACGAGTACCTAGTTTAAGCACTACTTCAGCTGAGTCGGTTACCGTTTTCTCAATATTAGACATCTGTTTGATTGCAGAATAGACGGCCTGTTCCCCATCCTTAGCAGCAACAGCTGTTTTTTCCGATACTTCTGCCACATTGATCACCTTGCTGGTTATCTTCGTAATACTGTCCGACATTTGTTCCACCGCGTCAGAAGCTTGGCTTATCACCTGAACTTGGCTCTCGGCACCACGCGCTACCTCTGTAGTAGAACTTGCGACTTGCGAGGAAGTTAGAGCTGTTTGCTCAGAAGTAGCCGTAAGCTCTTGACTGGCGGCAGCCACTTGACTAGAGGAATCTGATATTTCTCTTATGAGCTCACGCAAGCTTGCTTTCATCTCATTAACTGATTTTGATAAAATGCCGATTTCGTCGCTGGATTTTATAGTTAAATCTGCAACTCCCAAATTACCAGACGCAATTTGGCGTACTCCTTCTGCAGCCTCTACAATTGGCGCCGATATTTTTCGACTCATGTACATGGCTATGACCGCTGAAATACTAAGCCCGATTATGCCAATTAAGACCGCAATACTTATATCAAACATCAACTTACGTTGGTTTGCTTCTGCTTTTTTTATTACATTCTTTTCGATATGATCGACCCAATTTCCCGTGCCAATAACCCAGTTATAAGGCTTAAATAACAATGTATAACTGCGTTTAGGCAAATCCTCTTTTTCATTTGGTTTAGGAAACCAGTAATCAGTATAACCGCCACCTGGCTGCATACCATTCGCAATTATCTCACGAATAAACTTATTTCCCTTGCTATCAATAGAATCAATCCGGCTTTTACCTTCAGCATCCCGCCCCAGGAGCACAACATTAACGCCCTCGGT
>JAEZVB010000044.1 GCA_023443285.1 Bacillota bacterium
ATAGCCCATAATATGAGGAAATTAGCTACCGCCAACGCATAGGTGGTAGACTTTTTTTATTTGACCTGAATTCAATTCGAAGTTATGCTGACAAGAGCCTCTAAGATAACTTAGGAGCCACGCTGAAACTTACGTTTCAACACGGCCCCTTTTATCATTTTTGTTTATTGTCTGTCAGGCCAATGCGTTCAGCGTGATAACCCTGCCAAATAAACAGGATAAGCCCGATAAGTATGAATGCCAGGCTGGTAAGTTGGGCTGATTTAAGTCCAAACATTAGTGTGCCGTAGTCTCCCCGGAGAAATTCCAAAAAAAAGCGGGCTGTTGAATAGAGGATGGCGTAAAGAATGAAAACTTGTCCTTTGGCATGATTGGTTGTCCGAAATAGTAATAACAGGACAAAAATTACAATATCAATCTGGCCTTCCCAAACTTCAGCAGGCCACAAGGGTTTATCGCCATAGACCTGATGAGCCAAGGTGGTCGAAGGATAGATAATGCCAAAATTACCACCGGTAGGGTGACCAAAAGCATCGCCATTCATCAAATTGGCCATTCGGCCGATGGCCTGCCCCATGATAACTGCTGGCGCGGCTACAATATCAGCAAAGGCCCAAGTGTCGATTTTGTGAATTTTGGTGTAGATAATACCGGCAAGAGCTCCGAGTAATACACCACCCTGAATGGCCATGCCGCCCTGCCAGACAAAGGGGATTTCCAGGAGATGATGCTGATAATAATCCCAGTCAAAAAAGAAAACATCCCAGAGCCGTGCGCCGACAATACCGGCTAGTCCACAGTAAATACCAATGTCCGGGACATGTTGGTGCCAGCGGCCATCTTGTTTGGCAAGAAAATAGGCGGTACCGGTAGCTAGAATAATACTCAGACTTAAGATTAAACCATAGGCACGGATAGGAAAATCACCAATAAAAAAGAGGTACTGATGCATAGTAGGTTGAAACCTCCATTATCAATTAATAGTATGGGAGCTGCCAAAGGCAGTGAGAATAGTCTCAGGCATTTTTTACTAAGGCATATATCCTTAGATAAGTTGTTTTATAGTAAACGCCAAAGCATCACAGGATACCAGATGGTAAGTGGTATCATTAATTAAGCCGGTAGCGGCAGCTTTTATTGCTGACTCACTGTGGAGATGACCATATATACAGGTATCCACCTGATAGCTGTTAATTAGATTAGCAAAGCCTGTTGTTACTTGATGGTTATAGAACGGAGGAAAGTGAAGCATGAGAATGATCCGGGAAAAGCCTGCCATGCGGGCTGCGCTAAGCGAAGCTTCCACGCGCAAAAGTTCCCGGTCAAAAATAGCCTGATCCTTTGACTTAAATAGCGGATCTTCCGGGCATATCCAGCCGCGGCTGCCGCAAATAGCCCACTCCCCGGCGACAGTGAAACTATTATTAAGAAACTCAAACTTGCCGTGGGTTGCTTTGACCATCTTACTAACTGTCTGCCACCAATAGTCATGATTGCCGCGAACCATGATTTTTCTGCCAGGCAAGTCGGCAATGGTATTTAAATCAATTAGTGCGTCCGGTAGTTTCATGGCCCAGGAGATGTCACCAGCAAGCAAGACAACATCTTCAGCGGCTACTTGCTCTTGCCAACTTGCTTTGATTTTTTCCCAATGTCCATCCCAATGACTGCCAAAAATGCTCATTGGTTTAGCAGGCGGTTGACCTGATAAGTGAGTATCAGCTATGGCAAATATCTTCATAAATAAAGCATCCTTCATATGTTTTTGGTGGCAATGCCTGGAATATATTTTATCTAATATTGCAGTGAATAGCAAATAAATAAGCTGTAGGCAATGAAAGATCGTTATATTAGAGAGTAAATAGCTCTCTGATTTCAGTTTCATTCATCTTGGTAAGGAAGTTTTCACCAGGTTTAATGAGGGAATCAATCATTTCTTTCTTTTTTTGTTGCAGCAGATATATTTTTTCTTCAATAGTATTTTTAGTGATTAATTTATATACTTGGACAGAATTTTTTTGACCGATCCGGTAAGCACGGTCAGTAGCCTGATCTTCGACGGCTGGATTCCACCAAGGGTCATAGTGAATAACCATATCGGCGCCGGTAAGATTAAGACCAGTACCACCTGCTTTGAGGGAAATGAGGAAAACCTCTTTTTCGCCGGCGTTAAAAGAATTAACGAGTTTTATGCGATCCTCTGCCTTGGTTGTTCCATCCAAATAGTAATAGCCAATGTTCATGTCTGCCAGTGTTTGCTTAATTATGGCTAACATGCCAGTAAATTGTGAGAATAGTAAAATACGATGACCACTGTCGGTAGCATCTTTTGCTAATTCCTGCAGCATCTCAAGCTTGCCACTGCCATCTTGGTAATTTTCAATAAATAAGGAAGGATGGCAACAGATTTGTCTAAGCCGGGTTAATAATGATAATATTTTTATTTGACTTTTTTCAAAACCTTTGGTGCTGACTTCTTCTTCAAACTCTTGCTTGGCCTTTAAGAGCCAGGCAGCGTATAGCTTGGTTTGGGCAGTTGTCATTTCGTTAACCATTTTACTCTCGATTTTTTCAGGCAGTTCTTTTAGAACTGCCTTTTTCATGCGGCGTAAAATAAAAGGTTTTATATGGCGGCCTAACTCCTGTAGCGCTTGATCATCGCCGTTTTTGACAATGGGAATTTCAAAGCGATTAACAAAAACCTTGTGTGTGCGTAGATAGCCTGGCATGAGGAAATCAAAGATAGACCATAACTCTGTCAGTGTATTTTCAATCGGGGTGCCGGTGAGGGCAAAATAGCTATTAGCTTTGATTTGTTTCACCGATTTTGCGTTTAATGTGTTGGGGTTTTTAATATGTTGCGCCTCATCCAGAAAACAGTAACGGAAGCTCCGGCTTTCATAAAACTCGATATCCCGCTTTATCAGAGCATAGGAGGTTATGACTAAATCAGCGTTGTTGATATCCTTAAGCTGCTCTACACGTTCGGTTGGTTGTCCAGAGATAACGACTGCTTTTAGACTTGGTGCAAATTTTAGTACCTCCTCTTGCCAGTTATATATCAGTGATGTTGGTGCTATGACTAGAGAGGGTGCGGAGGACTGTTTTTTTTCTGCGAGAATAAAGGTGAGTACCTGTAGGGTTTTTCCTAACCCCATGTCGTCGGCGAGAATCCCGCCTAAACCGTAATGGGCTAGTGACTTAAGCCATTTTACCCCTGTTTTCTGATAATCGCGTAGTTTTCCTTGAATTCCGGAGGGAACAGGGTATTCAATATCTTGTGGTTCACGGATATCTTGAACCATGCGTTTAAATGCGCTATTTCTTTCAACGGAAAAGTCAGCCGACTCTCTTGCCAAGCTATCCAGGTATAGAGCTCGATATTTAGGTAATTCAATAATTTGTTTCTCAATATCGGCAGGGCGTAGACCTAATTTTTCAATAAGTCCGGCAGCTGTTTGGAACTCGGGAGAATCAAGCGGGATAAATGCACCTGAGGGAAGGCGGTGATACCGCTTTTTAAGCTTATAAGCAGATAATAATTCGATTAGCTCCTTGGCGGACATGTCCTCAAGGTCAAGGGAAAACTCCAGCATGTCGGTATCTGTATTCAGCCTTACACCAGCAGCAATTCTCCCTGGTGGCTGGATTTTCATATTATTAAAATCGTCTGAATAAAATATTTCAGCAATATCTTGAAGCTCCGGCAAAGCCTGTTGTAAAAATGAATAGGTTGCTTCTTCTTCCGCTAACACCAGTTTATCAGTTGCCCAGACAAAACCATGCCGGTGGAAAATATTTATTAACTCATTTTCTTCAATGGTTGAACGCAGCAGCCATTTTTCGTTAGCGGAAGTTGTTTGCTCCGGATTTGTATTGATATTATGCGGGATAATCACATCACCATAGCAAAATTCGATTTTTGCACTTATCCCTTCGGCAAATTTATCTAGATATACTCGCTTTTGCAATTGCTTTTTGTGATAGTTCTTATATACAGCTGAATCAATGGTAACAGATGCAATGGTTTCAAGTGCAGGTAATGTAGCAGATACAAATTCTGACACTGCTGTGGACGGAATATGTAATTCGGGTTTTCGATTCTCGCTAAAGCAATTTAGCAAGTGTTTGATATATTGTGAAAAAACAACATCTACATGATAAATCGTTTTATTGTGATATATATATTGAAAATTAGAATCAAGTCCGTAAAAAACTCCATTTGTCAAATCCATGGTTAGACTTAAGCCACCAGGGATACTCTTTACATCAAGCTTGACGGGTGGTCTGCCGTTAATAATTGTGACATTCGTTATTTTTTGTTCGTTAACTACAGCGGAGAATGGTTGGGAACCCATGGCTGCAAAGAAACGCATAAGATTTGTATTCGTAAGCTTAAACTGCCGGGAATTGCTAAAGGCTGAAAGAGAAGCGGAACTGGAAAAGGAAGGATAGTTCCAAAAAATCCGCTCTTTTTCTTCTTTATAAGCTTGTTGTAGCATGTTTATTAATAGCGATGACAAATCATCGAAGAGTACTTCCTGAGGTTTCAAAATTAAATTTTTTCCATAAATAATTTCTTGATTTGTTGCTAAAGCATTAAGTAGCTGAGGGATGTCCTTTAGGACATACATGCGATCAATACCAATGGTAAACTCTAAATAGCTTATTTTTCTGGTATTGTACAAGTGGAAACCATAGCTAGGAATGAGTTTTAATATTTGACTAGTGCTTGCTCGCACCGTTTCGGTTGCTTGGTTTTGAAAAAAGTTGAGCATTTCTTGTGTGGATCGTGTTAGTGGTACTCGCTTTAATGTGTCAAAGTATTCTGACCATCCATGTTGAATGGCTTTTAATACAGCAACAACATGCTTGCAGGCACCTTTGTGGTTATGAAATGCAGGGCAATCGCAGACGTAATGCTTGATTTTTTGTTGACCGTTAAAGGTTATTGATACGATATAGAAGTATTGGCCGCGCACCCGGGCTTCAAAGGTATTATCCTGACGCGACAAATGCAAGTTATCAACGCAATTGTTGTAATAATAATGGCAGCCCCTCATATAGGAGGTGCCAGAATCAGCTTCGGCCTTAATTATTTCATCTGATAACATTCAGAGTTTCCTTTCAGGGTTGGTTTCTAATTAGTACTACTTATCCTGCTATATGTAAAAATCCTGCATCGTTATTCCCAACGTATTCTTCTTCAGCATACATTATAGGGACGACGAATGGTGTATAGCCAGAATAATATAAAGCGGGGTTATAACATGAGCTACAGTAAGCCGAATGGCTATTTACGGAACTTAGTGACCGGAACAGAAACCAAGATAGTAGTAGCAAATGGTAAGGATGTTACAGCCATTAACTTTGATAATGCGGCTACTACGCCGCCGTTTTGTTCTGTGCTCAAGGAAATTTCCCGGGTTTCTCCTTGGTATGCCTCGGTTCATCGTGGTAAAGGCTATAAGTCTATTCTTAGTTCAGAACTTTATGAGTATGGGCGGGAAGTGGTAAGAAATTTTGTTAACGCAGATAAGCACGATACTGTAATTTTTACTAAGAATACCACAGAATCAATCAATATGGTAGCCTATGCGCTTGCCGCTTTGGGAGAGACGCAGGTTGTGTTGTCAACAGATATGGAGCACCTAGCTAATGATATGCCCTGGCGGGATAAATTCATGCTTGATTATATAACCCTAACTAAGTCTGGGAGATTGTCCTTAAAAGACCTGGGAGAAAAACTCCAGAAATATAGAGGCAGAAGTACACTTGTAACTGTGACCGGTGCCTCCAATGTTAGTGGGTATATTAATCCAATAAATAAGATTGCGGCGCTGGCTCATCAGTACGGAGCCAAGATTCTGGTAGATGGGGCTCAGTGGGTGCCCCATATGCCTGTTGACATGAAACCGTATAATTCACCGGAACACATTGATTATTTGGTTTTTTCTGCACACAAAATGTATGCTCCTTTTGGTACTGGAGTACTCATTGGACCAAAAGAAGTTTTTGACAGGGCTATGCCGGTTTATCAAGGCGGTGGAGCTGTTGGTTTGGTATCTCAGCAAGTGATTGAATGGGAGGCGGCGCCTGCAAAATATGAAGCCGGAACACCAAATATGATGGGAGTAATAGCGCTTACAGCGGCAATAAAGACATTAAATGAGTTAAGTATGAAGAATATTTACCAGCACGAACGAGAATTGATTGGTTATGCCATAGGTGGGTTGTCTGCAATTCCGGGGATTAGGCTATATAGTAGCTGCAATACACTGGAAGAGCGAGTGAGCCTAATATCTTTTACACTGGAGGGTTTGCACCATAGCCAAGTTGCTGAAATATTGTCACAGGAGGCTGGCATTGCCGTGCGTAACGGTTTATTCTGCGCCCATCCCTATGTAGAGAAATTACTGAACATAAGTGATGAAGAAATTGACTACTATCAGAAGCACGATGATAAAACCATACCTGGACTGACTCGGATTAGCTTTGGGATATATAACAATCTCCAGGAAATTGATGTTTTCTTAAATCTCGTAGCAAATATTGCTAAACATCGTCAATACTATGCCACAAAGTATGGTTATGTATTAGTTGACCGCTGTGATACTAAGCTGATAAAGGATTATCCATACTGTTAGGCGGGCTAGCTTATAAAAGCAAGTTGCTATTTCTATACTTTAGCAGGAAATTTTAATTTTATTATTGAAACAGATAGTAACATTGTTGTAAGTGGCATTTTTAAAATCATATATTTGCTCTATAAGGGGGGAATACATTGAAAGTAAGAGAAGCGTACACTTGCCCATTAGAACTTACACATGATATAACGAAGGGTAAATGGAAACCGATTATATTATGGCAACTACGACTTGGTAATACATCACTTGCATGTCTCGAGAAAAACATACAGGGTATTAGTCAGAAAATGCTTTTAGAGCAACTAAAAGAACTTATAGATTTTGGTATGATAAATAAAAAGGCCTTTGAAGGATATCCTTTAAAGGTTGAATATTTCTTGACAGAACGTGGGAAAAAGATGCTTGATGCTATTACCGTTATGCAACAAATAGGTATTGAGCTCATGCTGGATAATGGGATGGAAGATATTTTAAAGGCTAGAGGATTAATTGAATAATGTAAGCTAGGTACCCACAAAAAAGTGTGTAATTTACTGTCTGTTTGCTAAATGTTACTATTTACATAGCAATACTTGCACAAGTAATTTTGTACTGGAGGGTATCTGAATGATGAAAAATGCCGAACAAACGATAGGTAATTTAATAGACAAAGCTGGTGTTTCTTTTATTGGCTCTATAGATAGTGATGGATTTCCAAATATGAAAGCTATGTTGCCGCCACGAAAAAGAGAAGAAATTAAGTGCTTTTATTTTACTTCCAACACTTCGTCTATGAGAGTGAGACAATATAGGGAAAATGCAAAGGCATGTATATACTTTTGTGATAGACGCTTTTTCCGAGGCGTAATGTTGATGGGGATGATGGAAGTACTTGAAGATAGTCATTCAAAAGAAATGATTTGGCAAGAAGGGGATACAATGTATTATCCTTTAGGTGTAACTGACCCCGATTATTGTGTATTAAAGTTTACCGCACATAAAGGACGATTCTATAGTAATTTTAAATCAGAAGATTTTGATGTAGACTAAAAACAATGAATAAATAAGGGATGCATTTTATAAGCATCCCTTATTTATTCATTATCAGTGCTGTTTTGAAGCTGATACAAGCCAAATGCAGTTTTTATGTAACTTGTTACTTCTGCGATGAAGCCCATTCTTCCAGAGCTTTCAGAATGTTTTCTCGTGCTAACTCGCACTCTTGTCCTCGCCATTCTTGCCCAGTTTCGCCATCAAACCATGAATCCTTTTGGGAAAATGTTCCTGAAGGGTACAATTTTTCTTTAGTGGCATCCAAGATTCCGTCAATCATACTTTGCTTGATGGTTTTTCTGATCATACGGCAACCGGCTTTCTCCGTAGTAGCAACCTCTATGCCGTCCGGACCGGTGCTAAGCTCAACAAGGGAAAGAAGTTTGCCTTGTTGGCTGGCAGCCGAAATAGCCTGTTTGGCATAAGCGGCAGCCTGCTCCCGCTTAATACTGTCATCATCAACAGTTACTCTTACATTGCCGATAATAAGCTTATACATGACGCACCTCCTTATAAACTATTGTATGACTATTAACTTGATATAGAACAGCTTTTAGTACGTAGGATATAAGTTGACTTTTATAATTTGGTACTATATAATGGAATATGCAAATCTAAAGAGGCAGAATAGTAAGCTTAATAGGACAGTTCAGAAAGTTGGCGGTGAATGCGAGCCAATCTGGGTGATAGCTGAACTCACTGCTGAGGAGTGACTGTGAACTTGTAGTAGCAGTTGACGCAAGCCGGCGTTACTTGGCAAAGAGTGGATGACTATTGTCGTCAAACAGGGTGGTACCGCGAGAATCTCGTCCCTGGCGTTAGCCACGGGATTTTTTTATACCCTGTATGTGTAACATCGGTTGCTGCTTTCGTTAGTGGTTCGGCGTAAGCCGTATTTTCTGAACTATTTATCCGAGGGGGATTACTCGATGAACGAGAAATACACGCCGCATGAGATTGAAAACAAATGGCAAAAAAACTGGGGCGAAAACAATGCGTTTAGCACAACTATTAACCGCCAGAGGCCAGAATACTATGTGCTGGAAATGTTCCCTTATCCGTCCGGGAATTTGCACATGGGTCATGTACGCAATTATTCGATCGGCGATGTTATTGCCAGATTTAAAGTAATGCAAGGCTATAATGTACTGCACCCCATGGGCTGGGATGCTTTTGGCATGCCTGCCGAAAATGCTGCTATCAAGAATGGTATTCATCCTTCGTCTTGGACTTGGGATAATATTGCTAATATGCGCCGACAGCAGCAAGAACTGGGTTTATCATATGACTGGGACTGCGAAGTAGCTACCTGCCATCCTAATTATTATCACTGGACGCAGTGGTTATTTCTGCTGTTTTTTGAACGTGGTTTGGCGTATAAAAAGAAAGCGGCGGTAAACTGGTGTAATGACTGCAATACCGTACTTGCTAATGAACAAGTGGTCGATGGCCGCTGTTGGCGTTGCGACTCGGTTGTTGTAAAAAAAGACCTGGAACAATGGTTTCTGAAAATAACAGAGTATGCTGACCGACTCTTAGCTGACTTAACTGAACTCAAAGGCTGGCCTGAACGCGTCAAAACGATGCAAGAAAACTGGATTGGTCGCAGTGAAGGTGCTGAGTTCAGCTTTGATGTACCTGAGATTAATGATAAAATTCCTGTATATACTACCCGCCAGGACACTGTCTTTGGTGTTAGCTATATTGTGTTGGCACCGGAACATACACTAGTGGACAAACTTATTAATGGCAAGCCGGAAGAAGCGGATGTCAGGGCTTTTATCGAACGGGTTCGCAATCAAAGCGATATTGCTCGGACTTCCAATGAGACTGAAAAAGAAGGTATTTTTACCGGTGCTTATGCACTTCATCCGTTTACAGGTGAACAAGTGCCGATTTGGATTGCCAATTATGTATTGGTGGAATACGGTACAGGTGCAGTCATGGGTGTACCTGCGCATGATGAACGTGACTGGGTATTTGCCGGAAAATATGGATTACCTAAAAAGGTTGTAATTCAACCTAATGATAAAGAACTTTCCATTGGTGATATGAGCGGAGCTTATGGTGGCCAGGGTATTATGATAAACTCTGGAGAATTCAATGGTCTTGATAACGAAACCGGCAAGGTGAAAATTGCCGAGTGGTTTGAAAAACAAGGCATTGGTAAGCGACGAGTTAATTACCGGCTGCGCGATTGGCTCATTTCCCGTCAGCGGTACTGGGGTGCGCCCATTCCTATTGTGTATTGCCCAGAGTGTGGCACGGTTCCTGTGCCAAAAGATCAACTCCCGGTTCTTTTGCCTGAAAATGTTGATTTTGCGAGCGGGTCAGTATCGCCACTGGCTAAAGCAGATGATTTTATTAATTGCACATGTCCTAAGTGTGGTGGGAAAGCACGACGCGAAACCGACACGATGGATACCTTTATTTGTTCGTCCTGGTATTATTTCCGTTATACTAGCCCGCATAGTGTTGAAGAGCCGTTTGATCCTAGTAAAGCAAATTATTGGATGCCTGTTGACCAATATATTGGCGGCATTGAACACGCTATTTTACATCTTTTATATTCCCGTTTCTTCACCAAAGTGCTAAAAGATGCTGGGCTTGTTAATGTCAATGAGCCATTTAAAAACCTGCTGACACAGGGAATGGTTATCAAAGACGGAGCTAAAATGTCTAAATCCAAAGGCAATGTAGTTTCTCCTGAAGAAATTATTAGCAAATATGGTGCAGACACAGCCAGACTATTTATCCTATTTGCTGCTCCGCCTGAACGGGATCTGGAGTGGAACGATCAAGGTGTAGAAGGTGCGTATCGTTTCTTAGGTCGCTTGTGGCGGATTATTGAGCACTACGTGCCATTAATTAAAACCCCGGCAAGTGACGAAGCTACAGAACTTACTAAAGCCGAGAAGGAGCTTCGCCGTATCCTGCATGTAACTATCAAACGGGTTACCGAGGACATTGGTCAGCGCTTCAATTTCAATACAGCCATCAGCGCCATTATGGAACTGGTTAATGCTATGTATGCTCTCAAAGAGCAGGGCGTAACACCAAGTGTAACATTGGCACGCGAGGTGGTAGCAGGGCTGCTGAAAATGCTTGCGCCGTTTGCACCTCATATTGCGGAGGAACTATGGCAAGAGACTATTGCCGAAGGCAGTGTTCATAAACAATTTTGGCCTAGCTTTGACGCAGCTGCACTAGAAGTGGAAGAAGTTGAGATTGTACTTCAGATTAATGGGAAGGTTCGCGATAAAGTCGTTGTTCCAGTGGGACTTACTGCCAAAGAACTTGAGAAAACCGCACTTGAGCAGCAAAAGGTTCAGGAACTTATCGCTGGAAAAACACTTGTAAAAGTAATATCAGTGCCACAGAAACTGGTTAATATTGTTGTCAAATAGGGGATAATAGAATCATTAATATGAGGAGGCGAACAAATAAGTATGCTAACCATTACAAATGTGACAGAGTTCAATGAGGCTGTACTTAAGTCGGACAAACCTGCTCTAGTGGATTTCTGGGCACCTTGGTGCGGACCATGCAAAATGGTAGCGCCGGAAGTGGAGGCTGTAGCCCGAAATTTTGAGGGACGGGCAATTGTTGCTAAGGTTAATGTTGATGAGCAGCAAGATCTTGCCAGTCACTACAATGTAATGAGCATTCCTACATTAGTGGTTTTCAAAGGCGGCAGTGAAGTTGGTCGTATTACCGGTTATCGTCCGCAAAAAGATATCAGTGATATATTAGAAAAGGCACTATAAAACTAAGACTCCCGGAATTTTTCGGGGGTCTTAGTTTTTATTACATGTGCCTTGTATTTATATGGAAATTTTGTCATAATTAAAACTACATAAAGAAAGGAGAGAGAAAATTTAGTGGTTACTAGGAAAGTACTTGTACTTATTGGTATCATATGTATCAGTCTAATAGCTTTTTTACCATCAGTTTCTTCAGCGGGAGAAACAAATGAACAAGAAGTAATCGATATTCTCACTGTAAATGATTTCCATGGTGCCTTGTCCGAGAATGGCAAGAATCCCGGCATGGCCAAATTAGCTGCTTTTTTACGGGAAGAGGTGGCTAAGAATCCAACAGGAACAATTATTATAAGCGCCGGGGATATGTTTCAAGGGACGCCTGAATCCAATATGCTCTATGGTAAACCGGTAGTTGAAGCAATGAACGAACTTACATTTGCGGCGATGGCTATTGGCAATCATGAGTTTGATTGGGGCATCCAGGTACTGAAAGAACGCATAGCGCAATCAAATTTCCCCTATCTCGCTGCCAATATTGTTGATAAAACTACTGGTCAGGTTGCGAGCTTTGTCAAACCATATACGGTAGTCGAAAAAAGCGGGATAAAAATTGCAATAATCGGTTTGGCCACTCCGGAAACCGCTTATAAGACTAATCCCAAATATAGCAAAAACTATATATTTACTGATCCCGCCAAGACAGTAAACCAGCTTATTCCTGAGTTAAAACAGCAAGGCGCCGATATTATCATCGTATTGTCGCACTTGGGTAGTGAAATGGATATGTTGTCGCAGCAGGTTACTGGTGAAGCGGCCGATTTGGCTCAACAGGTTGATGGTATTAACGCTATTATTTCAGGTCATTCGCATAGGAAAGTATCAGGTGCCGTGAATTCAATACCTATTGTTCAAGCAGCATACAATGGACGGGCTGTTGGCAAGCTATCATTTACCTTTACTAAAAGCGACAGGAAGGTAGTAAGTGCAGAGGGCGAAGTGATTGAGTTATCAGCAAACACTTTGGTTGCTGATAAAGCGGTACAGGAGATTGTTGATAAGGTGCAGCAAGAAGTAGCTCCTGTAAAAGACAAAGTAATTGGTTATGCAACTCATCGATTGGAACATGAAAAATTTACTCATTCTGTGCTGGGTCAGTGGGTAACAGATACTATGCGCCACAAAGCTAATGCAGATATTGCTTTTGAGAATGGCGGAGGTCTACGGGCCAGTATTCCTGCCGGAACGATAACCTTGGGGAACCTATACCAAGTTGTGCCGTTTGATAATACCTTAGTTACTGTAGAACTAACCGGAAAACAAGTCCTAGCGGTGCTTGAACATGGAATTTATAATAAGCAGATCGGGATGGTGCAGTTTTCAGGTCTTAGTATTGAGTATGATGAATCACTGCCAGCCAATAAGAAAATTGCCAGAGTAACCTTACACGATGGCAGCAACTTGATCCTAGCGAAGACTTATAAAGTTGTGACAAATGACTTCATGGCCCAAGGCGGTGATGGTTTTAGTATGTTTAGCCAGGGCACGCATATTCTGGATACTCAAATTCCACTACGGGACTGCCTGATAGAGGCAGTAACCAAAGCGAAAACCATTAATGCTACAATTGATAAGCGCTTTAGGGAAGTTATGCCGATAAGCGTTTCAAATAGACCTGCTGCCTAACATATTCTGACGTGAAAGACATTTTTGCAGGGTATTAGGTGCTTCGGGCTACCTGAGACTTCTTTGATATATAGCTTGGAGACAGGAAAGTTTGGAGAGTCAGCAGGGAAGATATTCAAACATGTCGAAATTATCATTAAACTTAAATCCGAAGGAGACATAAATAAAGATGATAGGTTGTACTAAATTACTTTGCGGCACTGCTACCGTATCGGACATAGTAAAATATGGTCGCAGTTCCCAGAATTTGCCGCCCCAGATGCTTCAATTTTCCTCAGATGCCACGCCCATCGTTGTATGGAATTCGACCAATCGTTGCAATCTGAGTTGTCAGCACTGCTATATTAATGCTGAAGACCATGAATATGCAGGCGAGTTTACCACTGCGGAAGCCAAAGCTTTTATTGACGATCTGGCTACAATGAAAGTGCCGGTGCTTTTATTCTCGGGTGGCGAGCCACTTGTTCGCCGCGATTTGTTTGAATTGGGCGCATACACTATTGAAAAGGGAATTCGTCCGGTGATTTCAACAAATGGCACCTTAATTACGCCTGAAATGGCTCAGCGTATTAAAGCTACCGGCTTCCAGTATGTTGGTGTCAGCCTGGATGGTACCGAAGAAGTACATGATTACTTCCGTGGTAAAAAGGGTGCATTTCAAGAAACGCTTACTGGTATTCGTAACTCAATTGCCGCAGGCAACAAGACAGGGATCCGTTTTACAGTAAACAAACTTAATTATGATACTTTATCTGATATTCTTGATATTGTTGAACGCGAAAAAATCCCCCGTTTTTGTATGTATCATTTGGTATATGCCGGACGTGGCAAGGAGATGGCGGAACTTGACACTACGCCAGAACAAAAGCGTCAAACAATAGAACTCTTGATTGAACGGACACTGGATTTCCATAAGCGGGGTATTGAAGTTGAGATTCTAACTACAGATAATCATGCCGATGGCATTCATATTTTACAATATTTTGAACGTACCCAGCCTGAACGTGTGCCTGAAATTAAGGAATTGTTAGCTATGCATGGCGGATGTTCAGCCGGCCAAAAAATGGCTAATGTCGACCCGCAGGGCAATGTGCATGCTTGTCAGTTTTGGGGCCATAAAACACTGGGGAATGTGCGCAAGCAGCCTTTGAGTCAAATTTGGAATAATACACAAGACGAATTCTTGTGCAAGCTTCGGGATAAATCGAGCTATATTTCTGGTCGCTGCGGTGAGTGTCGGTATAAAGATTTTTGCGGCGGCTGCCGGATAAGGGCAGAAGCTATGTCAGGTGACATGTGGGGTGAAGATCCGGCCTGTTATCTTGCTGATTACAAGGAGTAATTGAATGATTATCTCATGGAATACTACCCAGCAGTGCAATATTAGCTGTGTCCATTGTTATCGTGATGCCGGTGCTAAAAGGGCTGACGAGCTAAGCACTGCCGAAGGCAAAAAACTGCTTAACGAGATTGCCAAAGCCGGTTTTAAGATTATGATATTAAGCGGCGGAGAACCGATGCTTCGTCCTGATATTTACGAACTTATGACACATGCCAGAGCTGTAGGTCTTCGACCGGTTCTTGGCACTAACGGTATTCTACTTACAGGTGATGTGCCGACAAAACTTAAAGCAGCAGGTTTAATGTGTGCCGGTATCAGTGTGGATAGTTGTGATGCCGAGCGCCATGATACCTTCCGGGGTGTAAAGGGTGCCTGGCAGCAAACTATGGCTGGCATTAGAGAATGCCGGGAAGCCGGTTTGCCGTTTCAGATCCATACTACAGTCACTAA
Source organism: Bacillota bacterium (assembly GCA_023443285.1). Taxonomy (GTDB): domain Bacteria; phylum Bacillota; class Negativicutes; order Sporomusales; family Sporomusaceae; genus Sporomusa. The sequence goes on from JAEZVB010000044.1 coordinate 14,919, forward strand.
CTGGAATGAACAGGAAGTGACTGATATTACTGACTTGGCTGTTGAGCTTGGCGCTGTTGCCCACCATATATTTTTCCTGGTGCCGGCCGGCCGGGGAAAGGACATTGAAGAAACAACGCTTAAAACAAATCAATATGAAGCCGTGTTGAACCGTATTATTGACAAACAGACTACTGCTTCTATAGAGATAAAGCCAACCTGTGCGCCCCAGTTCATGCGGATTGCCAAAGAAAGAGGCGTACCCATGCGATATACCCGCGGTTGCCTGGCCGGGACATCATATTGTGTAATACTACCTAATGGTGATGTTCAGCCTTGCCCGTATCTGCCACTGAAAGTTGGGAATGTGCGGGAGACAGCCTTTGATACTATCTGGCAGGACAGCCAAGTGTTTAACGAGCTTCGTCATGAGCCGCTTAAGGGTGGTTGCGGTTCCTGCGGTTTTGATAGCTTATGTGGCGGTTGCCGCGCTAGAGCGTACTATTACTCGGATGGAGATTATCTTGCGGAAGAACCCTGGTGTAACCGGGGAAATCGTGAATAAAATTAAGAAGAAGGGATTGCTAACAAATGGGGCAATCCTTTTCTTTCTTTTTGGCATAAACCTTTCCAAGAATGGAAATCTAATAAAGTCAAATAGTTAGAGCGAGAATGGGATTGTTCTTAGGATGAGATTGGCAAGCGGCGTTCGCAGCATATCGCCTTATCGCGTAGGAATCTCAAGATGCGTGACTGAGTGTAAAAAAAAACATATTTTCTGAAAAGTATGACAGGAAAGTTGAAAGAAAAGCAGAATACCAAATTAAGGATTATTAAGCAGTTCATTTTTTAGGGGGGCGACTATGGAAAAGCGGGATACTCTTTGGGAATTATTTCAAAGAAAGAACATTAGTAGGCGTGATTTCCTCAAAACATGTGTGGCCTTGACTAGCATCATGGGTTTATCTACTGAACTACTACCGCAAGTTATAGAGGCAGCTGAGAAAAAACCGCTGGTGCCAGTGATTTGGCTCCATGGACATGAATGTACCGGTTGTGACGAAGCTTTTATCCGGTCTCAGTCACCTTTGGCATCAGACCTAGTACTCAATATGATTGCTCTTGAATATATGGATGTATTAGCTGCGGCCGCTGGTGAGCCGCTAGAGCATCATCTAGAGGAAACCATAAAGAAATATAACGGTCAGTATCTTTTGATCTTTGAAGGCGCTGTTCCGGAAGCGGAAAACGGCATTTATTGTATGGTAGGTGGCAAGCCCATTATTGAGACATTGAAGCATGTGGCAAAAGGTGCTGCTGCCATTATTGAGAATGGCTCTTGCGCTGCCTGGGGTGGTATCCAGGCCGCAAGGCCCAATCCTACTAAATCAGTAGCTGTTAGTGAGGTAATTAGCGGTAAGCCGATTATCAAAGTTCCGGGCTGTCCGCCTATTCCGGAAGTACTGACAGGCACTATTATGCACTATGTCTTATTTGGTCAGTTACCGCCTGTTGATAGCCAGGGGCGGCCCAAACAATTTTTTGGAAATAGGATTCACGATACCTGTTACCGGCGACCATTTTTTGATTCCGGTATGTTTGTTGAGAAATTTGACGATATTGCCAGTAAAGCTGGCTGGTGTCTGTATAAAGTTGGCTGCAGGGGACCGGAGGCTTACAACTCCTGTGGCAATATGCGCTGGTGGAATGGAATGAGTTATCCTATTCAGTCAGGTGCACCCTGCGTGGCCTGTGCTGCCAAGAATTTTTGGGATAATGATCCTTTTTATGAGCGGTTACCCAATATTCCGGTTCCTAATACTATTGTTAACGCTGACAAAGTCGGTGCAATCTTAGCTGGCGTGACTACTGCCGGCGTAGTTACGCATGGTATAGCTTCGTATATTCAACATAAGCAACATGAAGCTAAGGCGGATAAAGAACAGCAAGGCAATGAGGAATCAAAGCCTGAGCGCGGTCAAAATGAATAGTGGACGAGGAGGAACGGCGTAGATGAAACGAATCGTTGTTGACCCAATCAACAGAATTGAGGGCCATCTTCGGGTTGAGATTAAAGTAGATGAGTCTACAGGTAAAGTCGAGGATGCACTATCCAGTGGCACCGCGTGGCGAGGGATTGAATTGATATTGAAGGGACGGGACCCGCGGGATGCGTGGTTGTTTGCCCAACGCATTTGCGGCGTATGTACTACTGTACATGCTTTAGGTTGTCTGAGGGCAGTTGAAGATGCACTAGGTATTGAAATTCCCAAAAATGCCAACTATATTCGTAATATAATTGCTGCTTCTCAAATGGTACAGGATCATATTGTGCATTTTTACCACTTACATGCACTAGACTGGGTAAGTCCGGTTGCTGCGCTCAAAGCTGATCCAGCGGCTACCGCTGCTCTCCAAAATACTGTCTTGGAAAAATACAGTCTTAAGTTGGAAGGACCTGTAAGCTTTGCTACAAGTGCCTATCCCAAGGATTTCCCTAAAGCGACTACTGCATATTTTAGGGAAATTCAAAATAAAATTAAGGCTATTGTTGAAAGTGGACAACTGGGTATCTTTGCCGGACATTATTGGGAACATCCAGATTACGATGTATTACCGCCAGAAGCTCACCTTATGGCAGTATCTCATTATTTGAATATACTTGACCGCCAGCGGGAATTGGTGTACTCGCATCTGGTTTTTGGTGGAAAAAATCCGCATCCACACTACGTTGTTGGAGGAATGCCCTGCTCTATTTCGCTAAATGACATGAATGCTCCTGTTAACACCGAACGGTTAGCGCTTGTTGATACCTCGATTAATCTAGGTATTGACTTAGTGAATAATTTTTATATTCCTGATTTATTGGCAATTGGCGATTTGTTTGTTAAGGCTGGCTATGTAGACGGAGGCGGTCTAGCTGGACAGCGAGTATTATCCTTCGGGGAATTTCCGGAAGAACGATATAATGGTGTTGCCAATGGTGATTATTTTAAAAACTTGTTAGTTAATTCTAGTGGCGTTGTTGAAAACTTTAGCCAAGGTGTGACAAAAGCTTCCTTCTATCCACTTGAAGGCAAAGATCTAAGTGACCCTAATGTATTGGCTGAAGGTGTTGAACATGCTTGGTACAATTATCCCGAAGCAAATAAAGATATTCATCCTTGGGATGGTGTTACTGCACCGCAATATACTGGGCCTAAGGAAGGCACCAAGACGAATTGGAAATACCTTGACGAAACCGGAAAGTACTCCTGGGTTAAGACTCCCAAATGGAATGGTAAAATGGCTGAGGTTGGGCCACTGGCTAAGTATATTGTTGTATATACTAAGGTTAAACAGGGCATTATTCAGCAGCCAACTTGGGCAGAAAAGCTGATGGTCGAGCAAATTGATGGTGTTTCGAGGCTGCTTAATTTACCGCCGGAAACCTGGATGCCGACCACGGTGGGGCGGACAGCTGTCCGTGGGTTGGATGCGCAGTTAAGTGCCTATATAAATAAATACTTTTTTGATAAGCTGATAAATAATATCAAAGCTGGTGACACTACAGTGGCAAATATGGCGAAGTGGGATCCGGCAACTTGGCCCAAAGAGGCAAAAGGTGTTGGACTTCACGAGGCACCGCGCGGTGGCCTAAGTCACTGGATAACCATCAAAAATGGAAAAATTGACAACTATCAGGCGATTGTTCCCTCTACCTGGAATGCTTGTCCCCGAGATGGCAAAGCAGGTTATGGTGCATACGAAGCCAGCATGATCGCAACCAAGGTAAAGATTGCCGAAAAACCGCTTGAAATATTACGGGTTATTCACTCTTTTGACCCATGCTTGGCCTGTGCTACTCATCTATATGACAATAAGGGCAAAGAAATTACAGTAGTCCGCACAGACCCGTATTTATAGAAAAGGAGGATACCGGTCATGCGTCAAGGAGCTATGAAACCATATTACCTTTTTAGCCCATGGACACGGATTTTCCACTGGATTATGGTAATATGTGTATTTATTCTGTTTGTTACCGGGCTATACATTGGTAACCCCTTCTTCCAGGGGACACAGGGAATAGAGCCTACATTTGCCGTTAATAACATTTTTTCAATGGAGACGATACGGTATATTCATTTTATTGCTGCCTATATCTTTGTTATCTCCTTTATTCCGCGAATTTACGGCTTTGTAATTAATCCTGGCGACAGGTTGCTTCCCAAACTATGGACAAAGCTATACTGGACAGGGATTATGGATACTCAACTGCATTATATGTTTTTGCGCGGAAAACATCGACCCTATTTAAGAAATTCATTGGCCAGATCAGGTTATTTGGCAGTGTATTTCATGTTTTTAATTGAGATCGTAACCGGTTTTGCCATGTACTATATGGTTGAGCCCAACCGATTTTTGGCAAAGGTGTTTGGTCCCTTCAACAACTGGTTGGTCAATGAATATGTTGTACACCTGATTCATCACTTTGTTGCCTGGTTTATTATTTTGTTTGTCATTGTGCATGTATATATGGCCATCAGAGCCGATTTTACAGAAAAAGGCGGCGAGATATCGGCTATGTTTTCGGGTATCAAATATATGGAGGAAGACCCTGACGATATTGGAGATATAATAGAAACTAAGAAATGCAAGGCGAAATAGGAGATTTTACTCATGGAGCATATTGTTGTTCTAGGTGTTGGCAATATTCTAATGCAGGATGAGGGGTTTGGTGTCCGGGTTATTGAAGAAATTAGCCGGAGCTATATGTTCCCCAACAATGTGCAGTTACTTGATGGCGGCACGCTGGGAATGGAGTTGCTGCGCTTTATTGATGGGGCAGATCGTCTGCTGATAATTGACGCTATAAATGGCGATGGTCTGCCTGGAAAGTTTTATCAGTTCACTAATGAGGAAGTCAATAATTATTTTAAGAAAAAAGTATCTATGCACGAATTAGGAATTCAGGATGTGTTAACAACATTACAACTGTTAGAAAAACCGGTAAGACAGGTTGTTATTTTGGGAGTTCAACCGGCAGTCATTGATGTTGGTCTTGAACTAAGTCCAGTTGTGCACTCAACTATGGAGCAGACTGTGGGGAAGGTTATTGACGTTTTGGATTCTTGGGGTATAAACTGCTTGCCGCACACATAGTAATTTACAAATGCGGGAGGTGGGGTTTTGAACTACCGTGTTCTCTTTGTTATCATTACCCTAAGAGAAGAACCGGAGATATTTCCTGCCGAAGATTATCGCTATAATCAAGAAAAGTCTTGTCATGAGTTATTAATTACGATTTTTGACCAAAAAATTTGGGTAGATACCCGGGGCGTGAAGTTAAAGAAGGTAACAGGAGCCACTTTTTGCTGGAAAGAATATGAGCAAGGACAATATATAGAACTCAATCAATGTGACGCAGTTTGCCCCGAATGCGGCTGGTGGCGTTGTCATGATTGTGATTCTTGCCGCTGTAATAAGTCGACAAAAATGGAATAATGACAAAACAATTTACAATACTAGCAGGAAAAATAATAATTTGTGCGTATATTGTATACTGTTAGATTGGTTAATTCTTTCTGTAGGAGTGGTGATTATGTTACGCGGTATTCGTGGCGCAACAACTGTTACAACTAATAATCATGAGGAAATATTTGCACGCGTAGCAGAACTTCTTGAAATGATTGAACAGGAAAACGGGCTGAATACGGAGGATATTGGCGCAGTTATATTTAGTTCAACTCCTGATCTGAACGCAACTTTCCCGGCCGCTGGCGCAAGAAGGGTAGGTTGGACACATGTTCCGCTATTTGGGACACAGGAAATTGAGTGCCCGGATGCGATACCACTTTGTATTCGTGTATTGATTTTATGGAATACTGATCTTGGGCAGCAAGATATTAAACATGTCTACTTACATGATGCGGTAGTTTTACGTCAGGACATCAAGCTATAAGGGCTTGAAAGAGTAACCTATCACATTCGAATAATAAAGTCTGCTTTGTATGGCAAAGCAGACTTTATTATTGATGCCATGAATATATGCCTGCAGTTGATTGCTTTTGGGGCAATTTTATTGATAGTAACGATTTTGTAGAATTTAATTGCAATCACATGTTGGCGATGTAATAATATAAAGGTGAAAAGGAGGACGGAATACCAAATGGTTTTTAATGAGCGGTTAATATCGATTGTTGTGCCGGTATATAATGAGCAAGACAATATTGACAACTTCTATCAGGAAGTTGTTAAATACATGGAACAAATGGCATATAGTTTTGAACTTGTTTTTGTTGATGATGGTTCGCGTGATGCTACGCCGCTTATTTTAGAGCGCTTGGCTTATGCAGATAAACGGGTGAAGGCACTTATTATGGCACGTAACTTTGGCCATCAGGTCGCCCTAACTTGCGGCTTGGATCATGCACACGGCCACGCAGTAATTACCATGGACGGAGATATGCAGCATCCGCCTGAAATGTTGCCAGTCTTAATTGAAAAATGGGAGGAAGGTTTCCAGGTTGTTCAAACTGTTAGGATAAATACGGAAGGTGCATCCTGGTTTAAAAGCGTTACATCCGGTCTGTTTTATAAACTGATGAATGCCATGTCAAATATTCAGGTTACCGAAGGCGGTTCTGATTTTAGGCTGCTGGACAAGCAGGTAGTGGATAGTTTCCGGCGGTTTCGGGAACGGGCTAGGTTTATTCGCGGTATGATTAGCGCGATTGGCTATCGTCAAACTAACATTGAATTTGTTGCTCCTAAGCGATTTGCCGGACAATCTAAGTTTTCCTTTAAAAAAATGCTGCATTTTGCGCTTGATGGGATTACGGCTTATTCTAAAGCACCGCTAAGATTTGCATTTTACCTAGGTATTATTTTGGGATTTGGTAGTATTGTTTTGACACTGCATGTTCTCTATATAAAACTCTTTACTACAGAAGCTGTTCCTGGTTGGGCGACAATAAGCGCGAGTATATTACTGCTTGGCGGATTGCAATTGGCGGGAATTGGAATTATTGGCGAGTATGTTGGCCGGATATTTGAAGAAGTAAAACAGCGGCCGCTCTATTGGCTGCGGGCTGAAATTAGTCAGCAAAAAGACAAAGAAAATGCTTGAGTGAGGTTTGGGGCAAGCGTAATATAAGATCTAATGTAAAAAAATGTGAGTGTGGGAAGGATTTTTTGAGTTTAAGACGAATAAATATTGTTGAGCGTTGTAGAAAGCCGAATCCAGCTCAGGTACGGGGGAACCACTTTATGGGGGTGAAACTTGGAAAGCGTAAGTTTTTCGAGTGGGGTGCCTGCAACCCTAATCCGTCAGCTAACCTCGGAGGCCAGTGAGAGGAGAAAACAATTTGCAAAAGTTTTTCGGGTTTATTGTCGCTTTATGCCTCTTTTGTGGGACTGCTACTTTGGCTCATGCTTCTGGTACATATGAGGCTGGCGATCAGGGCGAGGATGTAGCCGCTATTCAAGCTCAGCTTAATAATCTGGGTTTTAATGTCGGTACAGCCGATGGCGATTTTGGAAACCTAACAGTGAATGCTGTTAAAGCTTTTCAAAAATCACGTGGCCTTGAATCAGATGGCGTGATTGGAGCCGAAACCTATCGTGCACTGATGGGAAGGGATATTCCAGCAAGCCGTGATTCTTCCACTGCTACGGTTAGGCGCATTATACAAACTGCCCTGCATTACAGAGGTGTACCTTATGTGTTTGGTGGGACAAGTCCTGGCGGCTTCGATTGCTCCGGCTTTACTCGCTATGTTTTTGCACAAAGTGGCATTTACTTGCCGCGTATGGCGGATGAACAATTTGAAGTTGGAAGGCATGTGTCCTACAATCGTCTTCAACCTGGAGATTTGGTGTTCTTTAGCACCTATGATTCAGGCGCATCTCACAGCGGTATCTATATTGGTGATGGTAGATTTATCAGTGCTACATCTAGTAGCGGTGTAAGAGTTGATAGTCTGGATAGTAGCTACTGGGGTCCACGCTACATTGGCGCCCGCCGGGTGATGTAAATTTAGAGGGGAAGGCGTTTGCAGCCTTCCCATTTTTATGCCTAGATAAAAATTTACTATTGTATTTTATTATAGTAACTGCGACAATATAAATGGTTAAGTAAAACCGTATTATAGTGGGGATATATTATGTTTAGTTTTTATTGGAGAAAGTTTATAGTTCCCTTCTGGCTATTGGCTTTAACTGCAATAGTTTGTTTTTGTGTTGCAAGTTTAGCTGGTTTAGCAGCGCCTTTGGTCGTCAAGTTACTTATTGATGATGCGCTGGCCGGACGCAATATTAATTTTCTACATCTGATTACTGCTAGTATTGCAATATTATATTTCTTCCGGGGGCTATTTTCTTATTTTTATGGATATTGTATGGCTAAAGCAGGCAATAAGATGATGGCTAAACTGCGTCAGGATATGTTCGCTAAGTTGCAATCATTAGATTATGCTTATTTTATGAAGACTTCTTCGGGAGAGCTTATTTCTCTCTTCACCAATGATCTATTATTTATTCAACAGGCAGTTACTGTAGGGATTCCGGATGTTATTGTTGAGTCACTTAATTTGCTCGCGATTATGGCAATTATGATTTACTTTGATTGGGAATTGGCTATGGTGACATTTGCCACGTTGCCGTTTATTATTGTCGCCATTAGTTTTTTCAATAATAAAATTGGGAAATTGGGAGTGCTTGTGGAACATGCTTTAGCTAAAGTTACTGCTATTATTCAGCAATCCTTAGTATCGGTCATTGTTGTGCAGAGTTATGTCCGGGAAGATTATGAATACAGAAAATTTAGCGATAAGATTCAGCAGGCTGCCAGTGATTTATTAAAAGCCCAGCGCTTTAGTGCAATTTTGGTGTCATTGGTAGAGTTTCTGGCCGCTATCGGTTTGACCATTATTATTTGGTTTGGCGGGCGGGAAGTTATTAATGGTCACCTAAGTATTGGCGGGATGTTTGCATTTCTTGTTTATATTATCAATGTGCCAATGCCTGTGCGCAAAATCAGCCAAGCATTGACTTATTTGAAGCTTGGTACAGTAGCCTGGATTCGTATTAATAATTTGCTTAACGAGCAAACGCCGATTGTAATGGAAGGCAATTTACAAATGCCCAAGGCCGAAGGATTAGTTGAATTTAAAGATGTTTCATTTGCTTACCAGACGGGTAATCTTGTATTGGAAAATATCAATATTATTGCTCGACCAGGCGAGATTATTGCTATTGTTGGACCCAGTGGTGCAGGTAAATCCTCCTTTGCCAATCTACTTTTGCGCTTTTACGATCCAGACAAAGGAGCTATTTATTTAGACGGTGTAGATATTAAAAAACTTAAACTTGGAGAACTACGGCAACATATCGGTTTTATTCAGCAGGAGCCTATTTTGTTTAATACTACCATTCTGGAAAATATTCGTTACGGCAGGCCTAGTGCTACTACTAGTCAGATTGAGCAAGCCGCCCGTTTAGCTGATGCATACGATTATATTGTGGATTTACCACAAGGCTTCAATACAATAGTAGGTGAATTAGGTGGGAATTTATCCGGTGGTCAACGTCAGCGGATTGCTATTGCCAGGGCTATAATTACCGAACCTGCTATATTGCTTTTGGACGAACCAACAGCTGCTCTTGATGCTCAAACTGAAAAACAGGTTATGTCAGCGATTAGACAGGCTAGCACTGGCAGAACTACCTTTATTATTACACACCGGATGTCGACAATTATGGCCTCTGATCGGGTTGTATATTTGACTGATGGTAGGGTGGCCGAAACAGGAACGCATCAGGAACTTATTGAAAAAGGTGGCGTATACGCCCGGGCAGTTCAGTTTAGCGAACTTGAGATGAGTATAAATATCAACCACTAAGCTAGCAAAATAGGTGTAGCAGCAAAGAATAGCTGCTACACCTATTTTTTAATGGGCTAGACAAAGCCAAACGAAAATTTGTTATTTGCCAGTACTATTTGATATAATTAAATAATTACCATACTTAACCAGGAGGCTTATTATGAACGAGAGTAGACAACAAGCTTGGGAATTATTACGTAAACATGTTCAAGGTGAAGTATTATTAAAGCACTGCCTGGCAGTTGAGATTGCCATGCGGGCTTATGCTGCAAAGTTTGGACAAGATGTTGAATACTGGGGTGCAGTTGGACTTCTTCATGATATCGATTTTGAGCAATATCCAGACGACCATCCTAACCACAGTAGAGAAATTCTAATTAATGCCGGCTATGACAGCCAATTTGCTACCGATGTGGAGGCGCACGCCCGTAATTGGCAGCCAGAACGTACGCTGCTACAAAAAACGTTATTAGCAGTGGATGAATTGACCGGTTTTATTATTGCTTGTGCTTTAGTACGCCCAGATAAGAGTCTGGATAATTTAGAAGTAAAGTCAGTTATGAAGAAAATAAAAGACAAAGCCTTTGCGCGCGCCGTTAATCGTGAAACTATGATAACGAGTGCTGAAGCTATGAATGTTGACTTCAAGGAACATGTCGCTTTTGTTACTAGCGCGCTGGCTCAGGCTGTAAAATTGCCTGAATACCAGGAGTTGCCGCTTGTGGGGTAGCTGTCGCACATAAATTGGATAGGAGATGCATATAGATTACCGAGATAGCTAAGAGGAGAGAGATGATGGCAAAAAATGTTCTTAATAAGCTTACGGTTAATCTATCTGACATTGATATCCAAAAACAATTATATGAACATCTGATACTACTGTTAAATCATCAAGAAGGGTTAAGTTTGCGTCCAATTGTGGCACTCTGTATTGGCTCAGATCGTTATACGGGCGATGCATTAGGGCCGTTAGTCGGTACTTATCTTGAGGAACATACTGCGTATAATGTATATGGCACATTAGAACATCCTGTTCATGCCGGTAACTTTGTGGAGACAATAAATAGGATAACCCACCATTATCATCATCCAATCGTTATTGCTATTGATGCTTGTCTTGGCAAAAGTCATGAAATCGGGAATATTGAAATCTGGCAAGGCGGATTGGCAGCAGGAATTGCAGTAGGCAACAGGTTGCCTACTATCGGTGATATCTCAGTTATTGGTGTAGTTAATGCCCAAAGTCAAGTTGGATATCTGGATCTGCAAAGTACGTCCCTTGCGAAAGTAATGAAACTCAGTAAAGTTATTGGCGAAGCTATTGCTGAGGCAATTGATAGGATAGTAGTGGAGATTATGCCCACGTATACGCAGACGATTGCGAAATAAATATAAGTAAGAAGAGCGAGATTACCTGAACGGAGTTCAGCAATCTCGCTCTTTGCAGTTAGCTTATTCTTCTGGGAACAATTTGTCCCATAGCATATATAATACTACTAATGTGCCAGCAAAGAATATACCAATATCAGCAATATATTTTTCCATGCAAGTCACACCCCTTCTGCTGAACATCTACAATTTGGATTATATGCTACTTTCATCCTTGATGCAAGAAAACGGAAATAATAAATTTTTATCTGCCAGGCACATTTCAGTTGTCCATCCCATATGCTTTAATCGACAGATGTTACGGGGGTGGATGACTGAATGGCTCTTTCGTTTATTACGGTTTTGGCAACATCGATAATCAAAGGCATCACCCTACTTATTTCCTATATAGCCAACAATACATTTCCTTTACCGCTGTCAGAGAAGGAAGAGCATATTTATCTACAACGGCTAAAGGACGGGGATGAAGTTGCCCGGAATGTACTAATTGAACGAAATTTGCGATTGGTAGCCCACATTGTTAAGAAGTTTGACAATACAGGCGAAGATGTTGATGACCTAATCTCTATTGGCACTATTGGCCTCATAAAAGCTATTAACACTTTTGACCCAGCTAAAAAAATCAGGCTGGCCACTTATGCTGCCCGCTGCATTGAAAATTCTATACTAACATAGTGGCTAATAATGGCATAAATAATACCAATCAGATTCTTTATCAGGAAAAATGGCATCCGTTTATACGCCTTGGTAACAATATGTATATAATGACCTGCTATTGTATCGGCGGCGTTAAATATGCGCCGCTATATATTCACCGCTTCCAATTACTGCAACCACGTAGACTGCTGGAAGCGGAAAGGTTTAATATTAAATATACCGGTCCGTATGAAATTGCCACAGTAGCGGACAAGCTGCGCTATTACCGTCATAAAAAAGCGCTAAGGCAAAAAGATGTGGCTGAAAAAACTGGAATGCACCTCGCTACTTATTGCGCTTATGAACTGGAAGACAGAAAAATCCCCTATCCCCTTGACAACCTAAGTAAAATTGCTGAGCTTTTTGGCGTTGAGATTACAGATTTGCTAGATGAGTATAATCTCTTTCTGTATAATGGACAAGGCCGACAAATACAGGCTTTACGTCAAAGTATGGGTTTGACGAAAGAAGAATTTGGTAAGTTATATGGATTTCATGCATACACGGTTAACAAATGGGAAAATGATACTATTCAAATTTTAAAAAGTACCTGGGTAAAATTGTTTGGTAATATATGAAAAACAAAATCAACAGCAATAAATGGTTCGGTTTCTAATCTCCTATTAAGAAATCTAACCATTCTAACCAACTTGGCTGGTTAGAATGGTTAGATTAGTTAGAATATGAGTAGAAAGTTTGAAATAGCAAACACAGTTTTTTTGTATCGTTTGCTTTTTAATTTGCTTTTATGCGTAAAAGCCTACAATAATCTTTTTGGGTTTCTATGGTACATTCTGTAATCAACTTGATAAAGGGTTCCGCATCCGGTTGGTTAGCACGTTGTGATATACGAAGCACCTCAATGTATTCTACTCTTAATACTGGCGGAATAGATACAATACCATAGCCATAATGCATCAATAGTAAATTCATCAGCAGACGCGCTGTTCTGCCATTACCATCAACATAGGGATGGATATCAACCAGCCATTTATGAGCAAGCGCAGCTAGTTCAATGGGATGCACTTTTCCTGACAACCCATTTACTTTATGTACATATTCCTTCATCAGCCGCGGAACTTGTTCTGGCTCCGGCGGTAGATAATCGGTTCCTGTAATATAGACGGAAATATCACGATATTTGCCGGTGTTTTGTTTGTCAATTCCTTCGTAAAACAGGCGATGCAATTCTAAAATAATATGCTCTGTAATTTCAAAAGGTTCTTCGCGGACCATCTGCAGCATAAAATCATATGCTTTTGCATGGCCTATTGCTTCCAAACTGTCTTTCAGAGGCTTACCACCAGCTGTCAGTCCATCCTCTAATAGCACTTTCGTTTCAGAGATCGTAAGGGTATTTCCTTCTAAGGCATTACTGCTATAAGTTAAGCCAATTTTAAAATAGGCATCTAATTCTTTAATTTCTTCCGGCTTTAATGGACGTGCCGCTTGTATAATTTTTTTATACTGATCTGCCTTATTAAATAATTCTTGCTTGGTCATAAAATTTTGTCGAGCAGATAACTCGACACTCCTTTCTAAGATAGTGTTTACAATATCCGCAGGAAATCTAGTTGATATAGGGTAGAGGACTTCATGACCTATGCAACAACATATCGAAACAGCTCTTACTCCGATTGTTTGCCAAGGATCACGTCCGCTAATTCTGATAAAAATTATACCATGAAAATCCAATCGAAGAAAGTTGTCTTACTATATCAAAAATAAGCAAGAGAAGCGTCTTAAATGCCTTCTCTTGCTTATTTTAGTCTGTAAAAGAGTTTTGGATACTGGCAACCAACTCAATTTTTTGTTCTTTTGGGCAGGGCAATTTAGTCAGATATTTTAAGACTGCATCAGCATGAACAATAGCAACTTTCTTTTGCAGATCACGCAATCCCTCAGGGGTTTTAGGTGGATGAACGATTACTTGCAAAATACCCCCTCCTTTGGTTGATAAAACATATTCAAAAATCGTTTGTCCATATTCCATTGAATAATATATAATTGCACATGAGGAATAAACGATTACCGATATCTTTCAAACCTGCGTTTTTGTGCTCTTTGTTGCTCCTTGTTGCGAGCTTCAATAGCGCGGTTTTCGTTGCCCAATTTTGTATTAATATTACGTCGCTCCATAGCCATAATAACAGGACCTAGATGTTTAGTCGGTTCGCGATCAATACCGCGGGTTTTATAGCTTTCGTGGGAGACGCGAACTTCAAGTCCTTTACGAATAAAGACTTCATTTTGAAGGTTTGCCCAGCATTTTCGCCACTGATTGAGGTATTGTTTCGAATTCCAATCAGGATTTTTCTTGTCGCAGAACCCTTCTTTTTTAACGGGTCTGTCGGTAAGCAGTATATGGGCGTGTGGATTATGAGGAAGAATTTTCTTATGTTCGCTCCCATAATCCTTCGTGTTTTTGTCAAAACCTGAATGAATACATAGGTCAGCACACATACCAAGTGGAATAAAACAAATGGATATGAATTTTCTAACCAAGGCCTTTGATGTTTCAATGGTAAGCTCTCTCGGTAACGCTAGTACAATTTCCCTAGCAGTCCTTGAATCGCGCCGTTTTTCTGCATGTTCTACAGCATTCCACAGAGCTTCACGATTAAAAAACTCTGGCGGCGCATTTTGGGGTAATAAAATCTCGGTGTGGATAACACCTTTTTTACGAGTGAAGTCGTAAAGTACGTCTTCGCGCTCGTTGTACAATTTTTGACCACTGCGATAAGCTGCTGCTTCGACAGAAGACCTCTTTTGGTTACGGGTTATTGTTTTGAGGGATAGTAAATAAAGCGCCACAAAAAAACCTCCTTTTAGTAGACATTCATGTCAAACCTGTAAATGCGCCTTTGTACCTTTGTAGGTATTACGGGCGTGTTGCAACAGAGTGCTTTTTCATGAGCCGCTCCAGAACATTACGCCTCGTGCTTAACGAGCTAAAGAAAGTAATCAATGGCGAAAACTCGATCTCGTTTTCAACTTCGGTTTTCTGTGGGGTAAGGAGAAGCAGTTCTGGAAAGTAAGTTATGACAAATTCACCGATGAGTATTAAGCGGCGAATATAGATGTCGGTTAAATCTGGTTTTTCTAAAAATATTTGAGCCATTTTCTTTCCGGATAATCTTTCCCAATCTGCCATTTCTTCTTCAATGCGCTCTTTCAGTGTTGACATTGTTATGCCTCCCTTGCTGTTTTTTTTATAAATATACAGCAAAAAAAAAAGATTTTGAAAACAAGAAACACTCAAATTTTTCCACAGCCCTATCGAATTGCTATGCTATGACTTGATTGCGAAAAAAACAGATGCTATCATAACAAAAGAGGTGAGTATGGTGGCAGGCCAAAAAAGAGTAAAGAAAATCTTCAGTGAATTTTTAGACGATCAAACTGCAAAACGGGAAGGAAATGATGTACCGAATTATATGCTTCATACAGAACGGAAAAATGCAAATTTCTTTTTTGGAACCAAAGAGCGAAGCATAATAAAGTCCTTTGATTTGGGGATGAGTACATCAAAAGAACAGATTTATGTAGGAAAACCCCAAGACCGCGATGGTCATATTTTAGTTATTGGTGGCGCGGGAAGTGGAAAAAGCTCTTGTATTGCTATGCCAACTCTTGAAACATGGCAGGGAACGATATTTGCGATTGACATTAAAGGCGAACTTACGGCGTATTGGAATAAGATATCGAAAGCGGAGAAAAGGCAAGCTAAAATATTTAATCTTACAAAAGGACAGGAGTTATTATCCAGCTACGATCCGTTCTATTTTATGCGTAAAAACCGCGATGAAAATTTAGTACAAAATGCTCGCGAAATAGCTCATGCTATCATTCCGTTGCCGCATAATATTCAAGAACCATTTTGGATTCAATCTGCGCAACATGTATTAACAGCGGTACTCTTACAGGGATATAGTATTAAAGCAAGCTTCAATACCACTATGACACGTATATTAACGACTCCTATATGGGAATTAATTGAAGAAATCTGCAACGGTGATTGTTTGGAAGCTATAATGCACATCAATCAATTTAAAGATATTGACAATCCTGCAGACAACAAAATGTTGACAGGAATCAATGCTGAGTTGAGAAATAAAGTCATGGTTTTCGTAACTGATATGCAAATTAAGGATTCTTTTACCCCTACAGAGAATATAATTAAATGGGAAGACCTAGAATCATGTAATGTCTTCATGTGCATAGCAGAAGATAAACTTGGACAATGGGATGGAGCAATATCATTAATGCTCACCCAGTTAATAAGAACATTAGAGCGACGCCCAGACAAATATAGTGAAGAAGGGAAGGCGAGGAGTTTACCGCCAATCCTTTTATTGCTTGATGAATTTCCCCGTCTTGGCAAGGTGGAGGTTATTCAAAATGCTATTTCTACTTTACGGAGTAAGGGTGTTACTATTTGCTTGATGATGCAGAGCCTGGTACAACTTGATAGAATATATGGCAAGGAATCACGGCAAATAATTGTTGATAACTGCCAATACAAGGCAATCTTGAATGTAACTGACCCAGAAAATCAAAAAACCTTTAGCGATATGGTAGGAAGTATAAATGTTGGAAATGTGAGCATCAGTACAGGTATTAATGACGAAAATAAGCAGTTTCATCTTCAGGGAAATAGAGCGCGGGAACCAATCATATACCCTCATGAATTTGCTACTCGCGAGGATATTGTACTTATAACCCCAGAAGGATTCTGCTGTGCAAATAAATCACCATACTACAAGAAGCCAGTTGGAAGTGGTTTCGTCATGCCAGAAGAAGTTAATCCAGTAACAAGAGTTGGGTATATTCCTAGTAGAACACAAAAACCAGTTTAATTTAGATAAAGCTCACCTCGTGCAGCGGCACGGGGTGTTTACGTATTACCGGCAAACAAATAAAAGTTTATTTTCGGGAATCGAATAAAAAATAATGGACACCCCCTAATAATAGGGAAGTGTCCATTATGACCTGTAGATTGCAATACTTGTGACTCTATTGACTGAATTGTTGTGAGACAAAAAGGTACTTCAATTTATTACCTAACTTTTAACACCAAGTTCATCGTTCTTTGTGCCAAATACCTCATTTATCTTTCTAAAATAGAATTTATGCATCTCTAATAGTTCATTGCAGTTTGGGCAGGAGAATAGCTTTGTTAGAATAACATCACAGAGATTTTCTAAATCTCTAAATTGAGTTTTAAAATTATACATGCCAATATTGGCATACAGGCAGTCCATGACTTTACATATCCAATAAATCTGCAGAGCATCCAGTGTACGCTCACTATTTTTTAATACCGCCGAAACTGTTGGTATATGCTTCATATGATCTTGATATAAGGGAAATGAATAATTAAAAGTATCATTTTTATCATCTAATATAGCTTGTAAGCATGATATTATCAGTAATTCAGTCAAAATATCGTTAACATTGATAAAAATATTTGCGCGAATGCAGAAATCTATCCATCTACGTAC
>JAEZVB010000093.1 GCA_023443285.1 Bacillota bacterium
CCTGAATCCGAATAGATTACTGAACATACCGATCCCCAGTAAGGTATCCATAAGTTTTCTTTTACAGGACACAACAACGGAAAAACTTGTTCAGGGCTTCCTGAAACATGCATGTGATATTTCTTTACTACTCTTTTACCTACAAAAGAATCTGGCATGAGTTTTGTTCCGATTATCGCAGGTTTGTGATTCCCATGTGGAGCAGCATAAGAAATGTTTAATCCTAGGATGGTAATCAATACTGAGAGAACGAGTAATTTACATACTAATCTTTTCATAATTTCCTCCTAAAATAAGTTTTGTTATAGAGCAATGATGTTATCTTAAACCGTAAAGTAATAGACAGGTCAATAGAAAATCGTATCATTGAGGAATAAAAAAGAAGAAGCTGTGCAAAACCCCGTTGGCACAGCTTCTTCCAATCACATTATTTTTTTATCTTTCACGAAGATCCCCTTAATTTAATAACTTGTAAGAAAAGCAACCAAGGGCAATGTAGCTAAGCAAAGTATTGTCGTAATCATGATAGCTCCAATCGCACATTCTTCGTCAGACTCATTCGTCCGCGCAAACATTGCAATCATTGCCATACTTGGCATTCCTGCAATCATAGTAATAAACATAATAATCTCCATTTGCACATGGAAAAATCTAAGTATGTAAAATAAAAATAAAGGGACGGCTACCATTTTTACAACAGCAATCGCATAGTACTCTATCTTTGTTAAAAATCTTCTTACATTACAAAAGCAAAAGGTTCCACCAATGTATATCAGCGATAGTGGTGTTGTCGCATCACCAACAGCACCAAGAGCTTTATTTAACGTAGCAGGCAGCTTCCATTCCATCAACACAAACAAAATTGCTAACAGAATTCCCAGCATTGCAGGATTTAATACATTTTTGAGGTTTGCCGTTAACGAACTATGACCCAATTTTTTCTCCGGTATAGTGAGATAGAAGCCGAGAGTCCAAAGCATGATTTGATCAATGATGGTAAAAAGCGCCATGTAAAGCATTCCCCGTTCTGGCAGAATACCAAGAATCAACGGAATTCCGATAAAGCCAACATTGCCAAACATTGTTGACGCATGAAATACACGTCCATAATTTCCTTGTAAAGAAAATAATCGTTTAAGAATAAACCCAGCAAAAAAAAGTACTCCAAACATGAATATCGTAGATAAAACAACCTCTGTAAAACAAAAGAGCATATCGGCACGAGTTGCACCATTGATAGATTTATGAAAAATCATGACAGGAAGAATTAGCCGCATAATCAGCTTAGATAAATCACTCAGATAATTTTCATTCAAAGCTTTTATTTTTATTGCAATAATCCCTAACAAAATCATGACAGTGAAAATTTCCAATTGAGTAAGAACTAAATAAAATGACTCCATAAACTGCTCCTTTGTAAAATGTTTATTCTATAAGGGGGATAGTAACGCGCTATAATGCAAGAAAAAAAAGACGTTTAAGAATGAGCCGATACAGTTTGCATGACTGTACCGGCTCATTTTTTTATCAATAGTGTTTAAGGTATGACTTTTCCTCATTAAATGTTACACTTTAAAAAATGCAAATTACACAATAAAGTTGTACTGACGATCGGAAGCGATATGAGTTAATATGGCCGTATAGCATATTCTGGACAAATGTGAAGGCATTCACCGCATGCGATACATAATTCTAAGTCAATATAAGCCTTATTATCGGCTTCGTAACTTATCGCCTCTGAGCAGCATACCTGGATACATTTACTACAGGTTCTACAAAGATACCTTAATACTTTCATTTTTTTTAGGCAAGTGTGCGTTTGATTTTGCATAATATCACATCCTAAGTTAGAACATAACTAAAAAAGTTTTGATTAGGTTTGTTATATTATAATATTTCGCTATGCATTTGTCGAGATTTACCTACCTTTACCGACATCAATGCCGAGTTTGCCAAAAACACCATGTTCAAAGAACGCATCGCCCACGGCATGATTAATCTTAAAGGCCACTGTAACCAATCAGGCAGGGACTTTAGTTATTGACGGCAAAGCAACCGTAATGAAGAAATAATAGAAATGCTGTAGCCAGTTTGGCATTTAACTGCTTGACTTTAAGTAGATGGCCTTGTGTTGACGCTTACGTAAACTCACAGTTATGGATTTAATTAAAAGCCAGGCACCACGAGAGTTCGCGGTGTCCTGGCTTTTTGTATCCTACACACTGAACCTACACGGATCTACACGAAAATTACTTGAATCGGTTATGGAATATGTAGATGGAGAATATATTTTGCAGAATGTTGCAATATTTAGGAGGAATTTGTCATTACAATAGGGAAATGCAAAATATCATATGTGGACTAAAGAACTATGTAAGAATCTTGCATTCAAAAAGCACTACAAATTGCAGTTAAGAAATCGTTACTATATTTGATTTGTAGTCCTAAAATAGGGGGGATGACTTTGCGCATTCTTATTGTAGATGACTCATTGTTAGTGAGAACACAGTTAAAAGATTTAATTTCGGGTGTTATTTCTGCCGAATTCGAAGAGGCAGTTAGTGGGGTTGAAGCGTTAGAAAAGCATCGTGTCTTTCAACCACATGTTATTGTTTTAGATTATGTTATACATCCCCCCGATGGTTTAGCGATTCTTAAAATTCTGTCGAAAATTGATAATACAGTAAAAATAGTTATGACCACTACTCTAGGGAGACAAAAATTTATTTATAAGGATTGTCTAGAAAACGGTGCCCTTGCGATACTTCCAAAACCTATAACTAAAGAGAATATTACAAAAATATTTTCAGCCTTGAAGTTGAATAAGTAGGGGGATTAGCTTTGAGCAAAATTGCTATTGACCAGCTATGTGAAGGCATGATCTCAGATCAGACAGTTTATAATGAGCAAGGTATTATTCTTGTTGCAAGTGGAGTTACCTTAACCAATTTTATAATTACGCAATTAAAAAAATTTGATATTGAAACCGTTAGTGTCAAAGATAAGGATGAGCTAATTCAAAATCTCAGCCCATGTACCTCCTCTGTCAAAAAAGCCATTGCTGCAGTGAAGGATATTACAGATGATATCTTGGATTGCAGGACAATTACTATCAAAAAAAATATTACAGCTATTGAAGAAATTATATCCTCTGCTTTAGATAAGTCCTTTGTCCAGGATATTATGGATACTTTTGCAAAAGACGAAATACTGTTCAAGCACAGTATTCGCACCGCTATATTCAGTACAAATATGGGGCTAATTAAGAGATACACTATTGATAATCTCGAAAAGCTTGCAATATGCACTCTTTTGCATGACTGCGGTATGGAGAAAAAATTTAAAGAAAATGATTTAGAGCATTCGTTTTTAGGGTTTGAGAAATTACGAAAGAACCTTGATATTGATATGTTAACAGCATTGGTTTGTTTGCAGCATCATGAACACTATGATGGCAGCGGTTTTCCATTTTCCTTCAGTCGCACACAGATTGCTGAGTTTGCCTCTCTGGTTGCTGTAGTCGATTATTATGATCGCTTATTGATAAAAAATGCTGATCCGCGCAAAGCGATGTTTAATACTATAGAGAAAAAAAACAAGCTATTTGCTCCCGATATGATCGAACTGTTTGGTTCGACTATTGATTGGGCTCGTTTTTACACTATACCAGCGAATATTCCCTAATCCTATTCATTTCGTTATTACCAGGGCATCTTAAACACTCTTACTACTCACCTTTAAAGCGAACCACGAACTCAGTACCGTTTGACCCTGTCGTAAAATCAATGTTCGCATCGTGCCGCGCGGCAATACTGTAACATATCGGCTTTTTGGCGTTCCTCGCTTTCCCTTAAAGCTCTTTCAGCTAGAATCCGTTCGGTAATGTCCTGATTTACCCCGTATCTCTTCACAATATTGCCGGCAACGTCTCGGATAAAAGCTCCCCAACGTGCCCTTATGGTGCGGACTTCACCGTCACGTCGGATAATGCGGTGTTCGCGATGGCCTTGGGTGAGAGTTTGAGATGCTTCCAACACCATTTCCGCATCTTCCGGATGTACTAACTCCCTGATATACGTCTCCGGGGTCATAAAGCGGCCTTCTCTTTCCACGTTCGTGCCGTAGACAGCGTAAAACTCGTCACTAAATTCAAAAATAGCTTTCTTCTCATCGTATTCCCATGGTCCCATTTGAGCCAGTTTTGCCGCAATTGAAAGTTGATTTTTTTTTCACATCTTCCGGATATATAAACTCTCTGACATACGTTTCCGGATTCATAAACCGACCTTCTTTTTCCATGGTCCTACCGTAAATAGCATAAAACTCATCTTCGAATTCAAAAAGACCTGTGTTAGGATCGTATTCCCATGAACCTGGAGGAGCCACTTCTATTTTTTCACCAATGATATTCTGCTCTTGGGTAGAATCTTGTAGCTCGAATTGGCTCGACTGGCAAGACTCATTTTCTGCTAGACTCGAAGACATATTTTTGAATCCCCCAATTCTCCGTAAACTATTACGTTATCCTTGATTCACCGTGGCATACCTTGCCTTCCGACTCGTAAATCATTTCTATTAAAATACCACTATCTAAATTGGTGGAATATTTAATAATTCCTGTAATAATTTTTAAATATTTACATTCTTTCTATTTAATTGCATTTAACATCAATTAGACCAGCATATTGGAATTATGCTGGTCTACTATTATTGCGACTGCTGATTTAATTTTAAGCATGTTATCTTTTTCTTACTCGCAAAAAAATGAACTGGGGTTTTCGGGTCAGCTTTTCATATACTTCAGGATGTAATTCTTTGAATTTTTCTGTCGGCATAGGTTCTATTAGTTTCTCAATTATAAATCCCGCGTCTATTATAGGTGAGATTATTTCAGATAAAGGCCTTCTATAAAATTGGACTTTTACTTTTCCTATATCCGTTTCCCACTCATCTTCTACTATCTCCGTTAAAAAATAATTTTCTCTATTATAATATGTAAAATCCATAAACGGATGATGCACAGAAAAAACTAAAGAACCTAATGGCTTTAATACTCTACTAAACTCAGCCATTACACGGTTCCAGTCTTTAATATAGTGAAGTGCTAAGGATGACACTATAACATCTATTGATTTATCCTCTATGAAATTTAGAGGTTCATTGAGATCAGCCCTTCTAATATCAGCCTTGTCACCAATTCTTTTCCTTGTCATTTTTATCATACTGGGACTAAAATCTATCGCTATTACCTTTGCATTATTGTCTAGCAACCATTTACTATACCATCCTGCAGCACACCCAGCATCTAGCACCTGCTTCCCTGCAATACTGGGAAGCAAAGATAGTGTAGCTGGTCTTTCATAGTATGCATTAAATGGTTTTGTATCAACACATTCAAAATAATACTCCGCCATTTTCTCATAAGAATCAAAAGATATCGAGTCCTCATTTATCAATGGTTTACTATGTAGTAAATTTGTCAGCATTACTCCCCCCAAGATGCGCTGGACTCTAAACCAATCGTATATTGTACTAAACAAAGACTCTTCTCATTTGCTAGGTGGGTAACGTATTTCGTAGACATTAGCATCACCTCATTTGTATAGCTACCCTTTAGGATTAGTTTACTCACCCTTCTCCAATAATATTTGTTCCCTCCCCCATTCTTGAATGGCCAGTATGGCGGGAACAAGCTTTCTTCCATGCTCCGTTAGAAAATATTCAACATGTGGTGGTATTTCTGAATGCTGAATGCGTTTGATAAGACCATATTCTTCTAAATCCTGCAAGGATCGCGTGAGCATAATGTTAGTAATTCCATGCAGCTGCTTTTTTAATTGATTGTAACGCAGCCCCCCACTCAATAAGTGCCATATAATTGGCATCCTCCATTTTCCGCCAATAATATTTAGTGCGTGCAACATTGGGCAATCATCACCATAAATATTTTTCCTATTCATTTGCGACCATCTCCTTGACTACCTATTTAGGGCACAAAAAAGTGCGTACTTGTTTAATTGTTCCTTATTAGTATAATGATTCTATAAGCTAAAATCAATTATATAAGTGAAAGGGAGATGAAAGATTTATATGAACGTAATTGCTATCAACGGAAGTCCGAGGAAAACTTGGAATACTGCTACATTATTGCATAAAGCTCTTGACGGAGCTAAATCTGTGGGTGCCGATACGGAACTCATCGATTTATATGATTTGAATTTTAAGGGCTGCACCAGTTGCTTTGCATGTAAAAGAAAAGACTATAAGAATATTGGACAGTGTGTTATGAAAGATGACCTGACGAATGTCCTGGATAAAATTTCAAAATGTGATGTCTTACTGCTGGGTTCCCCCATATATTTCGGTAATGTTACTGGTGAAATGCATTCATTTTTAGAACGTCTGCTATTTGCAAGCATGACCTACAATGTCGGTCACGGCTCTGTTTTCAAAGGTAAGGTGTCTTCGGGGTTCATCTATACGATGAATGTCCCGGAGGACATTTCTACAATGAATGTCCCCGCGGAACTTGTGAAATATTTAAACTATGAAGTTGTATTTCACTACTACCAAGATTGTTTGCGGATATTAAATGGAACCTCAGAATTTTTACTTTCCACCGATACCTACCAGTTTGATGATTACTCTAAGTATGAAGCTTCCATGTTCGACGAAAAACACAAGTTCCAAGTGAAAACAAAGCAATACCCCATTGACTGCCAAAAAGCCTTTGACATGGGTGCTAGACTGGCATCCAGATAGTACTGCAGAGAAAAACCGTTCTTTCACTTCCCTACGTTCTATTTAAGGTATAACGCACTGGTCATATAAATAGGACAGGAAAATCAAGCTGCTACATAGAATATATATGTAAAATTTATTTGCATATATATATGGAGGCGAACTATTTTGCAGCTAAAAAAACTCACTGTGATAGCGGCTTTTTTTACATTTTTGGCGATTTTTGCCCAGGCTCAGGCAGCAAAAATCGAATGTATATGGCCCAATGCTGAGGATGCCGTAATGTATGAATTCGAAGTTGCTACCGTCGCAGTTAGTAAGGATGTCCCGGCATCTGAAAAACATGTCGTGTATACAACAACTAGCATTTATACGCCTGGCACTCAATTACCGATTTCCCTTCTTGAAGGCGAAGACCCCCAAAAGCTCTATTTCCGAGCCAGACCGCTAGATTTGGATAAAAATCCGGTAGGCTCTTTTTCCAAGCCGGTACACCTAAGCGAGATGATCTTGAATCCTAAAAAACCAACACCTACGGCGCTTTATGCCGATCGTCCTGTGCCATTATATCCTGTATACTCTTGGATTCCGGTACTGGGAGCTGCCAAATACGAAATTGAAGTAACTGACCATTTACCAGAATCACTAAATGGGACAAAGCCCTCAAAATTTAGAATACGTTCCTATTTTATTGAGCAGGGTTTTGATTGTTATGATCAAAAGCCCTTCATAAATGAGGGAGTTTACTATTGGCGCGTTCTTGCTTATGATAAAAATAACCTGCCACTCGGAGTATATTCAGATCCAATAGTCTTTGAAGTAAAAACCAGCGGTTATGAATGGGCGACCTTCGGCGACAGTATCACTCATGGCGGCGGAGCTATATCAAACCCGCCTTCAGATGCCCGGTTTGATTACTCCTTCTATTTGCCGTACGAAGTTAAAAACCTAGGTAAAAGCGGTGATACGGCGGAAACATTGGAAAACCGCTTTGACCAAGAAGTACTGCCGTTCAAACCCAAATACTTACTTATTTTAGGAGGCAGTAACAGCATCAGGGGAGGAACAAGTGCAGAAGCGGTAATAAAATCATTGTCTGCTATTAGTAAGAAGTGCCAGACTAATAACATCAGACCCATTTTTTTGACCCTTCCGCCAATAAACCCAGAGCGGATCGAACGCGTTTTCAATGAACAAACTGCTACAAACTGGCAAACTGAATTGGCTAAGGTAAATGAATTTATTAGGCTGCAGCCTGATTCTGTCGATATCTACCCGTTGCTGGCTGATGAGCAAGGATTATTGCCCATAAACTACGCGCAAGATGGCCTACATTTAGATATATCTGGGAAGAAGATTATTGGACGTGAAGTGTCTGATTATATTAAGGAGCATTCTTTGTAACTTTTATTAATCATCTCATAGATTCAAAAAACCACTAGTTGTCTACAACAATTAGTGGTTTTTTTTATTCATAGCCATCCCTTGTATCAAACCAGTTTTATAGCATGGTAAACTCATCTGACTGTTTTAATATGGATTTGAGTATACATAATCCATTTTCTAATTCCGCTAAATCTTTAGGCGCTGTTATCGAAATACGAACAGCCGAAGGTACAGGAGAGTTCCCAACAGCAAAGCGTTCAGCACAATATACTTGGACACCTGCACTTTTTGCACATGCTTCAAAGGTTTTTCCGATCCAGCCTTCGGGTAGCAACAACCATCGGAAGCCGCAGTAATTATCACCCAGAAGACAATAGTCATTGAGAATGGAATCTGCTAATCGATTTCGTTCAACCGTCATCTCTTTACGTTCCTTAACTATCTTATCAGCAATGGAAGAGTCTATCAGCTGGCAAATGATTTCCGCATTAAAAGGCGCTATCACCAGATTAGTATTATACAATGACAGTTCTAAAATGCTTTTATAACTACGGGGCGCAACGATAAAGGCAATCCGGAGTCCCGCGCATAATGCTTTTGATGTACTTGAAATATATACAGTTTGCGCTGGAGCTAACATAGCAACAGGTACACTATTGTTCTCACTTAATATGCTATTTATTGCATCTTCAATAACGATTATGTTGTATTCTTTGGCAATGGCTGCAATTTCTTTTCTTGTATTTAAGGACATAGTATGTGTAGTTGGATTTTGATAGTCGGGAATCAAATATATCCCTTTTAACTCTTGATTCTTACAATAATTACGCAGAACTGAAGGCGACATTTCATTATCTTCTTGTTGTATAGGGACTAGTTGAATTCCTAGCATTTTTGCTAACGTTTTCATGCCAGAATATATTAAAGGATCAGTACCAATACGATCGCCTGGTTGAAAAAGAGAAGATAAAATCGCACATAAAGCATTTTGACCACCATAGGAAAGAATTATATGTTCTTCCGTTGTATCTAAATTCGCTTTTTTTAGCCACTTTACACCAGATGATTTTTGCGAAAACGATCCACTAGGGGAAGCGTATTGTAAAAAATCGGCGGCATTGGACTGATTTAACATATTTTTAATGAATTTAATTACATAATCATTTTGACTATATGTGGGATAAGTAGGTCCCATTTCAATTAACCCAGTTTTTTTAGCAGGAGCTAACAGTCTGCTATTAACATGCACATCAGATGAGATATAGGTGCCTTTGCCGATGGTTGCACTTATTATTCCCTTTTGTTCACATAATTTGAAAGCTCTAGAAATAGTACTTACGTTAATATCCAAATAATCAGCAAGTTCTCGTTGTGGTGGTAACATATCTCCCGGCTTTAAAGTTCCTTTTTTAATATCTTCTTCTAGTAATATTGCTATTGCCTTATATAGTGGTGGTTTTTTACCAATTAGGTCTGGTTTCCAAGTCATAGGGTAGTTATCAAATGAATTGACCGGCATATATAGCTTCTCCTTTTTTTAAACCAAATTGTTTTGCACACAATTATAATATTGTGTGCAAACAATTGCAATGCTATAATTCGAAAAAGCAAACAATATTATACATGAGGGAGTTGAAATAATGGTTATATTGGAAAAACCATATATTTCTGATTTGATGTTAGAATACTTAAGCCAACATAATATACCCGTACTAGCTAATGACTTTGCAAGAGAATCTGCTAAACGATATCGACTGAATTTATTGACTGACTCTCAAATGAAAGCAGAATATGAACTGAGTGGAAAGATATATACTACCTCGGAAAATGCTTTGGATTGGATATACAATAATTTGTCTAACCATGAAGTTGTTCATAAGATAAGTGTTCTAAAAGACAAGTTCAAATTCAGAGAATTACTACGCCCAATGTATCCAGATTTTTTATATAAAGAAGTTAAAGAAGATGAATTGGAAGATATTAAATTTGAGACATTGAACTCCCCTTTTATTTTGAAGCCCTCAGTTGGTTTTCTAAGTTTAGGGGTATATACAATTTATGATAAGCAAGATCTAGAAGCAGCACTTTTAGATATAAAAGAAAACAGAAAGAATTGGAAAACAAATTTCCCTCATTCAGTAATTGGCG
Organism: Bacillota bacterium; assembly: GCA_023443285.1. GTDB lineage: Bacteria > Bacillota > Negativicutes > Sporomusales > Sporomusaceae > Sporomusa. The sequence continues at coordinate 10,276 of JAEZVB010000093.1, forward strand.
ATTCTACATTTATTCTTGAGCAATATATTCCTGGAACAGAGTACGCTATAGATATGTATTATAATGACCAGGGAAAGCCTGTCATTCTTAACATCTTCACTCATAAATTTGCGTCTTCTACTGATGTAAGTGATAGGGTGTACTATACAAGTAAAGAAATTATTGATACATTTAAGCATCCATTTGAATTGTTTTTGACTGAAGCCAATCAATTTCTCCAGCTTAAAAACTTTCCTTTGCACGTTGAAGTACGAGTAGATGGAAATGCAATTTGTCCAATTGAATTTAACCCTATGCGCTTTGCTGGTCTTTCTTGCACAGATGTCGCTTACTATGCATACGGAATTCGAACAATAGAATATTTTTTACAAAATAAAGAACCAGATTTCTCAGATATATTAAAAGGGAAAGAAGACAATCTGTATAGTTTAATTCTACTGGATAAGCCGGATAAAGCGATTCCCTGCTCAGTTTTTAATTATGATAAACTATATAACTCCTTTGAAAGTGTCCTAGAGCTTCGCAAAGTGAATAATCCTAACCTTGATATATTTGGATTTGTTTTTACAAAAACGCAGAAAAAGAATGAACAAGAATTAGATTATATTCTTTCCTCGGATTTATATGAATTCTGTGATTGACCTGTCTATAGCTTTATAGTTTATCCTACTCTTGTACTTAGAATTTTATAACAGGTCAAGGGAGGAAAACGTATGCAAAAGAAGTTTAACGGCAAACGAATTGTTAAAAGCTATCATTGGGAGTTTCAGGCTGATGCCAAGACAGTATTTATGTTACTTTGTCCTACAAAAGAAATCGACTGGATTGAGGAATGGAAAAATATACATAAATTGATTTATTCTGAGTCCGGGATTGCCGAAGATGCCTGTGTATTTGTGACAAATGTTCCAGGAGAAGGGCATGCAGTATGGCTCGCAAGCAAGTATAGTCTTGAAAATACGAATATTGAGTACATCAAACATCTTGTGGAAAAAGAAGTGATTATTCGTTGGAGTATGGAAGTAAGACCGCTGACAGGTAACTCTTGTACTGTTTTTATCCTGTATAACATAACCGGATTGACGGAAACAGGGAATGACTTTGCTCAAATGCTTGATGAGGAGGGCTTTACCAGTTTAGTTACCAGGCTGCAAAAACTCATCGACTATTACTTGATGACAGGAAAAAAACTGACCTTATTTGACGCTTAAAAAAGCAAAGAACTAGCCTTTTGTATCTCCCGCACGGACAAAAGAGACATTAGCAACATTGCCTAATGTCTCTTTTCGTGTTTAATATTAATCAAATACTTTGTCAGATTAAGGCGTTTTTTCTGCTACAACTAGCTGCGCTCCCGTCCTCTCGTCACTAATAAGCAGGGTTAGCCCGAATGCAATCACAGGCAGAAATGCAAGAATATCGAAAACTACCGGCAAAGACCAAATATCGGCAATACGTCCCAGAAGCAACACACCCATAGCACCTAACCCTACACTAAATCCCAGTGTTAAGCCAGAGGCCATGCCCACATTACCCGGCATCATCCGTTGGGTTAATACTAAGCTACTGGCAAAAGCAGCTGAAAGGCAGGCACTAGTAATGGCGAAAAGAACAAACACTCTCGACGAACCTGGTTCCATATTAAATATAGTCAGCAAAATGCTAACAGGCACAATTGACCATAACATGACTCTTTTACTGCCATACTTATCACTAAGCAGCCCACCAGCCAGTGTTCCCACTGCGCCAGCTGCCAGGAATACTGTCAACAGCGACCCCGCGTACATGGCATCCCCCTGTAGATACGATACATAATAAAGCGGGATAAACGTACTGATTCCTGCGCTAACAGTAGCTCGCATCAGTACTACTCCCAATAAGGCTGCCAACGATACAGACACCATTCCTTTTAGGCTGCCAAAACCTGCAGCGGCTTTGACCTCTGGTGTCGGCAAATTCAGTATAACCCTATACAACAGTAAGCCTGCAATTATACAAGGAATAACGTACACACCTACATAATTTATTAGCGAACCAGTTAGTAGAAACCCCATAAATAATGAGCCTAATGCAAAACCGGCGTTGCCACCTACCACAAACATACTAACTGCTTTGCCTTTAGCCGCCCCACTTAACCGGTTAACAGTCTTAGCCCCTTCCGGATGAAAAGCAGCAATCCCCAGTCCAGTAAAGGCAGTGCATATTAATAACAGCCAATAGCTCGGCACTAACAGAGAGGCCAGCATGGAAAATCCCGACAAAACACAACCAGCAGTCATCAGCCACGGCCGGGGACTGCGGTCACTCCAATAGCCAAAAAAAGGTTGGATAACCGAAGATGTTAAATTCTGCATTAAGGCAATGGCACTGACTTCCGCATAACTTAAACCGAATTTTATCTTAAAATACGGAAGTGCTACCAAGAGGGCTCCTTGGGACAAATCGGTAACCATATGCCCCAGCCCAATCAGTAGCACACCCCGGGGTACTGCCCTAACTAGATCAAAAAGCTTATAAATAGGCACTCCTCACCCTCCTGTTTACTACATTGTTTTAGATCTACTTTACCTCAAATAACATTCATTCGCAAGGTATTTTTATCTCCCATTCCAATCAGCGAACGTCTCAATCGTCGACATTCGCAATTCTATGTGTCTTAGCAAAACTTGATGCTATCAATAACATACTCTTAACTCAAACACTTGAAACTACGCATTTGTATCATCCTGTTTGTGACAAGCCAAATCGTCATCTAATTTCCTGAGAAATATTCAAAATATTATATTTTTTACAAAGGGTTTAACTGTTCAATAATCGAATAAAAATACGCAAGTATATTACTGGCCGGGGTAGAAACTTCCTTCAATTCACAGTAACCTTGCTAAAAAGCTGTATTTGCACCATTAGCAGGAGATATTTCATAAAGGTGTATAATCTCGTCCAGCCAAACTCCTAGCATATTCCCCTATAACGTGCTTTGGAAAATATTTAGAAATGAGGTAAAATGGAATGGAAAGTCAACCCGTAACTACTAACCCCTTTCTGATCATGCTAATCAATATGACAGTAGTGTTTGCAGTCCTCTGGGCACTAAGCTGGATAATTCGTTTTATTAGAATTCTTGATCCAACGCAAAAAAAAGAGGTAACTATTATTGAAGCGCCAGCAGTTGCTCCTCAAACTGAAATTGTCGCAGCTCCTATTGCCCAACCGGATGATACTGTCCTAGTAGCCATTCTTGTTGCTGCTGTTGCCGCTTATGGCTACAGCCAGCCGCAGATCGTATCTATCCGTCGAATTGACGGGCGGACTTGGACACAAGCCAACCGAATAGATGCTATTAATGCTAGCAACAAAAGGCATTAATCTTAGGCATGATTTGAGGAGGAGGAGAAATTAATGGAATTATTTAGCGCATTTCAAGTTGCATTAGCAGCTGTATGGGCTGATAGCGGCTTTGTTGCCTTCACTGCTGGTAATGCCATCATGATTGCCGTTGGTATTATACTGCTGTGGCTGGCATTTGGCAAAGGTTTTGAGCCATTGTTATTATCGCCTATTGCTTTCGGATGCATTCTTGCTAACTTTCCCAAAACCGGGTTTCTAGAAGATCCCGGTGTCATGAAACTGATTCATGAAATGATTGTGGCAGAAGTATTCCCACCCCTTATTTTTCTAGGTGTAGGTGCTATGACAGATTTTGGCCCGATGCTAGCCAACCCGTCAACGCTGCTCCTGGGGGCTGCTGCCCAGTTTGGTGTATTTGTATCGCTGGCAGGTGCTATGGCACTTGGTTTCAGTGTACAAGAAGCTGCTGCTATCGGTATTATCGGTGGAGCAGACGGCCCAACAGCTATTTATCTTACCATTAAGCTGGCGCCGCATCTTCTGGGAGCGATTGCGGTTGCTGCATATTCCTATATGTCACTTGTACCGCTGATTCAACCGCCGATTATGAAGCTCCTGACTACAAAAGAAGAACGCGAGATCGTGATGGAACAACTCCGTCCGGTCAGCAAGTTTGAGCGATTGGCTTTTCCCGTAGTATCTTCCATTGTTATCAGTTTACTTCTACCGCCAATAGCGTCACTTATGGGCATGCTCATGCTGGGCAACCTGTTCAGAGAATCTGGGGTTACTGACCGATTATCCGATACTGCCCAAAACGCCCTGATAAATATCGTAACCATTTTTCTGGCTCTTGGTACAGGCATGACTATGTCTGCTGAAAACTTCCTCAATGTAGCAACTATTAAGATCATTTGCCTTGGTCTGTTCGCATTTGCCGGCGGCACCGCCGCTGGTGTACTTCTTGCTAAAGTAATGAACAAATTAAGTGGCGGTAAAGTTAACCCGCTTATCGGTTCTGCCGGTGTATCTGCCGTACCTATGGCGGCCCGTGTAAGCCAAATTGTAGGCCAAAAAGCTAACCCCGGCAACTTCCTGCTCATGCATGTCATGGGACCTAATGTTGCTGGAGTTATCGGAACAGCCGTAGCTGCTGGAACCATGCTGGCGATGCTGAAGTAATAGATGGGGGGAAGTGCCGGCTGTAAGCTACCAGCGCTTCCCCCCACTCTTACGCGTCAAGGTGCCTCTTAATAAAATCACAAATTTCATTCATTGCTTGTGTAGCCTCTGGAAAAAGGGGCGCTGTAGCTGGATAGCAATGGAACATTCCCTCACCAATTCGTAAAGTTACGTCAACCCCTGCAAGCCTCGCCTTTGCAGCAAACTGAGTTGCGTCATCAAGAAGGATTTCATCTTCACCAGCGTAAACAAGCAGAGGTGGCAACCCCTGAAGTTCCCCATAAAGAGGGGACGCATAGGGTAATTCGTAGCCCTTATCCCCTGCGTAATGTTTTGCCACTGCAATGGCCATTCCTTCCGGAGATAGACAGACTTTAGCTTTAGTTCGATGAGATTCTCCTGCACACTTCAAGTCTGTAATAGGTGAATAAGCCACCGCGGCGGCAGGAAGCGAAGTGCCTTGATCCCGAAGAGCAAGTAAAGTCCCTAAACATAAACCTCCTCCGCCGGAGTCTCCCACAAATACGATATTAGAAGACTTAATCCCTTGATCCACCAACCAACGAAATACTTTCAGTGAGTCTTCTACTGCTGCAGGATAAGGATGTTCCGGAGCCAATCGATAGTCAAAGAGTAGTGCACCCACTTGGCTACCTTTAACAAACTTAGCCGTAATTGCTCGGTGAGCATGGCAAGACCCGCACACATATCCACCGCCGTGAAAGTACAAAATTATTTTGTCTTTAGTTGTTCCAGCCGGTAAAAGCCATTCCGCATAGATCTTATCTATCTGCACAGGTGTTACTTCTATTTCTTTCGGTAACTTGCCAAATCTTCCAGCCCCAGCTTCTACCTGTTGACGAAAATTAAGTATCGCCTCATACTGACTCCAATCAACACTTCCCTTTTTACGTTTAAAACTAAAGAGATGACGGTTTTGCAACAAAAATTTAATTAACCGTCCCCGAAAACTGGGCATTGTTTCCCCTCCAATTCATCATTAATTATTAAGGTTCTTCCTTCCAAAACATGTTGATAAGTATATTTGCATCAGGGGCTTTAAATTTTGAGCCATGGACTGCCTTATGTATAGCTAAGCCATTAATTGATGTCCAAAATACCATAGCTAATTCCTTGGTATCATACATCTTAATTGACCCATTATTTTGCCCTTCAGCAATAATCGTAGCTATTGCTTCATAGGGAAATGTGTTTTCTTTTTTTATTATATCTTTGGCTTCCTCCGGAATCGCCTCCGATGAAGTAGCCTGAGCAATAAGAAAATGATAGCGCGAATTGTCCTCATTCTGCTCTAACCCTTTAAGTAGTTCTTGAATTGCGAGCCTAATCTTGTCCTGTGGTGGTAACGATTGCCTCAATAACCAGCGGCACGCTTCATTTAGGCTATTAAAAGAAGTCCGAATCAACTCAATATATACTTCTTCCTTAGACTTAAAATAGTGATACATAAGCCCCTGGGATATTTTTGAGGCCTCAGCGATATCGGTTATCTTTGTAGCTGCCAATCCCTTTTGGGTAAAAAGCAGTAATGCATTTGATAGTATCTGCTGCCTACGTTCTTCCTTAATTCTTTGATTACCTTCTTTATTTCTTGGCAAAGTATTTTCTCCTTATTGATTGAACATTTATTCAATATAAATGTATTATACTTTGTTTTTCTATACAACACAAGGATTTTGGAGTAACTTTAAGGCTCAACCCATAACAGGTTGAGCCTTAAAGTTTCCATGAGCCAGACTAAATCCACTTAGACCGTATCTTGGGGTTATATCTTAAATTTCATGATAGTTTCGTTGAGTTCAGTTGCCATTTTAGCAAGAGCCTGACTAGATGACGCAATTTCCTCCATTGAGGCCGACTGCTCTTCCGTGGCAGCTGATACTGTCTGTGCTTCTGCAACAGCACTTTTACTAAAATTATCAATCTTTTGCACAGCACTGACGATCGTGCGGCTAACTCCAGCCATCTGCTCAATTGCAGCTGATATTTCTTTTACCTGTGTGGATACATCGCTTACCATAGCTGCAATCTCGGTAAAGGTTTGTCCGGCAACATTGACTGCGTTAGTGCCGGCTTGTACTTCCCGGGTGCCTTCATTCATAGCCAGCACGGCTTTATCCGTTTCGCCCTTAATTTCGGTTATAAGAGTTCCAATTTGCTTAGCAGCCTCCTGCGACTGCTCGGCCAATTTACGTACCTCTTCCGCCACAACAGCAAAGCCTCTTCCCTGCTCTCCGGCCCGAGCAGCCTCTATAGCTGCATTGAGGGCCAAAAGATTAGTCTGACCAGCAATGCCGGAGATGGTGTCGATAATCTGTCCTATCTCTTTCGAACGTTCGCCAAGCTTGGCGACAACGTCTGCCGAGGTGTTTACGGTCTGTTCAATCTGACTCATTTGGCTAATTGCCTGATCTACAGATTTTCTTCCGTCTTGTGCTTTTCCGGCAGCTATCGCGGATTGCGAGGATACCTGGTTTGCATTGGCCGCTATCGTCCCAATACCTAAAGACATATCCTCCACTAAGGTACAAGTATTATTAGCAGCAACAAGCTGTTGTTCAGCGCCGCTAGCTACGTTGACAATGGAAGAAGCAACTTGATTAGCTGCCTGAGCTGATTGATCAGCACTAGCAGTAAACTGTTGTGAAGAAGCTGCTATCTGCTCTGCTGACTGCGAGACTTGTGTAATGAGCATTCTAAAATTAGAATTCATATGGTTAAACGCAGTTGCCAAGCTACCAATTTCGTCCCTGCGAGCCGCTATATCAGGATCAACATGGACGGTTAAATTACCGGTAGCCATTTCATTAACTACCTGTTGGGTATGCTGTAACGGCCTAATTATAGACCGTACCAACAATAAGGTAAATCCACAAGCCGCCAGCAGTGAAATCAGCCCTATTACTCCCTGTATCATCATCGATCTTTTCAGTTCTTCTTCATACTGTTGTTGACGTTTTAGAACTTCAGTATCAATGGAATCATACCAGGCTCCAGTTCCGACTGTCCAACGATATGGTTCAAAGAACTTAACATAGCCGCGCTTGGGCAACGGCTCACTTTGTCCTGGCTTAGGGAACCAATAGTCACTAAATCCTGAGCCCCCATTTGCCTTTGCAGCATTAAATAAATCTTGCAAGACAGGGTTACCCTTCAAATCCTTAAAATCCCACCGTGGTTTGCCTTCGTAGTTTTTATTACCTAATAATACTAAGTTAAAGCCCTCATACGTATCAATCCATAAATAATTGCCATTGTCATACCGAATTTCACGAATAATATCGGTGGCCTTCTTTTTAGCCTCCTGTTCGGTTAGTGCTCCTTTTTGTTGTTCCTTATATATGGAATCAATTATACTCACTGCACCCTCGACTTGCAGCTTCAAAGTTCGTTCAAACTGTTCCATCATTGTTTGACGCATGATGGCTGTGTTCGTCTTTGCATCTAGTTTCATGCGATATAAATTATATCCTACTAGAATTGCTACTACAAAAAAACAGATTGAGCAAATGGCAACAACTACTTTTGTACGCATACTCCCCATTAAATGCACCTCCATGATAATTTGGGTTTCTATAAAACCTTCCTTGGTTTTATCACCGCCTCTAATTAGCTTAAAATAGCGCTCCTTTACAAACCTTTTCTTCCCTTTTTTGACATGGGTAAAGAAGCACGGTATAGGATTAAATAGAAGATGTTGCATCCGCATACAAAATCTTACTTTTAATATATTATTTCTATAATATTTTGTAAATTCCTTGTATTTTCACTATTATATTTTACTGGTGCCCTAGAGCCTCTCCTATAAAAGGCAACGCCTTATGCAAAAGTCCCATTAATCCATTAGATGAATATACTATAGTGCTAGGTTATGTTAGTTTGAAATAGGGAGGGCTACTATGTGTCAAAGGAAATGCCGTAAGGGGCGGGGTTGCTGACATTCTTTATTAAGTGTCATTAACCCCGCCCCTTGCGGCATTGGTATTATTATCTATTTACTTTCTTTATCCCTCATACAAAAGACTTTGCCTTCTTGGCTGCGATGGAAGTTAATGCATTCGCAGCACTTACCATGCCGTTCGCAAGTAGTTTTGGGACAGGTGCAGTTTTCTTCGTTGCAGTTAGCCATATATATTACCCCCATGTATTTATAATAGGAGTACTATTCGGATTTCACCAAAGAAAATCCTGCAATGAAATAGGCGTCCAACGTATTTTGACCCCGCCCCTACATTAATTTCACTAACTTGTTACGATTTTTTGGGAAACCCATCAATAAGCATAGCGTAAGAGTCCGCTAGGTTTATCCTGGCCATAAGCAAACCAGACATTATGATATAATTGAATAATAATTAAGCAGCATATATCACTAAGCCCTGCATAGGAGTTGTTTAATGCATGGAAATAAAGAAATATCAAGTCAATAATACACTTCTCAAAAAATTAGTTAAATACTTTTGGGTCATTAATTCAAGTCAGCAACTAACAATCAACCATAAACTACTACCTGTAGGTAATATCGACTTAATCCTAAACTTATCCTCTCCAATAAAATACAGCTCTGATAAGGACTCCGAAACGATAGCAACGGAAATCCATTTTAATGGACTAAGAAAAAGTTACTCTTGGATAAAACAAAGCGGCTCACTTTATGTAATAGGCATATCGCTTTACCCCATTGGGGCGTATCCTATATTGCAAGCACCGCTTTGTCAATTTGCTAATAAAACGGTTGCATTGAACTTAGTTAATCGCCGTCTCAATAATAACTTACTGGCTGTATTAGATCCATCCTTCCCAATCCAAATACAATTAGACTTGATTGAGAAATTGTTGATAGAATCTATTGATACCGCTTTTATGTTACCAAAGGCTACACTAATCTTGAATGCATTTTCTTTGGCTGACAGTAACTTATCTGTTTATCATTTTTGTGAAAAGTTTGGTGTACACCAGCGAAAATTAGAGCGTTATTTCAATTCCTATGTTGGCACCTCCCCTAAGTCATTTAGAAGACTAACTAGGTTTCAGACATTATTAAGCCAAATTATAAATGGAAATTATGACAACATGACTATGCTAGCCTATGACTATGATTATTATGATCAAACACATTTTCTAAAAGACTTTAAGTTATTCACCGGGTGTTCTCCAGCCCAATTTTTACAGGAAAAGGCCTCGGTAAAGCAAATAATGCTATAGTGTCGTTTTTTTACTATCCTACTAAGAAGTGAATAGTATATTATTGCTTTATCCAAATACACTTTGTGGGAGGAGAACAATAATGAATAGAAACGTGATTAATCCTTGGAAATGGCAGGATAACTTTGGTTTTGTCCAAGGAATAAAGATTTCATCCGGACAGCACATGCTTTTTTGTTCAGGGCAAACCTCAGTTGATCAAGATGGGTGTCTCATACATGCAGGAAATATGGCTGCTCAGATTAACAAGAGTCTTGATAATATCGAAACCGTCTTACATCAGGCAGATTTCCAACTCTCCGATATTATACAATTGAAGTATTATACAACCGATGTTGCAGTATTTTCAGAGAATGGACAAGCACTAATGGATCGACTAAACAAAGCGGGTTGTAAACCTTCATCTACCCTTCTAGGGGTAAAAGAATTGTTTCACCCCGATATCATGGTCGAGATTGAAGCACTAGCAGTAAAATAGAAATAACCTCCCTTATAAATAAGCCCGCGTGAGATATCCTGGCGCACAAAAGTACGCCAAGCTATCCCCCACGGGCTTTTTATAACATACAAACACAATCTATGATTAAAAACCACCCATCATAGTTGGCATAGACATTTTTTCAAAACCCGACGGAATTTCAAATATCGCGGGATCAGGTTCCCCCAGACTTATGTTACGGAATTCCTGCCACCAGCTTCCGTCAATGGCGGCAGTCTTGACTTGCATAGTAATCCCAGGGTCACTTGATATCCATATATAATGAGGATCTTGTTTTTTGATAGTTATCCGGTATTTATCAGCGGAATAACCGTTAATGGTTTCTCTTGTAATATAGATTTTCTCTACATCGTCAGCCGGTGGTTCCGCAGTCATATTCGTTTTGTTATTATTCGCATTGGTCAGAGTATATGGCTGCTCCATGTACATTTTGTCTTCCAACATTAATATCCAAACCAATTTTTTGTCCATGCGCATTATGTTTACCATATCGCTGCTTTCCATGCGCACTTTGTTATTTGTCATATACATCTTTTGTTTAGTAATAGTTCTTCCATCATCCGAACTTACAATGTCGGCAGAAAAGCTCATCGCAAAAGCTGCATTTGTAATCATTAAAACACACATTAAAAAGGTAACCATGATTATAATTTTTCTTACAAACTTACTCATTATGCCACCCCTCCCATATTTGTAATAGCTAAATTCTATATAAAACCAGCAATTCCCTTGTATTTTGAAATAAAAATAACCACGCAACTTCGCAACAAATCAGATCCTACTAAACGTTTTCCAGACTATATAAAGAACTTATATATAAATGATAATACTATACAAATGCAACGAACCGGAACCTCTCTAAAGTGAGATAATCCGGTTCATTGCATTTGCCTTACTTGCATCACACATCAATAGCTTATTTAGTATTTTATACCAAACCTTGCGCTCTCATTGCATCAGCGACTTTAATAAAGCCAGCGATGTTGGCACCAACAACCAGGTTGTCTTTAAAGCCATAATCTTCGGCGGCCTTACTGGAGTTTTTATAGATATTGAGCATAATCGTTTTGAGTTTAGCATCAACTTCTTCAAAAGACCAGGCTATCCGCATGCTGTTTTGAGACATTTCGAGACCGGAAACGGCCACGCCGCCAGCATTTGCAGCTTTTGACGGTCCAAGATATACGCCATTTTCCAGGAAGTATTCAATTGCGTCGTTAGTACAGGGCATATTTGATCCTTCGCAAACAAATTTTATCCCATTCGCAACAATCGTTTTGGCATCTTCAATAAGGATCTCGTTTTGCGTAGCACAGGGAATAATAACGTCAACTTTAACTCCCCAAGGCTTTTCACCCGGGAAGAATTTTACGCCAAATTTTTCAGCATAATCTTGAACCTGATCCCGGCAGGACGCTCTCATTTCGAGCAGATATTCAATTTTTTCGCCACTGACACCGTCAGGATCATATACATATCCGTCCGGACCTGAAAGGGTAACAACCTTGCCGCCCAATTCAGTAACCTTTATTACCGTTCCCCAAGTTACATTGCCGAAACCGGACACAGCGACAGTTTTTCCTGCAAAGGATGTGCCTTTGGCCTTCAACATTTCCTGGCAGAAATAAACAATTCCAAAGCCCGTAGCTTCCGGGCGAGCCAGACTGCCGCCATAAGTAAGGCCTTTTCCAGTTAAAACGCCATTTTGATAACTGCCTATTATTCTCTTATATTGTCCGAAAAGGTAGCCAATTTCCCTGCCACCTACGCCAAGGTCACCTGCCGGCACATCTGTATTAGGACCGATATACCGATATAGCTCTGTCATAAAACTTTGGCAGAATCGCATAACTTCCGCATCAGATTTGCCTTTCGGATCGAAATCAGAACCGCCTTTACCACCGCCCATCGGTAAACTCGTTAGTGAATTCTTAAAGGTCTGTTCAAAACCGAGGAACTTGATGATGCCGTTATTAACTGATGGGTGGAAACGCAAGCCGCCTTTATAAGGTCCAATCGCGCTGTTGAATTGAACCCGAAATCCGCGGTTTACTCTCACCCTGCCAGTGTCATCCATCCAAGGTACACGGAATATAAATTGGCGCTCCGGCTCCACAATCCTCTCAACAATTCCTAGCTCAATATATTCGGGATTTTTTTCAAGAACAGGCACCAAAGAGCTAAGCACTTCCTGGACTGTTTGGTGGAATTCCGGTTCGTTTGCATTTCGTTCAACAACTCGGCGATAAAGTTCGTCACAGTACTTTTGAGCATTTGTAGTCATGTTCCAATCCCCCTCAAGGTTTTTGTCCAATCTTGTCAAACTAGGTTACTTACATTATACAACCTGCTCTGTATTTTGGATACCCAGATTTAACGGAATTTTCAATCACATTCAACGCCTTTATTCCACTGTCGGCGGACTACGGTTTTCCCTTAAAAAACAAGTTCAACCCAATTCAAAACTATATTCTAAGAATTCGAAGGCCTCTTTTCTTTTTGTTTTTCCTAAAAGCATTATTGCTTTTTGTATACAAACACAAAGATTTTTTGCTATATTAAGATTTTTTTAAAATTTTATTTTCCGTAGTTTATTACCAGTCTTTTATAACCATTTGCAGGCTTACAGCCTCATTTTTACGGCAGAAGCAGTTCCTATTTGTAGATAATACCTTTAAAGCTTCTTCCGTCAATTTTAGCCTTGAATGGCTCCTGTCTCCTAACAAGCTTGACATATTTTGTTTGTTGCAGGACAGGTTGGTTGAGCAACCACTTCCAATCAAGCATCCCCGCAGCTTCGTTATCATATTGAATATGAAAGTATCCCATATGGGTAGCAGTAAGATTATGAAAGAAATGACTACCCAGTGATGGTTCTGGCCGGAGATCCTTAAGATCGACTTCCACTATGATCAAAGCTTGCGACATTTGCTCCCATGTCAAAGGAATGCCTAACCATCGGTCTGATGTTCCCATTCGTCCAAATCCAATGAGAATGCACCGGCGGCCTTCCTTAAACAACATCTTGTTTAGCTCACTAATCTCACTAGCAATTTGAACGCTGTCCTGCAAGTTAAAGGTCTCAGGATCCACAAAAATAATATCGTGGATATTTTGATAGCTTCCATAACCAATGGTACGCTGGCTGAAACACCAGGATTCCACGGACTCATCCATATTAACCTGAAAAGCTTCTCTTCCAACCACCATCGGTCTAATCTGTAAGAAGTTAAATTCCTTAGGTTTACTTCTATCCTTAGGAATATTGACAGCAAACTCGATTTCAACATCTGCGCCAAATGATTGCTTTCCTAGTCTCAGCAAGTCTTTTATTATTTGCGTCAATGGCAGCCTATTATACTTAAGAATAGGCGCAAATGTCACCAGTTTAGGCCCAGATTGATTTACATTATCATAGATGCAGTCATTTTCAGCGGAATAGGTGCTGCCAGTATATTCCAATGACTGATCTTTATGTGCCTGAGAAATCGGAAGCTTCTTATAAATATAGTCTTCGTCGGCACGCAGTGTGATATCGGCGGAATCTTTTAGATTGATAGCATAAAATGCATTTTGGGATTTTTTCAGATACTCATTGGGGCTTGAAACGAGAGGATTCAGTTTAGGGTAAGCCGGGGAAAAACGGTATACCCGCTCACCCTCAACGATGGCTTTTCCTAAGCCTAGAGCAAGACTGACGGTTCCGTCTTCCGGTTTCAAGGGGTAATAAGGATAAAAGTTATACGATTGAGCCACGCCGGAAATGGCCGGATAATAGAGGTCACCATAGCGTTCCCCGACCAGTTCCTGGATCAGAACAGCCATTTTCTCTTCTTCAATTCGGATATCTGCATTCTTGGCATATTGCACAGGAGCCGCATAAAAAACGGAAGCATAAACCAGCTTAACCGCATCCGCAAGCTGTTTAAACCGAACTTCATAGTCTGCATGACAGTTTGGAACCACATATGTATTGTAGATACCAGCAAAAGGCAATATCCTCGAATCCTCCAGAATGCTTGACGAACGAACTGCGAGCGGACATTTTATATGTTGAGTCAAAACACGCAGATTTTCCTGAACCGCAGTTGGCAAAGGGCTTTCTGTAAACCTTTGCGCAATCGCCTCCTCCGTTGGGTTGGATGCAAGAAAGGTATACAGCTTATTCTCTTCAATAAATTCTTCAAAAACATCACTGCCAATAACAAACGAGCGAGGCACCTTGACTTTCATATCTTCGTATTTATCCGCCAATTGGGCCTTGGCAATCATGACGTTCATAAAAGCAACCCCTCTGGCTTTCCCCCCCAAAGAGCCTGTCCCCAGTTTAATAAACGCATTTTCCATATCTTTTTTGGAAAGGCCTTCAAAATCAAGAACCAACCCCGATTGGTATTTTTGAAAATAATCATTCAACACTTTTAGGATATAGGATCGGATATCAGAAACACTAGCAACTTGCGTTGTGTCTACAAACCTCAGTTTTTCCGCCACTTCAATTTCTGCCCGAGCACGAAACCAGCGTGAAAATTGATTTTGGGTCGCATGATAATACAGGCTCTCATCCGGCAGGTCTCGGATTATCCTTTCTAGGCTTGTAATGTCATTTGCTTCATCAATGACTCTGCCATCAGGATACTTAAACACAAAAGAACCAAAACCATAGTTTTGCAAAATATATGTGCGCAAATTATGCAGAAGGTTGAGAGAGTTTTTGTTCAGAAAATCCAAATGTAAGGCTTTAGCTTTTTCAGCATTTTCTAATTCCTCAGACTGTAATAAAAAAGGAAGGTCAGGGATCATCTCCCGCACTATTCTACTCAGTTCAAAACCAGCCTGAGGATTTAGTACTCCATCCTTGGGAAACCTCACATCAGAAATTATCCCCAGTAAATTGTAGCGATACTTGCCAATAATCGCCATTGCCTCTTCATAGGTTTCCGCGAGAAGAATCTTCGGTCTAAGGCGAACTCTGAGTAAACCATGGTTAAGATTCATGGCATGCAACACCAGACACCGGGTCTGTGTCAAAATTTCTGTATAGATAGCAGGCAAAATTTGCGAGTAATAGGCTGGAGAATCATCCACCAAAAGAATGGCCTGAACTCCTAACTTGCTGTCTGTTTCTACGTTTTGCTGGTCTTCAATATATTTTATGATAGCTACTAGAACCTTATTATCTCCCGACCAGTGGAACACTCTGTCTATACAAGAAATCCCCCTGATCCGGGCAATCATTTCCGGAGTCAACCGATCATAAGAAAGCATAACTATTGGGATGTTTGGATAGGCTTTATGGATTGTTGTTTCAAAGTCAAACGAACTCATATCGCTTATACGAGACATGGTAATGATCAGATGGATAGTACTTGTTTTCAGTTCTTCACAAGCATCTTCTCCGTTATCTACCCAATGAATCCTAGGTATAAAAGGAATACTCAAGTCGCTGAAATGATGGTAAATCTGCTCGATTAACCGTCCATCTTCTTCAAGGACATACGCATCGTACTCAGTAGATATCAGCAGTATTTCGGTAACCCTGTTTTTCATCAGGTCATGAATACCTGAAAACCGTGCCTTCATGTCACCAAATTTCTTCATAGCACTTCTCCTACTCCTTGAAATTCTCTGCAAACCTTACTATCAGTATATACTAAGTATTATTTTATGGCTCTTTTGAACCTATTGCAAACAGCAGCAAGCCTGCGCAAACACCAATACCAGCAACACCATACATAATTTCATATCCCCAGTATTCTCCAATAAGGCCAAAGATCATAGCACCTGTTGTAATCCCAACATCCATAAATGCAGTAAAAAAGGCAAGTGCACTTGACCGCTCATGCGGCAATGTCTGATCCACCACGAAAGCGTTGAGTGCAGGCATAAGGGCACCAAACCCTAAACCAAAACAGCCGCCAATAGTTATCAGCAGCTCTATATTATGAAGAAACGGCAGCAGAAATGCTGCAATCGCTAACAGCGTTAAAAATGGTAGAATCACTGCACGCCGTCCATATCGGTCTGATAATTTTCCGGCAACAACTCGGCTGACCAGCGTAAAAACAGCATAGGTTGTAAAAAATATCCCGAAGTTAGTAATTCCTTGCTTAGGCGCATATACGGGTAGAAATGTAATTACCGCACCATATAATGAAGCCGCAGTAAAAAAGGTTAAGGAAGCCACTAAAACAGCTCGCTGGCGCCCCACTGTCCAAACACTAACTGCTTGTTGCTTACATTTTTCCGGTTTAATTTCATCCATAAAACACACAGCTAAGCAGGCAGCCCCAGCAGTAATGATTGAATATAAAAACAATCGAGAAAAATCATGTGTACTCGTAATAATCATAGTCCCCCAAGCCGGAAAAAGCGCCATAGCCACAACATTGGCAACACCATAAACGCCCATAACTTCTCCCCTTCGTGTAAGAGGGGCTAAATCAGCTACATAGGCAAAAGCTGCAGCTAAATAACTGCCATGCGCAATTCCGTGCAACATTCTTAATACATACAGGGGGATAATATCCTGGATTTGCCCATAAAACACAAATAGCAGCGAAAAGAAGCCTGATCCAAGTAACATGAGCTTTTTGCGTCCATATACATCAGCCTGCTTAGCAAAATAAGGCCTCAATATAACAGACGCCATTGTAAAAATTCCTATGACCAATCCAATTTGACTTGTTGTTCCGCCTAAGTCCGCTACAAACTGTGGTATCGTCGGAAGCAATAAATAGAAACTGCCAAAATATAAAAAGCTAGTAAGACAAGATAGCATAAAATTCTTTGACAGTAATCTAAACTCACTCATTATGTATCTCCCTTTCCTTTACACATCACAATCGTAACCGTTTTCTCCGGCATCTGTTTCTATGTATAAAGAAAACACGGCTTACGCCGAGCCTTTGGCGAAAGCGGAAGTCGATGTTGCCCTTATCCTGTTTTTAAGAAAGTTCTGCTTTCTGAGGGTGAAAAAGCCGTCCTGATGGGACGGCCCTCTTATCGATTTACTTACTTATTCTTGACTTAACAAAGACATTCCTGAGAAAAGGGACTAGTTCACTTCTATGAATTTACAATCGTAACCACCATCAGTATTAATAATGTAGCTATGGAATTTCAAACGCAAAGCCTCTCCATCCATTTTTCCTTTATAAACAACATTACCTTTAGGAAAATGCAGTGAAAAAGTAATCACCCCATTTTGAACAGAATATTTGCCCTTTCCGCCTGGCGCAATATCCAGTGCATTATATATCTCAGCCACAGGTTCGTTTATCGACGTAAAATAGCTGGTTACAGTCCCATCTGCGAAAAAGCGATAGTAATAATAAAAATAATGACCGCTATGATAGGATACAGCCCGGTATAGACCGTTATATTTCAGTAATTCCTTATCCTCATAGATTGATGCAGCCTTAGTTGTGGGTGTAATCGAAGTACTCTTTACTGAAACACTAAGGTTTTTCACAAATTCGTCAAATTTCACAGTATCAACAATTGCTTTAATTTTCACCCGCACCTCCATGCCATTACCGACCTGGGTTCTTTGGGTGTCTAGTATAGATACTTTAATAACACCAGTGGAAAAAGCAACTAAAAGCTCATCTGAAATTTGACGATTTTCAACACTAATTCTAGTAACAAGGGTGCCCGACTGATCCAGCGCATTTCGCTTGGCTTTTAATAAAGCCCGTTCCTCGGCCATCGCCGGCGTGTCATTGTCACCCATTTGATAAGTACCTTCCGCTAAGATTTCTACAGGTTCTGCAAACACCGGTATAGCCAGTGCGGAAAATACAAATAATGCAAGCACAACTATTGCTATCCGTAGCCCTCTAGTCTTTTTCATAAAACACCACCTATCGATCCAATTATATATTCTTAATATTTCCACAAAACCCATGGAAATCCTTTATAGTTCATATTACGCTTTGACCAATAGGATCTATTTTTCCTGGCAAGGGCGCACATACATCTAAAGCTTGTCCCAACCAGGTTAATTTGCTATACTCTAACTGTTAATCCACGCTGATTTAAAGCGACATTTAGATTAATTCCAAACCCAAACAAAAGTAAAACCTCCATATAATTTCTTATATATATACAAGTTAAATCGTTGGTTTTATGACGAAAGGATGATTTTGCTTGAGTAAAATTACAATTCTCATACCTTGTTACAATGAGCAGGAAGTATTGCAGCGATTATGGGAAAGGTTACATGCAGTTTTAGGGGAAATTGCATCATGCACATTTGAAATCTTATTTGTTAATGATGGAAGTAGCGACAATACCATTAAAATTATAAAGTCATTAGCTGAGCTACATCACCAAATCTCCTATCTTGACTTATCCCGCAATTTTGGAAAAGAACTGGCAATGATTGCAGGGTTAGATTATGCCACAGGTGATGCCGTAATTATCATGGATGCTGACCTGCAGCATCCGCCAGAGCTCATCCCTGAAATGATTAAGTACTGGAAACAGGGGTATGACGATGTATTTGCCAAGCGCAGAAAGCGTACAGGCGAAAACTTTTTAAGACGCTGGGCCGCAAATACATTTTATAGTTTGTTACAAAAGATAACGACAATTAAGATTCAGGAAAACGTAGGTGACTTTCGTCTGCTTGACAGGCGATGTGTAGATGCAATAAAGTTAATGCGCGAAACACAGCGCTACACAAAAGGAATATTTAGCTGGATAGGCTATACTAAAAAAGAAATTCTCTATGATTCTGCTCTGAGGGCAGCCGGCAAAACAAAGTGGAGTCTCTTTAACCTAATTAATCTGGCGATTGAGGGCATTACCTCCTTTACCACCTTTCCGTTAAGGATTTCCTCAATTATTGGTATTCTTATTTCATTTTTTGCTTTTGGTTATATGGCATGGATCATTTTTAATACGCTCATGTTTGGTGACCCGGTACAAGGCTTTCCCACTTTAGTGTCAGTAGTACTTTTCCTTGGTGGTATACAATTAATATTCTTAGGAGTAATTGGAGAATACTTGGCAAGAGTTTTTAATGAAACAAAAAGACGACCACTCTACTTGATAAACGAATATAACGGCAAAAAAGTTGTGTATCGCGATGAAATCAGAGAATGTCGGCACTATGGAGTGAAAATAGATTGAGAGAAGCAGTACTAGGTCAAACCTGGTCTTATCTTTTTTTTGGAATACTTACAACGGCTGTTAATTTTATTAGCTATATCTTTTTTACTAGGCTATTGGATCTTGATTACAGAGTATCCGCTTCGTTAGCTTGGTTTCTCTCTGTTGTTTTTGCTTATTTTACAAATAAATTTTATGTTTTTCAAAGTGAAGTAGCTACGGGAATACTCCTGATTAAAGAATTTCTAAGTTTTTTATTTTTTAGAGTGCTTTCGTATTTTATTGATATATTATCAATAATTATTTTAGTTGAACGGTTACAGGTTCTTGATACAGTATCCAAAATTATTGCCAGCGTTATTGTAGCAATAGTCAATTATTTCGCAAGCAAATACCTTATCTTTCGTTTAAAAGTAAAAACTGATGAATAAAAGACTGTTGTCGTGTCAAGATGCAAAGTTCCATATGTATAGAATCAAACCATGTTCATTTTAAGGAGACACAATGAGAAAGCTGATTATCAATGCCGATGATTTTGGACGTCATTACTTAATAAATAGTGCTGTCATTCACGGACATTCCTCTGGTTGCATTACAAGTGCTTCGCTCATGCCAAGCGGCGTTGCATTCCAGGATGCGATAGACCAAGCAGCAAATTATCCAAATCTAGGAATCGGTATCCATTTAACCTTGATCGGAGAGATACCTGTATTATCACCAGATAAAGTACCTTCGTTGGTTGATAACGAAGGTTTTCTGTGTAAAGAATACCCACAATTTATGGCACGTTTTTTTCAGGGGCGCATCAATTTACGCGAGGTACGTGCTGAATTGACAGCCCAAATTGATAAAGTAATTGCTCATGGTATAGCAGTTACACATATAGATAGTCATCAGCATCTTCACGTTCTGCCTGGAATTATTGATATAGTGCTGGATATAGCTGCTACATATAAAATCAAAGCCATACGAATTCCTGCTGTACCCATTCGTTTTACCGGTGGATATCCATATAAATTCAATCAATTTGTCGGACGTTCTGGCTTAGTGTTATTAGCAAAATTGGCAAAGGCCAAAGCTAAAAGACGAGGGTTTAAAATCCCCGATCACTTCTTTGGTATAGTAGCAGGTGGTTGTCTACGGGAAAAATGCCTTCTAGATATTATCCAACACCTGCCTAACGGAGTCAGTGAGATTATGGTTCATCCAGGCGATAATGATCGCGTACTCAGTGCTGACTGTGGATGGTCACACCAGTTTCAGGAAGAACTGAATACTGTATCAAGTGCTCAGGTTGCCAGTCTTATAAAAGAGCAAAACATAACACTGGCGTCGTTCAGGGATATTCTTTGATATAAGAGGCCACGCTGAAGTAAATTCTCAGCGTGGCCTTTTATAATAACTCTAATTCTGATAGGCGCAACAAAATTCATTGATGATTTGATACTTGAGGCTCTCCAATACTCATTCTGGCGCCTTTAGCTTGATTTCTTTCAATCCATAATAATTAGCAAGAAACGTTCTAGATAAACTGTTGCTCAAATCTTCAAAATAGACATGCCTCAATACACGGCTCTTTATCGATATTGGCGCAACCTCCAGATGAGTCGCCCCCTGCCTTGACATTTTTTCTATATAAGCAATACGTTGACTATCTTCTTGATATACAATAGCATACTGATGCAAAACTGCAGCCATCATTGGAATCATAATCATTCCCGTGAAGAGTACCAGGTATTTTTTACGGGAGTTATTTAGCAGGTAATGATAAATTTCAGGAATAGTAAAAGCACTTACAGCACCAGTAATCAAAAAAGCCACAGAACCAAAAGCCGCACGTCCGGGATAATTAGGAGAAGCAACCATGACAAAATGGTTAAACAATGCTAAAGCAATCCAAGCGACGGCATAATAACTACCAGGATAAGCACGAAAGACTTTCCGCCATGCAATTGCAGGCATTATTGCTTTAATGTCCTTTTTTTGCAACACTAATTTATGAGATATATAGCGATATAACTGTGTAATTGTCAAAAGATATATTACCATTTCCTCTAGCCCGGACATTGTATTGAAAAATTGCAATTTAAGCTTTGGAGTTGCGATACCTAGAGGCATAGCAACATAGTCATACAGCAAATTGCCAAGCCATTTTGAAAAGAAATTGTCATTCAGATACGAGGCTAGCAAAAATATAATGATGCCAATAGTCCAGGCGGATGAGATTGTGAACTGGCGCTCATTACCTTGCCTCGAAACAGGCTGGGTTCCTTGTACTCTCGCTTGATCTGTAAGCAAAATGCGCCAAGCAAGTATTAAAAACAGGATAATCGGCAACACATAAAATAGCGTTTCAACTCCAGCCGCGATTAAGTTAGTAAAGTGATAAATGAGTTTACTTTCTGCATCAGCATAGCGCACATAATTTCCAGGCGCAAGTACGAGCAAGGCAAGGCCAGTTAACGCACCGCAGGAGCCGGTAATCATCCATTTATCTAGATGTTTCTTCTTGTAAAGAAGGAAAGTAAGACCAGCAACAGCAGCAGTCATTGTAGTGGCGGTATTCTCAATCGTCCAGCCGGCAATAACCCCACCAAAAAACATTCCAATAGCAGTTAGATAGTTATCTTTCAAGAATTCCTTTTCTAAAAAAGAAAAATGATACGGTAGTAGAATTGCAAGAATAAGTACTGCCGAAAACAGATAACCGCAAGCTCCGGCCATCCATATATTAACTTCGGCGAAATGGGGGAAGCCAAGCCAAGTAAAAAATATAATTAGTAAAAGAATATACGGATTGAAATGCATCGTAATCTTTCGTTGTGAGTGCCAATACATAAGAATAACGAGAGCAGTATATAAAAAGGCGTTGAATGGGTTAAACCATTGTTTGCCCAGCAAAAGAAAGCTGTCTAATACAAAATAGGGAACCATTCTCCCGCCATGTGTAAAATAGTGGCGGTATAAGGACTGAAAAACATCTGGCCAAGTCGTAATTTTGTCAAAAGTATCCCAAATCAGAGAATACCAATAATCATCGCGATGTAGGGGCATAAAAAAATTTAGTACATACATGTAGCTAAACAGAAGTACCAATATACCCCATGAAAACAAATCCTCTTTATTTACTTTTTTCGTATTTATGTCGGACATATGTTAATTCTCCTCTTACTCACGAGCAGTATACTAGATGTATTTGTCACTAATTAATAAACACTATCTACTTCTACTCTAGCTATTAATAATTTGTATTCAAGTGTTAATGCAATGTTCCAGCACCGAACAGACATGTCTTTTTTTATTTTAACCGATAATTATAATAGAATCCACCCTAACTTAAATATGTAGTCAAGGAGATTCCTTGGTTATATCAAAATCTTCTTTGTTCTCTTGTTTATTTGAAAACACTTCAGAGTATATACCCTGAGCCGATAATAAGTCACTATGATTGCCACGTTCAACAATCTGACCATTTTTCAACACCAGAATCTGATCTGCCTCCTGAATAGTGTTGAGCCGGTGAGCAATGATAAACGTAGTACGCCCCTTCATAATTTTACGCAAGGCATCCTGAATAAAAAATTCTGTGCGAGTATCTATGCTGCTGGTAGCTTCATCCAGAATAAGTATTGCCGGATCTGCCAAAATTGCCCGGGCAATAGCAATTAGCTGCCGCTGCCCCTGACTTAGATTACCGCCGTTTTCTGAAAGCTTGGCAGCATATTGCTCGGGCATACGTTTAATAAACTCATCAGCATTGGCGAATCTCGCGGCTTGTTCCACCTCTGCGTCTGACGCCGTTGGCCTACCATAGCGGATGTTTTCTTTAATCGTACCGGAAAATAAATAGGTATCTTGCAACACAATACCAAAATATTTGCGGAGACTGTCGCGCTTATACTGACGGATATCCTGGCCGTCAAGCAGAATCCGACCACCGGTGACATCATAAAATCGCGCAAGCAAATTAGCAATAGTGGTTTTACCCGCCCCGGTAGAACCCACAAGTGCGGTACTACTGCCTGCGGGTGCTACAAAGTTTATATTTTGTAATATTAGCACATCTGGTCTGTAACCAAAACTGACATTTTCGAAAACCACTTGGCCTTTGGGCTCTATGAGAGTAATAGCCTCTGGCAGATCAGCAGGCTCTTCATCCTGATCCAAAACTTCGAATACCCGTTCCGCCCCAGCAACTCCGGATTGTAATGTGTTAAAAATATTGGCAAGTTCATTGACAGGCCTGACAAATTGCCGGGAATAACTAATAAAACTGGCGATGGTGCCGATTGTGACTAAGTCATTTACTGCCAACATACCGCCAACGATAGCAATAGCTCCAAAACCGATATTTGTAATTACATTCATGATTGGCATAAGAAAACCTGACCAAATTTGTGCTGTTGTCCCTACTTCACAAAGTCGATGATTTATGGTTTTAAAATCGCCAATGACCCTATGCTCATGATTAAAAGCTTTAATTACCAAAAGGCCGGAAATAGTCTCTTCAACATGGGCATTTAGATTTCCCAGCTCAACCTGGGTTTCTTTAAACAGTATATTGGTTTTTTGCGAAATAACCCGGGTTAAAAAAATAACTAACGGGAGCGTAATCAAGGCCGCCAATGTAAGTATTGGACTAAGCACCATCATCATTACAAATGATCCTGTAATGGCAATGGATGCAGACATAAGATGTGAAATTGAATGAGATAACGTACTGCTGACATTATCTGTGTCATTTGATAGCCGGCTCATTAACTCGCCATGGGGATGAGAGTCAAAGTAAGCCAGGGGCAGCTTTTGCAGTTTGGCAAATAGGGTTGCTCTTAATTGCATTACTACTCGTTGCGAAATTCCAGCCATCAGCCACCCCTGTCCCCAACTAAGCAGTCCGTCAGCCACATATGTTACGGCCAAAATCAACAGCAATACTTCCAGCATGCCAAATCTGTCTACAAATCCTGGAACAACCATGCTGTCAACAGCCAAACCAATTAGATAGGGACCTATGAGCACCAACATCGAATCAACTAATATTAAGAAAAAAATGATAACAAGCATTCTTTGCTCTTGGCGTAAATACTGCCACAGTCGCTTTAGTGTTCGCGTAAAGTTCTTAGGCTTCACAACAGTTTTGGAACGCCGTCCGCCAAAAGGCCTGCCGCCCCCTGAACCGCGCCAGCCCTGGTTATCACTGGTGCTTTGGCGACTGTTAGCTCTGTTTTGTTCATTACCTTCAGCCATAACAGTTATCTCCTTCCCAGCTGGGACTGGACAATTTCTCGGTAAACACTGCTGGTTTGCAGTAACTCAGTATGAGTACCGCACGCAGTAATAGCACCCTGTTCAATAACGGCGATCTTATCGGCATCCTGGACAGTACTAATGCGTTGTGCAACCACTAGACAAGTAAGCTGGCTTGTATATTGCTTTAGCGCCTTTTTTATTTTCTCTTCTGTTACTACATCAACTGCACTTGTGCAATCATCCAAGATAAGGATGGTAGGCTTCCTGATAAGGGCTCTGGCAATGGCTAGCCGCTGTTTTTGTCCGCCAGACAAATTGACTCCCCCCTGACCCAATTTCGTGTTGTACCCTTCAGGAAAAGAAATAATGAAATCATGGGCAGCCGCCAGTTTTGCAGCGGATTCTATCTCGTCAGCAGTAGCGTCTTCTTTGCCCCAGCGAATATTATCCATAATAGTTCCCGTAAATAACACTGCTTGCTGGGGCACAAGGGCAATTTTATCTCGCAATTGTCCGGGATTAATCGCGGTTATATCATATCCATCTACTGTTATGGAGCCTGTCGTTACCTCATAAAAGCGCGGAATTAGGTTGACCAGGCTTGTTTTTCCAGAACCTGTTGAACCAATAATACCAACTGTTTGCCCCGGCAGGCAGGTCAAATTGATCTCCTTTAGTACCATTGACCCCGCTGAGCCAGCATAGCTAAAGCTGACGTTTTCAAAGTCGATCCGGCCATTCTTAAGTAGTTGCCTGGTAGAAGAGTTTGGTATCCATTTAGCGTCATTATCTTGGTTAAATACCTCTCCAATTCGCATAACCGACGCTTTTGCCCGGACAAAGTGATTAAATATCAGAAACATAATCATTAACGAAAGCAATATCTGGGTCATATAATTAATAAATGCAATAATATGACCAACTTGTATCTCGCCGGTATTGACCCCTAGCCCCCCTAACCATAACACCATAACAATACCCAAATTAACAGTGAGGGCAATACTCGGCCCAAAAACCGACATCAGCCGGATAGCGCCAACTGATTTTTCCTGCAGTTCCTGGTTTGCTGTCGCGAACTTCTCTTGCTCATATTCAAATCGCTTAAACGCCTTAACTACCCTTATTCCTGACAAATACTCGCGCATGACGGCGTTGACCTGGTCCAGCGCACTTTGAACCATTGCAAACCGGGGAAAACCCACTTTAATATTTATGGCTATCAATATCACGATAATCGGAATAACGAATACCAGCACAACCGATAAATGCGGATTAAGGTTTATCGCCATAATCAGACTGCCAATGCATAAAAGTGGTGCTTTCAGCGAAATTCGCATTAGACTATTTACCAACTGCTGCACTTGATTAACATCATTGGTAAGCCGGGTTACCAGCGAATTCCGGTTGAGATTATCAATATTGTCAAATGACAGCATTTGAATTTTCTCATACAAATCTCCCCGTAATTCTGATCCAAAATTCTGTGATACCTTACTGGCAATAACATTACGGGCGCAAGCCGCAAACGCGCCAATAGCTGTTATTACAACCATCAGAACGCCTTGATTCAAGATATAATCAGACTGCCTACCTGCCACACCAATGTCAATTATTTTAGCCATGATGGTTGGCTGTAACAAATCACAGGTAGCTTCGATTGTTACAAACATAGCCGCCACCAGAAACTTCTTCCAATAAAGAGTTCGATATTTATGCAAAAATGTCCAGGTGTTCATCTCCATCTGCCTCCACCTTGCTCTATATTCAACACCGTCAATAATCCCTAATTATACCATAGTGTTTTCAAAAGAATAATATAGCAAACTTAACGTTCTTTACTCGCTGTTTGAGACGCAGGGAGTTTGAGCGGCTTAGTCATTTGATAAAGCGACTAAAAACACTCGAGCCATAATTCAGCACTGAATTATGGCTCTTCCTTACTTTTGAATTATTCTAGACATCTTTTTTTGAGCAATCTCACATTCTAAGATATAATGGTAGTTTGCCTCGCACAGCTAAACTCAGACGTCTTTCAACTTCATTCCAATTAATTAGCTCTAGTATTTTCCGAACATACTTATCACGTTGGTATTGATAATCTAAATAATAAGCATGTTCCCATACATCGATGACCAGTATAGGAATAGCCCCCCACTGGGTGAGATTTTGATGTTTCTCAGCAGTCAATATTTCTAAGCTATTCCATGCAGGATTCCACGCGAGAATACCCCACCCAGATGCCTCAACCTTAATGGTAGCAGCAACTAGTTGTTCGATAAAATCATCCAAACTTATAAAACGTCTATTAATTTCGTTCATAGTATTTGGCCCTGGCTCACCACCGGTTTCCGGTGGAGCCAGTATCGTCCAGTAAATGCTATGAAGGATATGGCCGGAACCATGAAAGGCTAATTGATTTTCCCAGTAATTAATGAAGGTATAATCTTTTTCCTCCCGTGCTTGCGCTAAAGCTACCTCCGCTTTATTAAGGCCATCTACATAGGCTTTATGATGATGATCATGATGCATTCTAAGGGTATCTTCGCTAATAATCGGTTCAAGTGCATCATAGGGATATGGCAATGGCGGTAATCGGTGCTTACCAATTGGAACACGTTTATCTGTCAATTTACGCAACATTTTATATCCTCCTTCAAAATCCCTCATCCGAACTGGCTAAAAAGTTTATCCCATATTGTAATGTATTCTTTAATTACCTACCAACAATATCTGGGCTTGTTTCTTTTTGCTCTTATTTAATTCATGACGTTGGCGACCCTCTTCAAATCTTGTCTTTTCTTCTTCAGTTTCTAATTTTAAAGGGGATATCCGCAGCGGCTTCCCCCCAGCATTCAATGCAACCATTGTAAAATAAGCACTTAACGCGCATTTACCGGGTGCTTCGCTAAACAGATCTTCTACTTCCACCGTAACTACAACTTCCATGGAAGACCGGCTGACAAAGGTAAGAAAAGCATGGCAAGTTACTAAGTTTCCAACATAGATAGGTTGATGAAAAATCAACTCATCTACTCTCGCAGTGACAACGTTTGTACGCGCATGTCGCTGGGCAACAACAAAAGCCGCATTATCCATCAATTTCATGATTTCTCCCCCATGCACATTACCAGCTGGGTTAGCTTGATCTGGCTGCATGACCACTGACATTATCAATGCAGATCTTGCAACAGTTTTATCTTCCATCTACCCTTCTCACCCTTTCATTTGTTATTCCGTGTGTTTTGTGCCAAAGCAGCACACAATATATTTACTATGCTGTTGAGATTTAATTGATTACAAAAGGTTTTCTAAAACTTTATTTCTAAATCCTATTTGATAGAAGATACCGAGCTACTAAAATGCTTAGACACCCAAAAAAAACCTGAACTAGTGTAAGCGATCCTAAAAACATACATAATACGCAATTGCTCATATCTACAACTCCCCATATTTATTCTGCAACCCCATTTTATTATGGTAAATTATGTTACAGGTTAACAAGCTTTTAATATTTCGTTAAAGAAGCTATTAGCTAAAAAATAGCATTCCGTGTAGCGATCTTTGCGTAATTTTGATTTCTAGTATCCTGAGCATAAAAAAAACGCAAAACATAAAGGAATTAATTACTCCTTTAGTTTGCGCCTTCTCTGGTAACAATATTAAGCTAGCTTCCCTTGACCCTATGATCCATTATTACTTTTTCCATGTAGCATACTGTGAAGGGAAGATGAGCAAAACGTTCGGACTTACATTCCGTAAATCCTAATTTACGATACCATGCCTTTAATACTTCGTGCTCGTCAATGATACCAATTAAGATGACCTCTCCGCCTTGGTCAGCAACATATTTTTCCACATACTCAACAATCTGTTGACCAAACCCTTGATGCCGATAACTAGGTAATACAGCTAATCGTTCCATACAAAAACTCTTATCCTGCTTTTTTTCAATGGCAACAAAACCAATCTGTACCTTATCACAAAATGCCCCAAAAGTTGCAATCCCTTTTTCGCTCATTTTCTGCAAATGCCGACTTTCGATAAATGCCGGGTTGGTAGGAGCAATCTCACGGGTAAAGCCGAATTGTTCTGCAACTGTAGCAAAGGATTCTCGGATGACATTTGTACTTTCAAGTAAATCCTTTTCCGTGTTCATTTGTTTAAATACTAAATCCATCTTACCGACTCCTGTATCACTCTGTCCGTAACACCTAAGTTACTACAGCGGTCGCCATATGTCAAACTTTTACATTGGTTTATTTCCGAGGAGCCGTAGGGAAACGCATTATTTCGTGTACATTAATTGGAAGGAAGTGGGGTTATTATATCGGCATCTCGGTGCAATCTTTTAACCTTTCAGAATAATCTGATTGTAGGCACGCCTCGCTTTTGCTACTATATCTCTACAGAACTGATGCACTTTCAAGAAGTACACCAATCCTTTAATTTGAACTCAAACCGCCACATCCATATTCCGGGTTCAAATCATACCGAAGACACTTTCATTGCACGTGCACATTTCCTATTAAGCCTGTTCACCATGCGAGCTTTAACCAATGGTAATGCACAACAGACAAGGAGATGACAAAATGCAACTAGGCAAACTCTTATCCAGGTGTTTCATTCGGTCTCTTACATTCCCCTTAATGATGACCACCCCCGCAATGGCGGCCGCCACACTTATGGAGGAAGATCCGGCAGTTAGTGCCGATGCGGCTCGACAAATGCTAATAGACGGCAACAAACGCTTCGTCGAAGGAAAACTATCTGCCTACGATGTGGGAACAACTCGGAGAATCCAACTTGCTAACGGGCAGTATCCTTTTGCAGTGGTAGTAACCTGTTCTGATTCCCGGGTTCCGCCTGAGTTGATTTTCGATCAGGCGCTGGGCTCGCTTTTTGTTATCCGAGTTGCCGGCAATGTACTGGACGCCATTGCCTTGGGCAGCGTGGAATATGCGGTGGAACATCTAAATACCAAGCTAGTGGTCGTAATGGGTCATGAAAAATGCGGCGCCGTAAAAGCAACAGTAGATGGTGGCCATGTTCCACCAAATATTGGTGCCATTGCCGCGAAAATTCAACCTGCAGTTGAGTTTGCTAAAGCAACGAACCCCATCAATCTTTACGAAGCCGCCACTGATGCCAATATTATCAATATGGTTAAGCTACTTAAAGACGACCAAATCATTGCCAACCTTTCCGAAGTACAAGTAATTGGCGCAAAGTATCATTTTGAATCCGGAGAAGTAATATTCGGTAGTTAGAAATTTGAATTTGTATACCGCTTATTCAAGATATTCATTGTATAACCGCTTTAGCTATTTATTTTACATTCTTTAATAAATAATATTGAAGGTTTCAGCTTATTGCCTGAGACCTTCCTTCTATTTTAAGAAGTAATTGATGTAAATGGCGGAATTTTGTTTTATAATCAGTAATGTGCAAGCCTTGGCAGACTCACTCTAAATTTCTTGAGAAAATATATAACTCATTTCTCTTTTTAAACCCATTCTTGCTCCAGAACATACGACCCTGCTGGTTATCCTTGAAAACAAATACATGACATTTACTGATGCCTTGTTCCCTAAGTCGTATCATGCAACCTTCGACTAATTGCCTGCCGATTCCGTTTCTTCTATAAGCCAAGCTCACACATAGATGATGGAGATAGCCTCTTCTGCCGTCATGCCCTGCTAATACAGCCCCAATGATCTGGGTTCCTGTTTTTGCGACCAAGCTCAACCCAGCGTTCCGCTGCAAAAATTTCTCTATATTTTCTTTTGTATCCGCGTCACTCAACCCTATTCCTTCCGTATTTGACCAAAGCTCAATAACCTGGCAATAGTCTGCAATAGTCATTTCACTTATTACAATTTGATTTTCCACAGCTATTACACCTCTCTTGAAAAAACTAAAATATACATTAACGAAAGATTGTCTGTTATTATTTACTTCTTAATCAGTAAAATCCTGCTAGTTTTTTACATAATAGCATGAGTTATCACGTTAACCTCATAAAATAAAAAAGCCGACCTCATGGACGGCTTAGCAATTATAATCATTCATGAATTCAGGAAAATCCTCATCCTTACCTAAGTCTTCTAATCTCCTTCTTGCTTCATCAAGAGTAGCCCCGATTATTGTTGATTTTCCATCCTTATCAATCAGCAAAATTTCTCCGTTGCCAATTACCACTTGCTCTAAGTCATCCATACTCTTCCAAAAATATTGTGATTCCATATCAGCATCCCCTTTCGATCTTTTTTTGTAAAAAATTATCTTATGAAACATTAGACAAAAGGGAACAAAATCCTGCTCAAAGGCAAAGAGGAAACACTATTTTGCAGTATCGTTTGCCGATTAAATTTCACCATAAAGGAGCTAAAGCCATGAAACTAGTAAGTGCTTGTTTAGCCGGTGTGGAATGCCGCTATAATGGTTCTGCTTATGCAGTTCCGCAAATAGTCGAGATGGTTAAAGGCGGTAAAGCTATCCCCATCTGTCCGGAATTACTGGCCGGGCTACCAATACCCCGTCCTCCTGCCGAGCAGCAAAATGGAAGAATTATTTCCTCCAACGGGGATGACCAAACCACCGATTATTTATTAGGATCAAAAACCGCATTAGAAATCGCTTTGTTAATTCACTGTAAACAAGCTATTCTAAAAGCCAATTCCCCCACCTGTGGCTGCGGAGTTATTTATGATGGTACGTTCTCCGGCCACTTAATTAAGGGCGATGGCATTTTTTCAAAAATGCTTAAAGAACATAATATCGAAGTATTCACGGAAGAAAACATGTAAAAGAACTACATGTTAGGAAAACACGGCTTACGCCGAGCTTTGGCGAAGCTGGAAGTCGTATTGCACTTATCCTGCTATTAGAAACGCTATGCTTTCTAATAGGGCAAAAAGAAACGCATTATTTGCCGCTGCCTGGCAAATAATGCGTTTCTCAAATTAGACTGTTACCTGTCAAAGAAGGGGCTTTTGCCGCTTATACTCAGCGGAACACCATAAGCAATCTTAACTTCTTCATCAAAAAGCCCAATATTGATAGCCGCTTTACCTACACTAAACATGACTCTATTATCGGCATGATACATAGCGGCAGTATTCACTGCCGATCCCAGAGCTATTCCAAGATCCCCAGTGCTAATAGCACAAATCCCTGAGCCCTGGCCACACTCAGCACAATCGGCATAACCACAGTAGCCGCACGGTTTAACGCCAATGGGTTTAACTTTCTGACCCAATAATACAATCAAGGGCGCCTTATCAATACAATTGGCATCACGCTCGAAAAACTGCATACCGGATTCCTGGGCAATACGCCGCATCTCTGCAGCTAATTGATCTTTTACTTTACCATTAACAATTGCGGTCTCCAGATTGTCAACGCCTCGAGCCTTTGGGGCAGTTCTTGCAGCTACACACATCATATCGGCAATCTGCTCCACAGCGCGATCTTCAATTTCCTGACTACTAATAATCATGTCAATTCCTCCTCCGCTTTTTAACATATATATCACCTGATAAAACTACCAAACCACCGGATGTTCTTATCCTTTATCTCTTTGTTTTAATAACTTTGCCATATTTTTACCCAGAGTTTGGAATGTCTGTATTCCTTCTTCATCTTTTTGAACATCGCCAGGATTAAGTGACAAAGTCATGTTCCAGTAGCTGGAAGAAGCGATAGTCATCTCGGCAATACCGAAAAAGAAGTTAATAGCCGAATAAGCAAAGGTTGCTCCGGCCCTACGCACTGAAACCACCGCAGCGCCCACCTTACCACGCAGCATATCACCACCATTAGCCTTTGCTACAAATCCACAGCGATCAATAAGTGCCTTAACTTCTGTAGATACATTACTAAAATAAGTTGGTGAACCAATGATAATTCCATCAGCTTCCATCATTTTTTCGATAAATGTGTTCATTTCATCGTCCTGACGTACACATCGATTATCCTTGTTTTTAAAACACTTAGTACAAGCAAGACAACCGAAAACTTTGCGCCCGCCCAGTTGAATCAACTCTGTCTCGATTCCTTCTTTTTCTAATTCATCTAGAACAAACCGCAAGCTCTGCGCAGTATTCCCATTACTTCTTGGACTTCCATTAAACGCTATAACCTTCAAAGCAGTCACACTTCCTCTCATAATTTTACTTACAAAAATAAGTTGGCAATTACTGCAAGACTGCAATAACTGAAACCACCAAATATTCTCTTGCCAAAGAATGCCTTCTGGTGTTAATTTTAAATGAAAGGATATTTTTAAGCAAGTACGCACTTAAATGTGGTATAGTATCTATTTGTATACTACATTACCCCGTATCCTAAATAATACTAATTGGAGTGACTACAATGATTACCTTCAACAATACTGAATATCAGTGCTCTATGGAATTAACCTTAGACCTTATTGGCGGTAAATGGAAAGCACTAATTCTCTGGCATTTACGTGAACACACCTTGCGATTCAGCGAGTTAAAGAAAACATTGCCCAAAATAACGCAAAAAATGTTAACACAGCAACTGCGGGAACTGGAAGCGAGCGGACTTGTAACCCGCTATATATATACCCAAGTTCCCCCTAAAGTAGAATATTCACTTACACCCACAGGCAAAAGCCTCCTCCCAATATTAGATACTTTATGTCAATGGGGACTTCACTATGCTAATACCGCAGAATCAGTTGGTGAAAAAATAACACCTGCCACCTGTTCTGCACACCTGTAGCTTATTCTTAAACAAGTTTTGAAATTTCTTCTTTGGTAAATGGCCCCCCATGCCCACTGTAGAAAGTGTGAGCATTTTCTAGTAGCATTTGTATACTCTCAAACAATGCCTGTTCATCATTTGCAAAATACGCTATGCAAGGCTCTCCGGTAAACGGAGAAGCAACTAATATATCACCGACAATCGCTTCACCTGAATCTAAAATAACCGTGATAGAACACTCACTATGCCCTGGCGTATGTATTATTTTCCCTGCCACTCCATATTGATTTAGGTCAAATATCGATTCAACTACTAAATCTGGCTCTACAGGCTTATATACGAATGGTTCATTTCCCTTAATTATTGCTAATATACTTTTTCCCAGTTCGTTTCTTGCTATCACTTTTGGATTTTTGCCAGTTCGCAAAGCGTGTACGGCATTCTTATGACAAAGTACAGGAGCACCAGTAAGCTCTTTTAGTTCATATACATGCGCAAAATGATCAGAATGCCCATGGGAAATTACAATTAAATCGATTTCTTGAGGATTAATTTCCATATCTGAAAATAGTTTCATATATGTTTCCCTACTGGCATTGGTTCCCGTATCGATCAAAATCATACCTTTGTCCCTAATCAAAAATACATTAGAAATGCCGAAAGTGAATGAATTTATTTTGCTCATAATTATCCGCTCCTTTTATTTTCGCTACTGACCATTCAGTATTAAAATATCAAAAATTTTTACTCATGATATTTATGATAAGCCCCATGAGTTTCCATGAAAACCTTGGTGAAAAGTTCGCCGAGACCTTTTTTTTCAATACCAAAATGGTTTATCCACGATTCCCGAAAACATATATATGCATAATTAGGGATAATGTTGGTAAAAAACTCAGCAACTAAACGCTCCTGTTTGTCATATGTATTCCCGCATTTTGAAGCTGAAAACGTAGTTTCCTTTTCGATCATGGACTCAACAATCTTAAAAATAACTGGGTTTTCGTTTGATTTTTTTAGAGATTCCAGCATAATGATACGAATTAAGTCTGCATTTTTTTCCTCAAACCCCGAATATCTAGTCTGAATTCTTTCGGGTAATTCCTCAGCCTTTTTTTGATGCGTATCGGTTTCCGCTATTGCTATCAGCTCCAGGTACTCCCTTAGAAAGTTTTGAATAAGAACTTCTAATATTTCATCCTTACTTTTAAAGTGATAATAAATTACTGATTTAGGTACACTCGCTTCTTGTGCAATTTCATCGACCCTTGAGCCCTCAAAACTTTTTTCAGCAAATACTTTAATCGCAGCTTGCATAATTCTATTTTTCGCATCAGGTATATTTTTTCTTGTCATAGTTATCACCCGCAAATTTAATACTGACTTATCAGTACTAAATTACCATGATTTTATTCCTTTGTCAATCATTACATAGCTCTTAAGCAAGTTGTATTTATAAATATTCTTATCCCATACCAAACAAAACGCGCAATAGTTTGACACGCTTAATCAGGATTTCATACATCAACATAATTACTGCTAAGGAACTTATGCTAATTACTAAATATTTGGAAGCAACACTTACATCCCATTGTACAACATAAAAACCAATAGTGATGATTACTGTTTGATGCAAAATGTAAAACGGCAACACTAGTCTATTTGTATATCTTAATAGATTGTTATTAAACCCGAGGTATTTACTACCATATCCAAGTAAGGCAATCAGAAAACACCAGGAATTGAAACAGCGCCCAGCAGTAAGAAGAAAGTGGCTAAGATTATACCCCATTTGCGGTCTCCCGTAATATACTAACCAATAATACAATATTCCCAATGATACTATGCCAAGAATTAACCCAGCCTGGCGGTATTTTTCAATTGTTTCTTTAAACCGTATATCGTTAGCTAAGATGTAGCCACAAATATATAAGAACAAATAGGTAAATAAGTTCCATCCTCCCATATCTCTTGTTCCGAGAGAAGCATTAGGCAATATGGCAAAATCCAAAATAGTTACTGGTAGAAAAAACAGAAAAATCATTCCTGGCCTTGTCAGAAAGTCCGCAAATCTTTTTATTCCTCTCTGACCTGCAGATTTCCGTAAATAAACAAGCAGCGGTAATGCAAATACAGTAAAAATATATAAAAACAACAAATACCATAAGTGTAATCCCATCCAGGCAAAGTTGCCCCCAAAAGCATAAAACCCATCAAAGTAATGTGGGTAAAACTCAAAGAATGTTCCGGTAAACTGCGAATGACTTACCCGTTCAAAATATACTTGTAAAGGAATCATTGTAAATATACCAAAAATAAGCGGAACCATCAGGCGCTTAAATCGTTGCTTCAAATAGGATGCGTTACACTGTTTTTTACTCATACTATAATAAGTACTAATACCTGACAAAACAAAGAAGATGGGCATAATCCACTGCGCAAAAACATTAACGAAGACGGTCATACTGAATTCAGTTAATGCATTTTTAACATGCCAGCCTCCATCATCGAAAAAGCGCGCAGAGTGGAATAGGAATACTGCGCAAGTTGCTAAAAACCTTAGCCAATCAACATCAAATCTTCTTTCCATACTAGTAATCATACTAGCCTCCTCTCTCAGTACGGTTCAGTCCAACTCCAATTCTTCTCGATCATTTTCTTCTTTACCAATGCTAGCAAGCTATGTTAGTAAACGCATATACAGGACTTATAAAAATGGAAACCGCAGGCTATCCACCAATTTATTCCCAGTTCTACCAATGCAAATAAAAATCCTACTGTCTTAGTAACAAACTAGCAGGATTTTTACTACAAATCGCTTCAGGCCATGAAACATAATACATTATGATTTTATATCATTGGAAACTCTATCCCTATCCCTTGCAATACTACACCTAACAACTTCCCTTTCGTGTAGAACCTATAAATTCATGAAGAAACTGCTAAATCATCCAAATAGAAGGAACTCCATATTTTTTAGAGAATAAAAACTGTAAATCTTTGCTTTTACAGGAGACCTATGGATTATATTTATTTAGCGGTAATGGGATCATTGATTGGTACGATTGCAATAGTACTCGTTTCTATCTATTTGTATGTATTATATCGCAGGAGCTATATTGGCATCTGGGGCGTAAGCTGGATTATCCTGCTTATAAGACATGTCACTATGGATTCAGGCTTATTTTCCTGGAAACAATCATTCGTTGGATTAACGACATATTTATTGCTGACTTTTATTTATGTTTTGCTAATTGTTTGGAGTACGTACAGTTTTATTAACAAACCACTTAATAAATGGTGGTTGTATGGCGCTGCTGGCACTTTCATCGCAAGCACTGGACTGAATCTCCTGCCTTTGCCGTTATCTTACAAATTACTACTCCCTATTTATGTCTGCTGTATTGCTGGCATATGGGTCGGTGTGACTTTTTTACGTCATCCGGACTTACCGAAATTTAGCCGTTTAGTTACGGGGTACGCTTATCTTTTAATAAGTCTTCTCAATTTAACTGCGCCTTTTATATTTTATGGATCATGGCTTCTCCCCTGGGGTTATGCATTTGGCGGCATATTAAGGCTAGTTGTTGCTCTGGGAACTCTAATGCTTTTTTTTGAAAAAACCAGAAGCGATTTACTTAACAAAGAACTCCAATATCGCCACCTAGCAGAAAACGCCATTGATGTAATCTATTATTATCGCTTATTGCCTGAGACTACACTCGATTATATCAGCCCCTCTGCCTTGACAGTCACCGGGTATACTCCTGAAGAATATTACACCGAAAATAAGATAGTTTTCTCGATGATTCATCCTGATGACAAGTGTCTGCTTGACGATTTCATCGCTAACCTGCCACACTCTATTACAACACCGCTGACACTACGCTTATCCCGCAAAGATAAAACTACACTTTGGGTTGAACACAAATGTGTTCCTATATATGATGAAAACAGCTGTCTCATGGCTGTGGAGGGTATTATCCGCGATATTAGTCAACGAAAGAAAATAGAACAAATGGCTTCAGCCTTTGATAGGATGAATATGATAGGCAGCATGGCGGCAACGGTGGCCCATGAAATTAGAAACCCGATGACAACAGTGCGCGGTTACCTCCAACTAATGGGAAGAAAGGAAAAATATCAGGCAGAAAAAGAAAACTTCTGTTTAATGATCGAAGAAATAGACAGAGCCAATACAATTATACGGGAATACCTCGCATTATCCCGTGAAAAATACGTTAACTTGGAAAATTGCTCTTTAAACACTCTCATTGAAGCATTATTCCCCTTAATCCAGGCAGACGCTACTTCGTCCAAAGTATCTGCCAGTCTAATCCTGAGCAACATCCCCGAATTACTGCTGGATAAAAATGAAATTCGCCAGTTACTATTAAATTTAGTACGCAATGGTATTGAAGCAATGCCAACAGGTGGTAACCTGATTATTCGAACCTTTCTCGATGATGGCCAAGCTGTCCTATCCATTAGTGACCAAGGCTCTGGCATTCCACCAGATATACTGGAACAGCTTGGTACACCTTTTTTCACCACCAAAGAAACCGGCACAGGTTTAGGCCTGGCTATCTGCTACCAAATAGCCAACAGGCATAATGCAAGTATAAAAATTGACACTAGTACAGAAGGTACTACATTCTCTGTTTATTTCAATCAGCTATTACCTAAAAATGAAGTCTAAAATATCTTAGCCCTTTTTCGGGAGCAAACGTCCGAAAAAGGGCCTTTATTTTGCTCCATAGTATCTGCTTCTGTTGCCTATGTCATTTTTTTACATTATTAGAGGGATTTTGCATTTCTCTCCATAACCCCTATTTGTAAGGGGGTGGTAATTATGAAGACCTAACTAAGGATAGGTTTTTCTTTAATAACTATTATGGAGGAGAGAAATATGTCAAATAATAAATTAGCTACAATGACCTGCGAAACAGGAGCTTCCGAAAACACAATAAATATTTCTGTAGCTTCAACCCCGGCGGAGAAAAAAGAAGTTTATCATCTTCGCTATCAAGTTTATGTCGAGGAAATGTCCAAGCATAATCATGAAGTGGATTATGAAAACAAGCTTCTCTATGATGACATGGATGAATGGTCCATACTGTTATATGCAAAAATCGGTTCAGAAATAATCGCCACTAAACGAATCACTATCGGCACGATTGCCGACTTTCCCCAAAATCTAATTGACAATTTGTCATTGGGAACGTTTGACCAAAGCACTACAGAGTATGGTAAGCAAAAGTTCGCCTTTATAACCAAATTAGCGGTTGCTCCTGCTTATCGAAACTCGTCGGTACTTTATCTGCTTATGGCAAAAGCCTACGAGATTTGCTGCAATCACCATATCCAGTTTATCTTTGGTATATGCTATCTCCATTTACTGCCTCTCTATGAACAAATGGGCTGCCGTAGATACTATAAGAATTTCTTTTATCCTGGCCTTGGGTTAGCATTTCCTATCGTCATGCTGGCAGATGATGTTGAATACCTTCGCAAGGTACGTTCTCCAGTTTTTCGTATTGCCCGGAAAAGAAAAGAACTAAATACAACTGCAGTCAAATGGTTTGATGCTACATTCACTTATAATTCATCCATTATTAACAGCCAACTGGTAAGTGAAGAAGAATTATGGTCTATACTATGCGAACGCCTGCAATGCCTACCAACTAAAGCAATTACTTTACTTAATAGTTTATCTGTTGAAGAGGCAAAAATATTTCTCCATAACTGCAGCGTTTATATTGAGTGCAATCCGGATGATTTAATTACATTCCAGGGTGATGTTAGTTATAGTTGTAATATATTAATTTCCGGAAGGTTAAAATCCTTAACTTTCCGCCGGCCAATTAAAGAATATACAACCCCTGGCCAAACCTTTGGTGCAAACGGGTTAACTGAGCATAATAAACAGCGGGAAGATATTGCTGCAATTACTCCGGTAGAAATCCTGGTTTTATCCGGTCTTCCCTTTCAAAAATTCACGCACACTCACCCGGATATTGCCCACAAAATCATTCAGAACATGATCAAGTCGACGCCCCAAAAGCCATACAGAATTAAATGAAGCTGATTAGTCTTCAGTCGAGTTTATCCTAGCTGAGGATTAGTTCTATCCAGTCACCTATTTACGAAACCGCCGTTACGCTTGGACATATGTCAGCAAGTAATAACGGCGGTTTTGAATAATAAGCAGGCAATTATGGATTACCACAACTTCCTTTGTTATAATAGCAATATATACCTACTCCGGGGAAATATTGAACATTATTGATTCTCCATGAAAGGATTTAATAAAATGCTTGATCATACAGATTGGGAAATTATAAAACTTTTAAAGGTAAACGCCAAGATGCAGTATCGGGATATTGGCGAACAAGTGCATTTGACCGGCCAAGCTGTTTCCAACCGAATATCTAGAATGGAAGAGTTGGGAGTAATAAAGGGATACTCTGTTTTACTTGATGATAAATTGCTCGGCAAGACAATAACCTCCTACATAACCATATTTATGACAACAACCAATCATAGCGCTTTCCACACATTTCTAAGAAACAATGAATTGGTTATAGAGGCAAACAGGATTAGTGGCGAAGGCTGCTATTTGCTAAAAGTCCAGGCTATTTCGCAAGAAGAATTAAACACTTTTTTAGACTCTGTATTGGAATACGGGAATTACCGCGCAAACATTTCTATCGGCAAAATCAAATAGCGGCGCCTAAACAATGTCTAAAGAGACTCAGTCCAATAT
Source organism: Bacillota bacterium (assembly GCA_023443285.1). Lineage (GTDB taxonomy): Bacteria > Bacillota > Negativicutes > Sporomusales > Sporomusaceae > Sporomusa. Next base: position 50,391 of record JAEZVB010000093.1, read on the forward strand.
GCTGAGTCTCTCTTCATTATTTGAACTTGTAAACTTTTATATACTGCCAGGCCAACTTCGACAGCTCTCGCCTGCCAGCCGACTATTTATAAGTACCGATTAGAGGAATAATATAAAACACCAAACCCGGCAAAATACACGCCGCAACAATACAATTATTTTTAAAACCGTGGGCGCCCCAAATAAACTGTTCTACCAGCCTTATCAGCCAAAAAATTGAAAAGCAGCCTAATACAGACCGCCCAAGACTTGTGGTAAGAAGTTCCTGCGCATGAAAAAAATTAAGATAGGCCATTGTCGTAATAGAAATAATGCATGCAACATTGAACATCTGCATAATCGAGCTATTTACAGCCGACATTTTTTTCAATTCTTCCTTCCAATTAAACATCTCCAGTTTCCAGAACAGGATATGGAAGATTACAAGCAGCGTATTATATACCCCCCCTGCAAATAACGACATCGATAAATAATTATCCATTTAAAATACCTCCCAACTTATTTCTAATCAATCCCAATAGGACGGGATTTAGCATTATGCCTGCGCGGTGCTTCTTCCTCGCGAAGAATATGTTGAATCCCCCCCCGGAAAGCGAGCCTTAACTGTTGTTTTGCTTCGAGAAGCGGTTCCCGAACTTCCGGTGGTATTTTTCTTAGCATTCTTTTTTCGATAGCATCATGTAAATTAATCAGATCCATAATTGGACAGTCATTACATTCCTTTGCCACGGCTAACACCTCCGAAAATTAATTTTTAGGACTCCGTCATCCATTTTGGCGCCTATTGCGTCCTGCCCCCAAAGTTTGCGCGGCAAATAAATATTACGCTTATATCCCCCGACTTTTACGGTAAGCTCATCGCCTTTTTGGGAAAGGGTAATGTCCCCCTTAACTGCAAAATTCAGCCTTAATTCAAGTATATAACCTTCGCCGTCACTGACTAGCTTTATCGGCTGTCCGCGATAAAAGATATCATCGGCACCATCTTCTTTGAAGCACTCCTTTCCCATATTTTCCAGAGCAGCAAAGCCTGTAATCTCATCTCCAAATAAAGGAACGGAAAAAATGGGGGTTGGGTTAAATTGATTCGCTATATATTGATAATAGGTATGATGTAGCTCACTCCACTTTGCAAAATATAGTCCCAGGTTATCCTCAGGCAGCAATCTGTTGACAATTATCGCATCTGTATTGAAACCGTACAGGCTTAAATACATAAAGCTGCGCTCTGCTTCCTTAATCACCATCTTTTCCGGATTAACTACTAGCCTGACTGAAGTAACCTCCTGATCTGTTAGTAATTCATGCATCGTTTGTAACTGCTTTACTAATTTCGCAACACTGTCTAGCATGTCGTCTTCCGGCAGCGGCAGCCCCAAAAGCGATTTGGATATCGGGCGGGTTAGCTGAATTAACCGTCTTTCCAGTGGAAAAACCTTTTCTAACCACCATTTGAGAACTTCAGGAAAACTTAGCAATCGCAAGGTTTCCCCTGTGGGGGCACAATCTACGATTACTACATCATAGTTACCTTGTTCGCAGTGAGTAAGAATCTCAAACATACTAAAAAGTTCTTCTAATCCAGGGAATACGACAAACTCCTCTGCAGTAATATCTCGTACATTTTGCGAAACCAGCAAAGCGGAAAGATATTCTTGTACTTTTCCCCAGTTTTTCTCTGCACTCCGCAATACATTTACTTCCTGTGCCCACAAGTTCTCGCGAATGTTTACCGGTTCGCTGCTTAACTCCAAATTAAAAGAATCACCTAAACTGTGAGCAGCATCTGTGCTAACCACAATTGTTTTTTTTCCAGCCGCAGCCGCATTTACTGCAGTAGCTGCCGCTAAACTGGTTTTACCGACTCCACCTTTACCCGTATAAAGAATAACCCGCATAATCACTCCCCCTAGAAATCTATTATTTGTTTCATATTAAGTATATTTCATTAAGTAATTATTTCGTCACACGAAATAATTACTTAAAAAAAGAGCACAGATATTAATCAATGTTTATATTTCTGCGCTGCTGTGCTATCTGGTCATCCGAGGTTATCTTATCCTTTTGCAGTCCAAGAATAACTTTTTTTAGTAAAATTATTGCCTGTTGGAATTCTTCCTCATTGAGAACACTACGTACCCTGCCAAGGAAATCGTGAAAATGTACTTGTAGGTCATCAACAAAAGCATGTCCCTACTCTGTAAGTGAAACAGTAACCACACTTCGGTCTTCTTCCGAACCGCCCCGTTTAAGCAGT
>JAEZVB010000115.1 GCA_023443285.1 Bacillota bacterium
GGGCTGTCTTGGGATTATGTCTAATTTTTTTGCAGCTAATATCTGTAGTAATCGAAATTCCGATTGGCATGATATCGAAAAAATGATAGAGAGAATGTGTTCCCGAAAAAGGTTTATCGAGGAATAAATTAACTTCAGGAAATTTAACCATTTCCAAATTGAACATTTTAAAACCTCGGCATTCAGTTATTTCTTTGCTTTATTCGACCCAAAATTGGAATTCCCTCCATTTAATTCCAAAAAGAATAATAGGAAAAAATCAGACGAAAAATTCATGCTAAAAGTTGCATATCTGTGCAACTTTTGGTATGAATTTCTCGTAATTACTAGCAGTGTTATTGTTGCCGATCTGTTGGATTTGTGCAAGAATAGTGTGCTTTTTCAATTCTACTTAAAATAGATATAAACTATCAGATTTTGGCGCGATTCTTGCAAAGCTTTATATAACAAAATCAGAAAGCTGCATGACCATAGGGCAGTATTTCATTTATATGTTAGGCAGAAGAAATGTAAGGCGGCTATTTTATAATTTTATGTTTGAGCGAGGTGTTGAGTTTTATGAAATTTGAGAATATGGAAGTCGAACTTACTATTGAAGAAATAGAAGAATTAATTCGTGATTTACCGCGAATTATATGCGAATTGGATGATGACAAAGATGCGAAGGAGTTGGTGTAGTGGCAGAAGAGCAAATGTGAATGGATATGTTGATCGGTGGCAATCCTTATCATAGGAGGGATTGTGATGCCACAAACTGGCTGGAACTTAGACAACAGTTATTCCCGTTTGCCGGAATCCTTTTTTAGCCGTATCAAGCCAACTCCTGTACACTCACCGAAGTTAGTTATTCTTAATGTCCCTTTGGCAACATCACTGGGGCTGGATGTTCAAAAACTACAAAACGAAGCTGGTGTTGCGACACTTGCTGGCAACCTGATACCTGACGGCGCTTTGCCGCTTGCGCAAGCCTATGCAGGGCATCAGTTTGGGTACTTTACCATGTTAGGGGACGGGCGGGCTCTGTTACTTGGTGAGCAGGTTACGCCCCTAGGTGAACGGTTCGATATTCAACTAAAAGGTTCAGGTAAAACGCCGTACTCCCGTCGGGGGGATGGTCGAGCGGCACTTGGACCTATGCTGCGCGAATACATCATCAGTGAAGCAATGCACGCGCTTGGTATTGCTTCCACTCGCAGCTTGGCGGTGGTATTAACTGGTGAGCCTGTAATCCGTGAAACCAAACAACCAGGTGCAATTCTGACCCGCGTAGCAGCCAGTCATTTGCGTGTCGGCACTTTTCAATATGTTGCGGAGTGGGGCACGCTTGAGAATCTTAGAATTCTGGCTGACTATACGCTAAAGCGCCACTTTCCAGATATTGGAGCATATGATAATCAGTATCTTGGATTATTACGGGAAGTTATTCGGCGCCAGGCTGTACTGATTGCCAAATGGCAACTGGTTGGCTTTATTCATGGGGTAATGAACACTGACAACATGACCCTTAGTGGAGAAACTATTGATTATGGTCCTTGTGCCTTTATGGATGCCTATGATCCGGCAACAGTATTCAGTTCTATTGACACGCAAGGCCGCTATGCCTATGGCAATCAGCCACACATTGCCGCCTGGAATCTTGCTCGATTTGCGGAAACTCTATTGCCATTGCTGCATGCCGACCAGGATCAGGCTGTCAAACTGGCGCAGGATGCAATTGCAGACTTTGCTAATTTGTATCAAAGCAAATGGCTTGCGGGAATGCGAGCAAAACTGGGAATCTTTAATCAAGAGCAGCAGGATGAATCACTTATTGAAAGCCTTCTTAGTGTGATGCAGAAATACCATGCGGACTATACTAATACCTTTCGTGCGTTAACTTTTGATGTGTTGGAGGATACAGTTTTATGTGATACACCTGAATTTACCCAGTGGTACGAGCGCTGGAAGGAGAGACTAGATAGGCAGCAGGAAACAAAAGCCGCCTCGCAACAGTTGATGCGTACCACTAATTCAGCAATAATCCCGCGCAATCATCAGGTCGAAGCCGCATTAGAAGCCGCAGTGAAGCAGGGAGATTTCAGCAGGATGAATCGCTTCCTTGATGTTCTTTCCAATCCCTATGCACATTCACAGAAACAAGCGGAGTACGCCACACCGCCTGAGCCATCAACTTGTCAGTATCGAACCTTTTGCGGTACCTGATCGACTATACCGTCTAATGAAAAAACCACCATGATTGGTGGTTTTTTGCATTATCAGATAGTGTAACCAATTGCTGTAATAAGCACGACCAAGGCTTCTTTCGTCGTCCGGTGGGATTTTCAATTTTGCGGGTGTATAAAGGGCTACTTAGCTATGCACAATATCCTTTGAGGTCTAACCATGAAAAACTGGAAACTATTGTTGAAACGGGTGCAAAGACTTCTTAATGGGTTGAAACCAACTGGTGAAAAAAATATAGAGCAATTTTGAGAGATATTCATAACAGGGGGAATCGTTTTGGCAATCACGCTAAGGCAGGAACGTTGTAAAGGCTGCAATATTTGTGTGGATTTGTGTCCTAAAAAGGTTTTGGAGTTAGACAAATTAGGGGAAATTCGTGTTGCTGACGAAAATGCCTGTATTATTTGCGGGCAGTGTGAACTGCGGTGTCCTGATTTCGCTATCCGTGTTACTAAGGAGGAGAAGAAATGAACGAGGCCAAACTCATGCAAGGCAATGAAGCCTGTGCGGCAGGAGCTCTGGCAGCTGGCGTACGCTTTTTCGGCGGTTATCCGATAACGCCGTCAACCGAGATCGCTGAATATATGGCACGGTCACTCCCTGGAGTTGGCGGAACCTTTATCCAGATGGAGGATGAAATTGCCGGAATTGCCGTGGTACTCGGTGCTTCCTTAACAGGTAAAAAAGCGCTTACCGCTACATCCGGCCCCGGTTTTTCGCTAAAGCAAGAACTAATCGGCTATGCCTCGATTGCTGAAATTCCAGTAGTTATAGCCAACGTACAGCGGGTAGGTCCTTCTACCGGCCAACCTACTGCACCGGCTCAAGGCGATGTTATGCAGGCTCGCTGGGGAACTCATGGTGACCATCCCATTATAGCCTTATCTCCCTGGACAGTCCGCGAGTCGTTCGAGGTTGCAATAAAGGCTGTCAATTATGCCGAACGCTTCCGTACGCCGGTCATTATTCTCTTAGATGAGGTCGTTGGCCATATGCGCGAAAAAGTCATACTGCCTAAGCAAGAACAAATTGAAATATATCCTCGCCGCAAGCCGACGCTGACTAAAGAACAAGGTTACAAACCGTTTACACCGGACAAAGATCTTGTGCCTAACCCGGCTGATTTTGGCACCGGTTATCGGATTCATGTTACTGGATTGGTGCATGACGAAACCGGATTCCCCAGTGGCAGTGCCAAGATTACCGAAGAAACCATCAAACGCTTGCATGAAAAAATTGCGCGCGCGCAAGATGAGATCACCCATTATGATGAATTCTTTATGGAGGATGCGGAGCTTGTGGTTGTTGCTTATGGCGGGACAGCGCGGACTGCCTATGTTGGAGTAGAAAATGCCAGAAAGCGTGGAATCAAAGTCGGGATGATTCGACTGATGACCATCTGGCCGTTTGCCGACAAAGTAATCAAAAAGCTAGCCCCAAAGGCCAAAGGCATCCTTGTTCCTGAAATGAACTATGGACAGTTAGTAATCGAAGTAGAACGGGCGGCGGCCGGTCAGGTTAACGTCGTAAGCTTACCAAAATACAACACAGAAATATTTACACCTAATGAAATTGAAACAGCGATTATAGAGCTGCAGGCGGAGGTGGCAAAGTGAGGGATTACGAAGAATATTTTAGGAATAACCGGCTGCCACATATCTGGTGTCCGGGCTGTGGCAACGGCATAATTATGAAAGCAATGGCTAAAGCCATCGCAAAACTGGAACTAAATCAAGATGAGACAGTAATTGTATCCGGAATCGGCTGCTCGTCAAGAGCCTCCGGTTATATGGACTTTGACACCCTGCATACGGCTCATGGCCGTTCAATACCCTTTGCCACCGGTGTAAAACTTGCAAACCCCAAGCTTAACGTCATTGTCATAACCGGCGATGGTGATTGTATGGCAATTGGCGGCAATCATTTTATCCATGCTGCCAGAAGAAATATTGATTTGACTGTTGTTTTATTTAATAACCATATTTATGGTATGACTGGTGGACAAGCATCTCCGCTAACTCCTGTTGCCAAGAAGGCTACAACTGCACCATTTGGTACAATTGACAGGGCTTTTGATCCTTGTGCAATCGCCAAGGCCGCAGGTGCCACTTTTGTCGCACGCGGTACTGTTTTTCACGCCAATCCGCTTGTTGATATTATTGTGCAAGCTATCCAAAATAAAGGGTTCTCACTTGTGGAAGCAATTACCCAATGCCCGATTTCGTATGGACGTCAAAACAAATTAGGCGATGCAACGGCTATGCTAAAATGGATGAGCGAAAATGCAGTGCCGTCAGCTGCTTATGAAAAGTTGCCAGAAGAAGAAAAACAAGGTAAGTACCCTATTGGGGTGCTATATAAAGGCGAGTATCCGGAATATGCCTCTGAATATGCCAAAGTGGGAAAGTGAAACTAAGCTAGGGAGGATCGCTATGAAAGAATTACGCTTGTCAGGTTCAGGCGGACAAGGACTAATTACTGCCGGCATTATTCTAGCTGAAGCAGCAATCATGGAGGGAAAAGAGGCTCTTCAGTCTCAGTCCTATGGGCCGGAAGCCCGCGGCGGAGCTTCCAAAGCAGAAGTTATCATCTCAGATAAGCCCATCTATCATCCCAAAGTAGTAAATCCCGAAGTACTCTTAGCTATGACGCAAAAAGCGGCTGTAAGCTATATTGCAGATGTAAGAAAAGATGGAGTGCTTATTATCGACGAAGATTTGGTGCCGGAAGTCCCGGATTTTGCCAAAGTAATTAAAGTGCCGATTACCCGGTTGGCAGTTGAAAAGCTTGGGAAAGAGCTGTTTGCCAATATAATTGCGCTTGGTATGTTGGTGAAAGTGACAGGAGTAGTATCGTTCGAAACCATCAGTAAGGCAGTAGCAAAACGTGTGCCACCGGCAACCGTAGACAAAAATATGGAAGCGTTGCGTATTGGCTATGAAATAGTGCAAGCCATGTAAGTAAGTACAAACTATCTAAAAGTATAGTCGGCACTATCCAAAGGTATAGTGCCGACTATACTTTTATTTTTTTTGAGACTATACCAAAGGTAGGTATACAAAATGCATAATTTTAGTATTATGGAGTTTGATGAATAAACCCCTTACTTCTCACTGATTTTGAAGGAGTGAATACCTATGAACTCAGAATGGCAGTTTGCCTTTGGCGTAGATGCCAATTATGTTAAATACGCCGGAATAATGATGACTTCGATAGTACTCAACCATCCCGGACAGCCTGTGTGTTTTCATCTGGCCTGTGACGGGCTGACAGACGAAGATAAAGCCAAGCTTGACCAGTTCACCCTGCTTTACCGCAATACCAAAATCGTCATCTATGATGCGGCCAAAATATTGGAAACACTGCCGCTGCCCCCTGCCGTAGCGCCGGAACGCCTCAACCGTTCGGTCTTTCTGCGGATCCTGCTGCCGTCTTTTCTGCCGCAAGAGCTGACCAAAGTAGTGTATCTGGACGCCGATATGCTCTGCATCGGACAGTTGGACGACCTTTGGCAGACCGAGACGGACAGCCAAGCGGTAACAGCCTGCTTAGACCCCACTCATGAAAAAAACGCGAAAAGGCTGGGACTGACGCATACCCGCTACTTTAACGCCGGAGCCCTGGTCATCAATCTGCCTGTCTGGCGGCAGGAAAAAATCACGCAACAGGTCCTGGACTGCTACCGCACCCAGGGCAGCCGTTTCGTCCTGCTCGAACAAGACGCACTAAATGTCACCTTAGATGGCCGCTTTAAGGAGCTGCCCGCGCGGTTTAACCGGCAGCTTTCTGCCTTCAATCCGCTGCTGATAAAACGCGAGCCTGACGATGTAATATTGCATTTTGTCAATGAAGGCAAGCCCTGGATCAAAGGCTGTGTGCCAGAAATCCAAGAGCTCTACTGGAGCTATGTCCGGCGTTCGCTGTGGTTTGATATGCAGCCGACTGAGCCCTGGGATGTCCAGACCGCCTATCTAGCCGGGAAAAATGCCGAAGGCCGCGGCGACTATAAAGAAGCTTGCCACTATCTGGACATCGCCGCTTATCGCCTGCTGGAATTTTATCTCGAACAAACAGGACAAAAATAAATGAACAAAAGGAAGGGAATACCTATGCAAAGAAAAATCCGCAAATACCAAAAGAAACGCTTGCTAAAGCTCATGTGTTTGAGCGCTGCCATGCTAGCGACGACTATAGCGCCGCAGGCTTTGGCAGACACCATTGGCATTGATGAGACCAAGGGTGCCGATGTGACCAGCCCCTGTTATGTAAAAAGTACCGACAACCATGAACATACGGCATCTCTCGACGGCAATGTAACCATTATAACTACCCCTGGCAGCTATGCCCTGTGCGCAGAAGCGACGGGTTGTGCGTCAGGCGACGGCGCACAAACATTAAACGTGAACAGCGGTCGGTCAAAAACCGTAAAAATTGTCGGAGATATTGTGGCTAGAAGTAATAAACTTTGGTGTGACACTGGGACGCCTGAGGGGATGTCTTATTACGGAAGCGGAAAAGTTTCCCTGACTCTAAACAATGCCCAATCCTATCTTGCCGGCAGCATGAAGCTAGCGGGTGACTACCCGGCCAATGCCGATATTGTGCTAAACCTTAAAAATGGTGCTACCTGGTATGTACCGGATGATAGCTATACGCTGGCTGATGCTAGCGCTAACGGGATACATATTAATCTAGACGGTGGTATTGACGGTATTGGCGGGATTGTGGACTTGTATCATACAACACCGACAAGTATCCGCACAACGCCTGTAGTAGGTGAGCGTACATTTTCGTTAGAAACAACCGGCACCAGCGCCAACAAGGCCACCTTTGTGCTTTCCAGTGACATTGCCCATGACAAAGCAGACAGCGTTACCTTAAACGGCGTTACCGGCACGAATACTTATTATGTCCAAGTAGCCCATGATGCCAGTGATGGCACAGACGGCACGTATACGGCTTCCGGCCAAGGAGTAACGGTATTGACAGCCAACGGCGGCACAAATACCGTTACCGCCAAGTCCTATACAAGGACCAAGGATGTGACCGCCGGTCTGATGACCAAGACCTTGACCATCACGCCCACGCTAACGACTACAAACGGTATAACAAACTTAACCAGTGTTACGGTAGCCACTACGGAAAGTACTGCCGGTCCGGCGCAAACCATGGCCACAGCCGCGACTTCCACGTCCAAAGGCGCGATGTCCTCCTGGCGGGCCGAGAATAATGACCTCTTGCGGCGGATGGGGGACTTGCGCGAGGATGAGGGAAAGGCAGGTACCTGGGGCAGAATCTACGGCGGCGAAACCCAAATCAATACGGCACAGACTTCCACTCTTACCTATCGTGGTGTGCAGATCGGGTATGACCGCAAAATAGACCTGCGTGGCGGCAAACTGTTCACCGGCTATGCGCTGTCACATATGAATGGCGACGTGTCCTATAGCAGCGGCAGCGGTGATACCGAATCAACCATGTTTGGTATTTATGGCAGCTATCTTGGTGAAAAAGGGCACTTTGCCGATCTTATTGTTAAGTACGGGCGTTTAAAGAACAGCTTTTCCACAACCGCCAACAGTGTTTTATACCAAGGCGATAATTCGGCTAACGGGTTAAATATGTCCCTCGAATACGGCTATCATCAAGAGCTGAAAGACAACTGGTATCTGGAACCACAGGTGGAACTAAACTATGGCCATATCAATAGCAGCGACTACACCATGAAAATGAACGGCGCCGCCGGGGCGACGGTAAGTAATGGCGCCATGGATTCGCTCATCGGCCGAATCGGCGTAAATATTGGCCGGAAAACGCCGACAGGCAATATCTACGCCAAGCTGTCACTGGCGCGTGAATTCGCCGGGGATGTGGCACTAACAACAAAGTATGGAACCTATTCCAACAACTCCAGTGATTCCATGAAAGACACCTGGCTGGAGTACGGTATTGGTTTTAATTCGAAAATAAACAAAACCAGCAACCTGTATGGTGAAATTTCCAGAACGACCGGTAATAAAGCGGTAGATAAATGGAAGGCCAATATCGGCTATCGGCATAGCTTTTAACAGGCGATAGGTTTTTATTAAGTGATAAAAAGAGGCATCAAGTACCAAACCCGGCACAAACGCCCGTCATACAACGCTCCGCCGCTGGCGCTTAACCTCCGCTTATGCATAACGGCCGCTCGTGCCTCAGAGTACTAAACGCACTAAATTAAGGAACCGTAGTGGTATAAAGCGGTAATCAGCAAGATCCCCGTAACCCACGAACCCCACGGCCTTTGCCGGAAAAAGCGTTCCGCAGGAGAAAAGCCGGGCGGTATTCCGTTTAGAAACCCGTACTGTTTGAGCGTAGCGAGTTTACGGGTTTTAGGAATACCGCCCGGCTTTTCAGCTTTTGGAGGCTTCGGGCCTAGACCTTTTGGTCACTTTTGGGGCAATGCCAAAAGTGACACACGTCCCTTATATTCTATTGATTTTTGCATAAAAACAGAGCTATCGCCAGCGATAATTTACATCACTATTGCGACAGCCCATAAAACTTGTTCTTATAAAACCGATTTTTGCAAGCTAAGAAACCTAACTTGCTATTATTCCTGCGTTGATTTTTCCGGAAGCTTATCTTCATCCCCGCTCATGCGTGCTACCAGATACATTGATAATATAGTAGCTGCTAAGACACCGGCAATTATTCCCGGTGTCAAATACTGCTGGGGTAAGAATTCGTATAGGCCAAAAAGACCAAACAAAATAAAGATAATAGCAGCAAACCATTTGACGGCTCTCTCAGGAATTCTTTTGCCAAGTACAATACCGATGATTATGCCAATGCCATCGGCAACCATCATACCGGAAGTTGTGCCTAGCCATACTGGGATAATGGCGTTAAATTGAGCTGCCAAGGCAACCGTGGCCAGCTGCGTTTTGTCTCCCATCTCCGCAATGAAAAAGGCAATGGCTACTGTCCAAAATGGACTGCGTTTAGTGGCTTTATCTTCGCCGTTAAGTTCGTCACCTCTGATTGTCCACAGGCCGAAGATAATAAAAGATACGGCGGCAGCAATTTGGATGTAGTTCATGGGAATGAAATTGGTAAGATAGCTACCGACAACTACGGCAAATAAGTGGTTGAAAATTGTCGCGACAAATACGCCCCACATTACGGTTTGCCATTTGTAGCGGGTAGCAAAGGCCATTGCTAATAACTGGGTTTTGTCGCCCATTTCGGCCAGCACTACAAATACAAGCGAAGTTAAAAATGCGGTCATAGTGAATCCTCCTATAGATATAGTATGTACAAAAAACAGAGACCTTTAGTATGACAATAATAGCCATACTAAAGGTCTCGCTAATTGACGATAGTCAACAACAGAGCCAGATGATTGCTCATCAGTATGTTGACTCTGTTCTGGGAGCTACTCCCCTTTAGGAATGTAATATATTAACTATTATATTAGTATAGTCAATGAAGATTGTCAACTTGTTTTGTACTAACATAGAAATCCCCCCATAGTCGACAATTTATTTTTTCATTGTCTCCTATAGGGGGATTATATCATATCAGCCCATAGTCGTTTTGACGGTGATTTAAGGTAAGCTGCTGATAATTTCTGATACCGACATCGGTGTTGATAGTTCCTGCTGGGCATCCGGGTCTGTACGATTATTAGCTAAGGTTTCTTTAGCTTCTTGTCCTTGACTTTGAGATTGCGTATATCCTAAATTTTGGGATTGTTTATTATTATCCATAGTTATTCCTCCTAATTCATGTTCATAACTTTGTATTGATTTTGTTAGATTAGGTTATGCGCTACGAGTTACTCGAGTATTCCTGCATATTTACAGGTAATGTTGATCAGCGCAATTAAGCCTTTTACGGTAAGCCGCATTCTTTCCGGGATTAGATTACCCTGGTCATCCAATGTGTTCAGACCAGTGGAAATATAGATGTTGCCGTCATAGGCAATGGTAGGAATCATGCCCATGGCTCCGATTCCCTCCTGGAATATGTTGGTTCCGCCATACATATCCTCAATGGAGAAAATCGGCACGCCCATCTGGCCATTGGCCCAGGTACCTTCATAGTTGACTTCAACGGCACACGAACCATAGGTTTTGGTGAATGTAAATCCTTTTAGCAGTTCGGGTGGCAGCCCTTTCTTGAATTCATCTACGATAATATCATACATGCCATCTACAGGTTTGGTCATGATCTCCGGTTTATCTTTCAGGACACGCAATGCAGCAATAGCGCCGCAGAGACTTTCTTTACCGGGGTCGAAAGCAACACTTACTGCCTTGCCATAGGAAGCCAGTGCACCGTAGCGGTTGCCATGGAAACCCATTGCACGACGAGCATTCACCACAATGTCCTCTTTCCCGATGATCAGACCGCAGATGGGAGCACCACTAGCCTTATCCAGTGAGTAACAGATTGCGTCAGCACCGGTCTTGCGAATATCATGTCCAATGAACGGCAGACACCAAGCGGCGTCAACAACATACGGTACATTGTATTTATGTGCTACGTCGGCGAGCACTTTCTGCAAGACGGGAGTCCCATCTTTATCGTGATCGCCATAACCATAGCCTGGGGTATCATAACCGACGGAGGTAATACCGGTTAACAGATCCGCATGACGTGCGGCAATTTCCTCCAGAACAGCTCTGTTAGGTTCACCTTTAACTCCCGTCAATAGGGGAGCGGGCATATATTTAATGCCGTGCATGTCGTAGTTAGCACCAGCTAAGGGAACAACTAGTGTGTCCAGATTATATTGTCTTTTTCCCATCATACTTAGCTCACCAGCAGTGCAACCTCTGTCGGCGATAATGTCTTTATACTTAGGTGGGAATGGACGACCATAGCCGCCTTGATGATGGAAATGCTTTTCTAAAGGAGCAATATAGCGAGCGCGATAGGCGTCACCTGTGCCCATTACCGAAGGCATAAACATGCTGGTATAGCAAACATTGATAGCAGCTTCGCAGGTACTGGTTGGACATACATCAAACTCCGGCCCATAATAATCCTTTACCAGATAGCGCATTTCTTCCACATAGCCAGCCAAACCGGTTACTTTCTTAGCTTCTTTATGGGAATATTCAAGAATGTCATCTCTCAGAGGAGCAGGAGCACCAGAAACACCACCAGTCAGACCGAAGGTACCCCGGCCTTCAGATGCTAATTTACTCAATTCATCAGCAATACCGATTTTCTTAGCTTCAGCGGCAACTTCATTATAGATGTTCTGCCTATTAGCAAATAAATGGGAATACATTTGCGTTTTGTACTTAAATTTTGCCATAATAATCTCCTTTATAATAATTTTACTGCAAGGTTAATATTCCCCAACAATAGTCTCTTATTCAAAAAGTATAATTCAGCAGGTTAGCATAATCCCAAAATGCAGTGAAACCTTAGTGATAAGTTTTCACTGCATTTTATTTCATTCTGGTCTTTCCTTATTTTTTAGAAATAATACATAATTGCAAAAAAACGTGTAAAAATATGTTCTAAAGAAGGAGGGAAAATGATGAGTGATCCCTATGCCCGCAACATGTTTGGGAAATTCAATCCTTATTTTGTCAAACGACAGACAACCGGGAGTTTGGTCGTAGTGCTTGACGGTATGTTCGAGGATCGTGGTCTTGAGCTAATCTCCCCATCTTCACGTGCTGTAAAAACATCAGAAATTCATGAGCTGATTCTCTCTGATGAAGAAACCGGGCCAGGGCAAAGGGTTAACCGCATCGCTTATGTCGGATTTGTCGAAATAAATCGCGGCGGTGTTATTGTTGTTGGGGATTCGGTGCATATAGGCAATATCGTTATCGGGACAGTTGCCGGTTTTGATGAGACACATATGCCAAATCATCTTAATATCGTTTTGGCCGGAAATAGAAAAACTGGCCGTGAACTAAATCTTTCTGTAGAAAACATTGTCACAATAGGTTAAAGGGGGAATCAACTTGAGTTTTGAGGCCAAAATAAAAGAGATGAATTTAACAATCCCGGAGGTGGCCAAACCTGTAGCCGCATATGTTCCTTCAATCAAGGTTGGAGATTACGTGTATACCTCCGGTCAAATCCCATTTGTTGGTGGCAAGCTGGCCTATGCCGGTAAAGTAGGCAAAGACCTTCCATTGGAACAAGGCTACGAAGCCGCCAAAGTTTGTGCTTTAAACTGCCTTGCAGCAATAAAAAGTGTAATTGGTAGCCTTGATAATATCGAGCAGGTAGTAAAAGTTGTTGGATTTGTAAACAGTGCACCCGGATTTACCGATCAACCCAAAGTTATAAATGGAGCTTCTGAGTTAGTCGGCAATATATTTGGCAAACAAGGCGAACATGCCCGTTCAGCCGTGGGGGTTCCGGAGCTGCCGATTAACGCAGCCGTTGAAGTAGAAATGATTGTTAAAGTAAAGTCATAACGAACAACTCTAGAACTAGCGTTAAGGGAGGCATTGGGGACAATCCTTGATGCCTTCTTACTATAAATATACTTTAGGAGGTTATCATGGCTAAGAAAGTTGTTGTCGTCGGTGGTGGATGGGCAGGCACTGCTGCCGCCTTAGCAGCCAAAAAAGTAGGTTGTGATGTAGAACTATTTGAACGGGCAGACATGCTCCTTGGAACAGGGTTGGTTGGCGGCATCATGCGTAATAACGGGCGCTTCACGGTTACTGAAGAAATGATTGCTATGGGTGGCGGCGATTTGTTTGAAATTACTGATGCGAATTCGCGACATAAGAATATCGAGTTTCCAGGACACAAGCATGCTAATTTATATGATGTGTCAACAATTGAACCTGCTGTTCGCCAAGCACTTTTGGATGCAGGCATAAAAATTAATATCAAATCTCGGGTTAAAGACATTGCTGCAGAGAATGGGAAAATTGTCCGGGTAATTGCTGATGTATTTGATAAAGACCAAACAATTGAAGCTGCCGGTGATGCCTTTGTCGATGTTTCCGGTACTGCCGGTCCCCAATCTAACTGCTCTAAGTATGGTAATGGTTGTGCCATGTGCATTTACCGCTGTCCGACCTTCGGGCCGCGCATGAGTATTGGCGCAAAAGCCGGTGTGAAAGAGATGATTGGTGAAAAGGCTGATGGTACTTTGGGAGCCATGAGCGGTTCCTGTAAATTACACAAAGAATCGTTATCTCCTGAGATTAGAGAAACCTTAGATCGCACTGGTGTTTGTGTAATTCCGGTTCCAGCTCATCTGCAAAAAAGCATGTCATCCCTTGGCCAAAAAGCTTGCCAACAATATGCACTAAAAGAATTTGCTGAAAATATCGTGCTATTAGACACCGGACATGCCAAATTAATGACTGCTTACTATCCACTTGATATACTGCGCCAAATCCCCGGTTGTGAAAATGCCAGGTTCGAAGATCCGTATGCCGGAGGCATTGGAAATTCTATGCGCTATTTTGGAATGCTGCCCCGTGACAATACTTTGAAAGTAGAGACGTTAGACAATGTATTTTGTGGCGGCGAAAAAGCAGGCCTGTTAGTAGGGCATACGGAGGCAATTATAACGGGAACGCTAGCTGGTCATAATGCAGCCAGACACGCACTGGGGCAAAAGACTATCGAAATTCCCAGAAGCTTAGCCTGTGGTGAAGGGATAGCCTATGTAAAAGAACAGATGGATACGAAAGAAGGGTTAACTAAGAAGTATACCTTCTCAGGGTCGGTATTATTTGACCATATAAAAAGCAAAAATCTCTACATTACCGATGTCGGAAAAATTAAAGACAATGTCGGGCAGGCAAATATGAACGGTATCTTCGCCAAACCGTTGGCGTAATACTCATAATAAGCGCTACTGTCATTAACAAATTAAATTAATTATATGCACCTGCACAACAGGCCGTCTACATGCCCCAAATACCAGGTGGGTTACTAACAGCGGCCTGTTGTTTTCTCTATAAGAATGCTTCCCTTACGCGGGAGATGATAAATATTGTTTGAGGTAGTCATTGGTATTGCCGGTACGGCAAAAAACACAGGAAAAACAACGACAACAGCGGCGATTCTTGATGAACTAAGAGTTCGCAATATTCCTATCTTTTTAACCAGTATTGGTTATGACGGTGAAAACTTGGACAATATTACCGGATTACCTAAACCCAAAATAAAAGTACTGCCAAAAGAGATCGTTGCAACTGCAGAAAAATGCGTAGCCACCAGCACCGCTAAACTTAAGGTTCTTGATAAGACAAATATCCATACTCCACTTGGAAAAGTAGTCATTACACAAGTACTCTCGCCCGGACTGGTTGTTACCGCCGGCCCCAATAAAAGCACGGAAGTACGATTACTTAGGAATTTACTGCACCAAATTGGCCCTGGGGTAACCATTTTTGATGGAGCACTCAGCCGTATAGCGCCAATGGCTGAAACAGATGGTATCATTCTGGCGACAGGTGCAGCCCGTACTACTAATATTCCTGTTCTTTCCCTAGAAACCGAAATGTTATGGCGCATATCCAATTTGCCGTATACGGAACAGTTAGCTAAATTAGTCGAAAAAAAAGTGACCAGTGTCACTTTATTTGATTCTAACTTACAAGAAATAGCTAGTAGCCAGCACCCATCACTCTTGACGGTACAAGAAGCAACACGAATATTTCAAGGGTTTAATGATAGCGAAGGTCATTTGATTATCCCGGGAATCACCAATGAAAAAGTGCTGCAAACACTATATGATCTATTTATCAATAGTGAACAGCGTCTGTTCCTTGTCTTTGCGGATCCAGTCAAGCTCCTTACGGCTGACAATCTGGTAAGCTTTTTCCAAAGTATAGATAAGCTGTATGAAGCTGCTGTTTTTACCGGAGTCTTACGTCGCGTGCCATTATTTGCTGTAACCGTAAATCCCTTTTACCCGGAATACCGTTTTGAAACAAAAACCTATGTTCCTAACTATATTGATTTTCACAGCCTCGAGGTTTCCGTAAAACGTAAAATTGCAGTACCAGTTTTCAATATCACCAGACATGGGGCCAAACGCCTTGTCGATGTCATTTTGTTACATGCGTATCGTTGGGAATCTCCTGAAACCATGTACTTTAAATAATGAGGTGAAGATGCATATGACTAATCCAGTACATCAAATTATGGACGCTTTGGATGTAGAGACCTTTATTGTATGTGATAACGAGCAACAAGGACGGAATCTCATGCTAAGCATGCTGAAAAACTGGGGGTTTACTGATGTAGACATCGTATTTGCCCAGCATGTTGGTCCTGGTACACGAATTCGCGGTCGTGCGTATGCTTATCGTCCGGCAGATAAATATGCCTGGCTCTTAAGAGAAGCGGCAAAGGGGGATCAGTCATGAAAAAAGTAGTAGTGTTAGCCCCGCTTGATCCTGTTCATGATATTGGTCTAAAAATGATTGCTCGCGGCTTAACGCAAGCTGGGCATGATATCTTTTTGCTGCCGCCAGATCTTAGTTCAGATGAAATCGTTGAAATGATTTTCAGCAAAGAAAAAGTAGATGTTCTTTTATTGAGCCGAACACTTGGTTATGGAGTAGGTGAAATCTTAGCCCGCTTTATCGATTTAAGTGATGCTGCCGGTCTTCGCAATACTGTCAAAATTGGTATCGGCGGTATGGCTATTCGCCCTGAACTAGCTGCTGAACTAGGTTTCGATGCCGGATTTGGTCCGGGAACCACAATAGAAGAAGTAATTTGTTTTGTCGAGGAACGCGAATACAATCCTGATCCGTTCCGCAGCAAAAAAGACAAGATTGATATGACTGCAAGCTATGATTATCAATACCGGCATAGCTCGATTGGCGAAAAACTTGGACGTATTTCAGATATGATTTTTGATTGGGTAAAAAACAAGACCTCGCCTGGGGTAAAACGAGCAAAGCTTAGGGACGAATTTTGGGATGTTGAGCGCTGGCGCAGGCGTGAAGGTAATGGTGATTTATATAACCATTATCCTCAGTTTTGCAGTGAAATTCCCCAACAGTATTATGCTACAGGTGAATTGCACCCCAAAACCCGCCGGTTTACTGTAGAAGAAGTACGGGGACTTGAGAAATACTTAGAAGAAACCAAAAAGCGGATGTCAGTGCTAAAACTACAACACACGCGCAAAAAGCCACTGGTTTTCAACCAATATGGTACAGGCTGCCCCTTTATGGATGTTGGTCATATCCTTGCCAGCGAAGCCTGGGGGGCAGATGGAGTGGTACATTTTGATCCTTCTTGGGGTGCGCGTACCGAAGGTTTTCTGGATGGTTTTCTGACCCACCAAGAGGACGGGACGGTAATAACACCGGCCAATCTCAATCGAATTCATGGCTCATTAGAAAACTCGACATTATGGCAAGTGCGTGCCCATCGCGGGCTTAACACTCCGGAAACAGTGGTGCTAGCCGGGAAAATCGGAGCCGATTTAACAAAAATCAATATTTGCTATGGTGCGTTAGGTGCTGGGACTGATCCGGAACGCATGACAGTTGACGGTTATCATTCCATCCTGTTTGCCAAAAAATATAATATGCCGTTTGACGTGGTAACCAATGAAGAATTAGCAGGTGTTCCTGCCTACAAAGCCTTTGCCGGGATGCTCGTTGTCAGCGATTTGGCTGTCCGCCTAGGGGCTCGTCCCATTTTACAGCCGCTTTTTGCCTATTCACCGGAAGTAATGATCCATGAATATATGGAAGATAATTATATTGATTTTAATGCTGGCAAAATTTTCGCACTGCGCCAGATCATCAATGCTCCTATTTGGCCAGGCGCACCTATTGGTTTTTTGACCCATACTGAAGACCGTGTTCAATCTGCCACAACTACTGCACTGCATGCTTGTTTGGCTATGGCTCTTGAAGTAGACGCCATTTCGATTGCTTCCACTGACGAAGCTTATTCTGGTGGCCCTATTTCAGTTCCAGCCAAGATTGACACACTGCGAGCAGTACAAGACAGTTTTCGTTTCTTTGGCAAAGCGGGTATTCAGCCTACTGATCAGGCTGGCAAATACGCGGAGCAAATCACAGTAGGAATTGAACAAGTTCTTGATAACATCCTAAAAACCGGTGATTTTGTTACCGCAATTCACTCGGGTGTTCTTGGCAGCCGTGAGGAAGGTGCCTATCCTGGGCGTATCGGCAAAGATACGGTTACGAATATATAATACGAAAAAAACGCTTGCAGAAGATCTTCTAGCAGGCGTTTTTTGAGTAATTATCCCTCAAATCGGCAAAACTAATAGTGGAGGTGATGGTGTGGAAACGTTTGACAAGATTCATGAGCTATGTGTCGATAAGACCAGTTGCAAGCAAGAAAAATCATTGCAAGACAAGTATGACAAGGAGAGAGCTCCAAATAATAATCCAGATACCGAACACTTATATGCTAATCAGCAAAAAAAATAATCTTCAGCAAAAATCGTAGTAGAGCGCTGTTGTATAGAACGAGAACAGTTTCAGGAGGAGGACTTAAATCTTGGTAACATTGACTGCAGCTCATTGGTTGTTTCTATTTTGGGTATTTGTTGTAATTGTTGTTATGGCACTACGTAAAGATCCGCTTATTCCTTGCATTTTAGGATTGTTAACAGTGGGATGGGTGGTTAAGCAATCTGTGGTGGGGGCTGTTTCTACAATATTTAATGCCCTTATTGTCGCAGGTAATGAATTTT
This sequence comes from Bacillota bacterium, assembly GCA_023443285.1. Lineage (GTDB taxonomy): Bacteria > Bacillota > Negativicutes > Sporomusales > Sporomusaceae > Sporomusa. Next base: position 17,909 of record JAEZVB010000115.1, read on the forward strand.
GGGGAATTATCGTAGTCATTTCGCTGATTGTTGCTTTATCTAAACTGTTAAGCGACACCGGGGCTGATTATCTTGTAATGAGTCCTGCTGCTAAATTAATGGTTAATGCTGATGTTGCCTTTTGGGTTTTGGGTTTTTCTATGCTGCTTGCTTCCTGGTTTTTTTGGCCGTCGCCGGCTGTCGCTTTGATTGGTGCAATTATGGTTCCCGTCGCCGTTAGAGCTGGACTTCCGGTAATGGGGGCAGCGGTCGCCATGAATTTATTCGGACATGGAATTGGATTATCAACAGACTATGTAATTCAAGGCGCACCTACCATTACTGCCAAAGCTGCAGGTTTTGCCGATCCCAGCCCAATCATATCGGCGAGTATCCCCCTAGCTATTACGATGGGTCTAGTGTCAACGGTTACCGCCTATATCTTGATAAAAAAGGATATGAGAGCCAATCCAGAGGCTTTAAAAAATGAACAGAATGCATTTCGCGCTAAGGAAGTACACAGGGAGGTCAATACTGTTTCCTATATTCTTGCATGGATAACACCTCTAGCCTTTGCTGCGGATGTAGCAGCTATGTGGATATTAAAACTCAAAGGCGGCGATGCGACAGCGCTGCTGGGAGCTACGGCACTACTCATCCTGGCGTTTGGCACAATGTTAAAGGAGGGATGGGAAGGATTAGAAAAGATCACGGAATACATTAGAGATGGTTTTATGTTTGGCATCAAGATTTTCGCACCAGTAATTATCATAGGGGGCTTCTTTTTTCTGGGTAAGGGGGATTTAGCCAAAGCGATACTAGACGTGAAAACAGCCACAGGCTTTCTTGAGGACTTTGGCATTTATCTGTCGCAAGCAATACCCTTAAACAAAGCCTTTGTAGCGATTGTCAGTTTAGCTACAGGTATCATAGTCGGCTTAGATGGATCAGGCTTTTCTCCCTTGCCACTTGTCGGGAGCGTGGCGGCTACCTTTGGCTCAGCCATGCCATATGACACAGCCACCTTGGCGGCATTAGGACAAATTGCCGGGGTATGGACAGGTGGAGGAACCATCATTCCCTGGGGACTTATTCCGGTAGCAGCAATAACTGGCGTTAATCCGATTGAATTAGCCAGAAGGAATTTTGTACCGGTTGTTTTAGGTTTTATTGCAACAACCATTGTGGCCATTCTTTTAATGTAGCCTATATTTGTTCAAGACCCAAACCATGTATAAGTATAATACATTTAGCTCTGCGTTAGAATAGCAAAAAATTTATTGTTTAACAAAAAAGCACTATTTGTCTATGCTTTAGGCAAATAGTGCTTTTTTGTTAAGCTGTGTAATTAAAAATGCAGAGAACATAACTCTACTTTCTCCTATCGTATGTTGTGGGAAGCATTTACAACAGCTACTGTTTCAGCGAGTTTAGCGGGAAATAACGGTACGATTGTTGCATACCCACGGTGTTTTAAGCGAATTGACAGATCCCTACCTCCATTTAGAAAACGGTTGGCGGTAAGAACAACATTACCTTTTTCGGCTGTGAGGCACTGAGCTGCTTCATAATTCACTAACTGCTTGCCACGCTGAACCTTAAAACCATTTTTCTCCAGGAAACTTTGATATTCATCCAATTCATTTTTAATAGAGTCACAGAGAATGGAATTATTCTTTCCATATAAAAAATCCAATACACTTTCTAAAATAGACATAATATATCACTCCTATTTAATATAGACGCGGCCGGAAACTCGGTTTAGCATCTTTTTCCTGTTACCAGTATAACCTTAATTATACTATAAGTAAAATAGATTATAATGATATTTACTATACATGAAATAGATAGTAGAATGTAAATTAAATAGTAAGTTTGAGTTTATATTCTGGGCTACTATAAAGCTATACGTATTAAAGTTTACGAGGAGATTATATATGGAAATACTTCATCTTCAGTATTTTATTGCAGTCGCTCGTCACAAGAGCTTCAGCAAAGCAGCTGCGGCATCTCATGTCTCGCAATCAGTTATAAGTAAATTGGTAAAAGATTTAGAACAAGAACTAGGTGTTACTTTGTTGCAACGTAATCCCAAGAAAGTAACATTGACAGATGCTGGATCAATCTTTCTCATAGAAGCTGACAAGGTGGTTACTCTTTTCAATAATCTAACCAATAGTTTTGGGGATAAATGTAGACTGCCTAAGGGGAAAGTCAGTATTGGTTTGCCGCTAATGACTGAGGCAGTAGCTTCTGCGCAGTTACTGGGCGAGTTTCGGAAAAAATACCCGGAAATTGAAACAGAGTTGACTGAATATGGCTCAAAGAAGATAGAGCTTGCTATTCATGATGGTCTTCTTGATATTGGCATTATCTGCCGCCTGCCAAGTAATCCCGAAATATACGATTCCTTCCCTTTTTCTCAAGAGCCGCTTAAAGTAGTGGTTCATCCCAGTCATGCCCTGGCTCAACGCAAAGAGGTTAGTATTTCTGCGTTAGCCCAGGAATCATTTATTCTATCGAGTAGTGATTTTAGTTTGCATGATGAGATTATCAAAAAGTGTAACCACGCTGGTTTTCACCCCAGAATTGTTCTGGAAACAGCGCAGCGGGAGCTTATGGTTCAAACCGTAGCTGTCAATCTGGGCATAGCCTTGATACCCCAAAATATCTGTGAAAGATTAAGTCAAGAGCTTGTCCGGTCAATTCCCCTGGTAAATCCTGAAATTGTTCATAGTATGTCTGTCATTTGGAAAAAAGGTCGCTCGCTCTCCTATCCGGCCAAACTATTTTTGGAGTTTGCCCAAACGTATTTACTGGCTGGACAGTCAAAGTTTCATTCATAATATACTTGCTCTTGCGCCGGAAGGTATATCTTGAGGCAATGTTGAATGAAAACATATAAAAAGCCATGCAGGAATAATCAAAATAAATGTCGGGAGGGAATAAAATGGTAGCAGTACGTAAGATTCTTGTACCAGTAGATGGTTCACCCAATTCACTCAGGGCCTTAGACTATGCCGGCTACTTCGCTGAGTGTTGCGGTGCTTCAATTGATTTGCTGTATGTGGTTAATATAGCTTCGACAGTGGCTGCTTTCAGCGACCCGAGCGGCGGAGTATGTGTACCAGAGGGTGTACTTGACGATTTCAAAGAATTAGGTCAAGCTACAGTGAACAAAGCATTAACGAGGTTGCCTTCAGGCATTGTGGCTCAGGGGTTGGTTGAAGTCGGCGTACCGACAGAGGTAATTGTTTCTGTTTCTATTGAGCAAGGATATGATCTGGTGGTTATTGGCAGTCGGGGATTAGGTTCCATAGCACAGCTAGTCCTTGGCAGTGTAAGCAGCTATGTATTGCAACGTGCGCGCTGCCCGGTTATGATAATACGCTAAAGAATATAAACTAAGTGTAAATGTTTCAATTGATCGAGTAATAGAAATAACAAAAAGGATAGTTGTCTTTGTTGGGTAGCATACTAAATTGAGGTGATTTAGAATGCTACGACTAGTAACTTCACTATTGTTAACTATGCTCTCCCTTACTTTCGTTGCCTGTGGTAGTATAAACGTTCCACAACCGAAACCAGAAACAGTGACACCGCCTGCCGCTAATCATTCACAACCGCCGCCTGACTTGGCGGGACAGCTTCAACGCAGTCTGTCGCAATTTGACGGCAAAACGGGTTTGTACACAAAGAATTTAAAAACAGGTTCAACTTTTGGGTATAATCAGGATACCATCTTTCCCACCGCGTCAACTCATAAAATGGTAGTAGCGCTTGCCATTTATAAATATTTATACCAAGATGCTACCACCGATGAAAAAAGGCGATACGACAATAACATTAAGCAGATGATTGTAATCAGTGACAATCCGGCTTTTTATCGCTTATTAGATGATATTGAACAAAAAAAACCAGATGCGCTTACCCGCGTATTGGCAGATCTTAAACTTGTTCATACTAGAATTCATAGCCGAGATGCGTTTTTAAAATACGGCTATCACAGTGTAACTACCCCGTACGAAATGGCCGTGGTTATTGAAACAATATATAATGAGACCTATCTGGGAAAAGAATTTTCTGCACTATTGAAAGAAGAACTTGGGACAACTATTTTCAATGAAGAAATTCCGCGATATATGAAAAAAGTTAAAGTGCTCCATAAAGTTGGTGAACTCCCGGGAGTGCAATGTGACGTAGGTATTGTTGACGACGGACGTGATCTGATACTAATTAGTGCTTACACAACTACTCGACGTACTGCTTCATATTCCAGCAATTTCATTGCCAATGCTTCAGCCAGAGCGTACAATCTGTTACGTACAAAATAATGTGTAGTGTCCTAAGATTCGCCTAGACCAATATTGGTTTTGGCGAATTTTTTACAACAAGAGTAGTTAGCCAATGATCTCAAAGTGGTGAACGAGCTGGAATATAGCATAGGTAGACAAAATGTAAATAGTTTGGTAAAATAATTGGAATATACTGTTGTAGATTATTATTGCAATTTGATAACTTTTGTCTGAAATATTCTAAATAGAGAAGGTGCAGCGAAGTGTCAGAAGTTTTATACAGCATGAATAATGACAAGATTGAGAAGGAGGCTGTGTAATGGCAGAAGAACAAATGGTATTGTTTCGCCTAGGAACAGAGGAGTATGGAATTCCAATCTCGCAGGCAAAAGAAATCATCCACTACAAAGGCGCAACTCGTTTGCCGCAAACTCCGGACTCTATGGAAGGTATTATAAATTTACGCGGTGTAGTTATTCCGGTGATTGAATTGGCAAAACGATTTGGGATAGCTACACGTGGAGGAGCAGACAAGAGAGCTATCATCATCGAAACTGATGGGCAAGAAATTGGTGTTGTTGTCGATGAAGTGACAGAAGTAATCCGACTGCAAGATACTGCTATTGAATCTGCGCCGGCTATGGCAACTACTAACGATTATGTTAGGGGTATTGGAAAAGCTGGTGACAGATTGCTGATATTGCTGGATGTGGAAAAGCTCTTTGGAATCACTGAAATGGAAGAATTAAAAAGGGTAGTGTAATTTTAAAAGGGGAAATTTATATGGGATTTTTAAAGAATCTAAAACAAAACTTGAAATCTAGTTCTGTGGCGGGTAATTACATAAAGAGTGAGAAAAATTTCTGGGGTATCCGCAATCAACTCATTGTCCTATTTCTGGCAATTACAATCATTCCGTTAATAGTAGTGGGCTTTTTTATTGATAGCAACATACGCAGCAGTGCTCAAGCAGATTTTGCTAAAGCGACTTCGCATGAAGTTAATCAGTTAGATAATGCGATTGTTATATTTTTTGATGGAATGAAAAAAAATCTTAAGATGGTGGCTGATAGTCCCAATACTCGCCTGACAGACGGAAAAATTACCTCATACATAAATAAACCAGGTGCCGCTGATGGCATGGTACAAATGAAGCCTTTAGAGACTGGTGGGTATGAAGCCAATCTTTATCAGTCTTTTGAACAGATGGTGAAGGCCCATCCCGAAATCTCTGTAGTTTCCTTGGGAACTTCGGATGGCGGCTACCTTCAATATCCTGCCATACCGAGGAAAACCGGGTATGATTCTCGCAGCCGGGATTGGTATAAAGATACTGTCAAGCAACCCGATAAATTAGTAGTAACCGATCCTTTTCTAACATCTAAAGGTATTCCTACTATTGGCATTTTTACGACGATTCGAAATCAGGATAATTCGCTAAAGGGCGTTTTAGGCTTTAATATTGACTTGCCGGTAATTACCGAGATGATAAAAAATATCAAGATCGGGGAAACCGGCTATGTAATTCTCCTTGATTCCAAGGATACAATAATTGCTCATCCGAAGAATGCAGCTTTGAACTTTAAAAATGTCAAAGAAATGCAGGTTGAGGCTTTCAATAATATTAATAATATGACCGGGTCATCTGTTGAAGTAACAATGGATGGGGTTAAGCACTTTGCTAATGTAGTGGTATCACCAACTACCGGGTGGAAATATCTTTGTTTAGTTGATAAGAAGGAAGTGCTGGCCGGGGCGGCTAAATTACAGCAATTGATAATGATTACCACGATCCTTACGATTCTTCTGGTGTTAGTCATTGCGTTTTTTGTGTCAAATAAAATTGCCCAACCATTGATTACAATGGTGGAATTTTGTGGTGAACTTGCTGACGGTGATTTTCGTGATAAACCACGTAGGCTGCAGAGAAAAGATGAATTAGGTCAATTAGGCGATGCCCTGGTAAATATGCGGGGAAAACTGCGGACAATATTGAAAAAGGTTAATGAGTCTGCAGAAACAGTGGCCGCTTCTTCTGAACAATTAACTGCCAGCGCCGAACAGTCCGCTCTGGTTGTAACGCAGGTGGCTAGTGCAATTAGTGATGTGGCGGCCGGTGCAGAAAAACAGCTAAAAGAAGTGGATGAGGCTTCCGCCGTAGTGGAGCAGATGTCTGCCGGTATTCAGCAAGTAGCTGCAAGTACCAACCAGGTTGCCGGTAATTCCGCGCAAGCTGCACAAAAGGCCAAAGAGGGTGACAAATCTGTCGAAAAGGCAGTTAGTCAAATGGCTCACATTGAACAGACTGTCAACAATTCGGCGCAAGTCGTTGCTAATTTGGGTGAAAGATCAAAAGAAATCGGTCAGATTGTTGATACGATTTCCGGTATTGCCGGACAGACAAACCTACTGGCGCTCAATGCTGCCATTGAGGCCGCTAGAGCTGGCGAGCAGGGAAAAGGATTTGCTGTTGTCGCAGAAGAAGTTCGTAAGCTTGCCGAACAATCCCAGGAGGCTGCCAAACAAATCGCGGCATTAATTGGCGAAATTCAGGGAGATACTGATAAAGCTGTTATTGCTATGAACGAGGGTACCCGTGAAGTTAAGGTTGGGACTGAGGTTGTCACCACGGCAGGCATTGCATTTAAGGAAATTGTGACACTGGTAAGCCAAGTCTCCGAACAAGTGAGAGAGATTTCGGCCGCTATTCAACAAATGGCTGGCAGCAGTCAGCAAATTGTAGCCTCGGTGAAAGAAATCGACGGGCACAGCAAGACCGCAGTGGGACAAGCCCAGACAGTGTCGGCGGCTACAGAAGAGCAAGCGGCATCTATGGAGGAGATTACTTCGTCCAGCCAAAGTCTGGCTATGCTAGCTCAAGATCTTCAGACAGCTGTTAGCCGCTTCCGCGTGTAGTATTGGACATTTCTTATATAGTCAAATGGTACTGATTACCACTTTTTTTGAAAAGCAGGCCATTGATATGTCAAGGATTGTAATTTATATGAAGAAGGAACATTCACAGGAACTTAGTGTGAATGTTCCTTTTTAGTTTGCCGGTAAGTCTGCTAAAAAGATTATTATTACATAAAATGGACACTTTAAGAAATAGAATATAAAAGAAAAAGAGCAGAGGGAGAACGGGATTTATGAGAACCAAATTTTTAGAAAAAGTAGCTGATAATGAAGCTTTTACAATAGTCCTACTTGGAATTGGTATTGTTTTTGTTGTTACAATAGGTTTTTGCTTGTTGATATAATGGAATAGTAAAATATACTTTGGATTTTTTTATTGCATTATATACTATTGGCATTTATAATTATTTAGACGAAGTCTCCAATACATATTTTGGGAATGCCTAGAAGGTGTGATTATTAAAAGGAGAAGAATCAGTAATGCGTATTCCTAGTAAAATTCAAAATAAGCTGAACGTAAGCATTAGCCAGGTGACAGGTAATTCTGCCAAATGGCTTGTTTCATTACTATGTTTATTTACTATAGTTCTAATAGGCTTTTTTTCAAACTATCATCAGGCACGCAGTACTAATAGCATTGTAGTAACCGAGGTTGAAGCTATCCAGCCTAGCGAAGCTGGAACGGCTCAAGATATGGAAAGAATGACGAAAAATGCAGCTGATTTGGCTGCTACACCGTCCATTTGGCCGACTGGTGGAGAGGTCACTTCGCGTTTCGGCTGGCGAAATTCGCCATGGGGTGATAGTCGGGAATTGCATCAGGGCATTGACATTGCCAACAGTCTGGGCGCACCCGTTTTTGCCACTGCTGATGGCGAGGTTGTGCAGAGTGGCTGGTCTGGCGGTTATGGCAATATCGTGCAAATTAGTCATGGTAATGGTATTGAAACTATTTATGGTCATAATTCGCGCGTATTAGTTAACGCCGGTCAATATGTAAAAAAAGGGCAAGTTATTGCTAATCTAGGAAGCACTGGTAGAAGTACAGGCCCACATCTTCATTATGAAATTAGAGTAAATGGCACAGCTGTTGATCCTATTCGTTTTTTGGTTCTGTAGTCAAGTAGAGTAGATCATTGAAACAGCTCTATTGTACATGGTGGCAATGGGCTGCTTACATTTGGGCTACATGATCACATGCTGCATGGAAGTTCTTGTATCGGCAACACACAAGGAGGACTTGAGGTTGAATTCCGTTCAAAAAGTAGCCGCCTTTCTTTTAATAATTGGTTTGGAAAAAGGTAAAAAGGTCATGGCGTTGATGGATAGCGGTGAGATTAAAAATATTGTTGCAGAACTTAACAAACTATCAGAGCTTTCACCCACTATACAAGAGCATGTCCGGAATGAATTTGGGCAAATGGGCTATGAAACAGATATGAGTCCTGCAGATACGCTGTATGTTCTGCGGCAGTTGTTCAACGGCAGCAAAATTAGCAATAGCAATAAAGAGAAAAATGCCTATCGTAAAATGTGACAAGTGTAATCTGCCTGTTGTAGTCGAGGCTGGATAAAGTAATGGGACTCATAAAAATGTACTGAATATACTAAATCTAGAAAGGAAGGGATGCTATATGAAACCCCCAAGTGCTCTAGATCCGTATAATAGTAAGTGCTTAGAAGAGTTAGAGAAAAAGGCTGGGAAATTGGCCTCCTCTACCCAAGATACTATAATTGCCGGCAATTCTGTTGTAATATTTACAATGTTGGTTTTAGAAGAAGTTCTCAAACAACTTGCGTTAAATCCAATTACTAATTTGAATAACATCCTTACAGTAGCGAATAGTATTGCAACTTTAAACTCCAGTATACGTATCGATCCATGAGGACCAGGGTCATAAGGTAAACTATGATTGAACTTCCTTTGTGCATGCAAGAGTATCTGGTACAGAGTGGAATTGGGAGAAATAGAAATATATAAGGGAAGTACGTAGAGATAAATGCGCATTATAGCATTAGTTTTTATTTGTATGCTTTTAATTGTTCCGGTAACGCTTGCCGGATCAGACATAAAAGGGGATGAACTTAATACTAGCACGGTGTTTGACTTGTCAATTGCGGGGCCACCGTTGGCTACAAAAGAACAGTGTGTGCAGTATTTGCTTAGAAATAACCCATTTCCGGCGATTACCGTATCACCGGAAGAATTAGTCACCCTTTTTTATAAGGAGGCTATTGATGAAGGCATTCGCCCTGATATTGTATTTGCCCAAGCATTGCTTGAAACCGGCTATTTTAAATTTGGCGGCGATGTTGTGCCGTTGCAGAACAATTATTGTGGCTTAGGCACAACTGGCAACGGAAGAGGTGGCGCATGGTTTTTTTCCGCTCAAATTGGAGTCAGAGCACAGGTGCAGCATTTATTGGGCTATTCTTCTAAAATACTGCCCAAAAAGGAAATTGTCGATCCGCGGTATACACTGCTGAAAAATAGCCCAAATTTTGGTGGGGTAAAAACATGGACAGAGCTCAATGGTAAGTGGGCTGTGCCGGGTAATAACTATGGTCAAAAGATTTTGAAAATCCATGAAAAAATTATGCGGGAAGGCAGTTAATACCAGTACTCTGATAAACTTCACTGAAATAGTAGTGAAGTTTATTTTTTTTGTTGATTTTGGAGAAAATATAGATTATTATATAGACATAACCCCCTCCTGGGGGGGTGGGTATATAATTTGTGATATATGTTTAATTATTCTAGTACTACTATCCAGTAGGAGGAGTTCAAAATGGCCAGTGAACAGATGAAAAAAAGTGTGCTGCAACGCTTAGGCACAATTAAAGGTCACATTACCGGTATTGAAAAAATGGTGGAAGAAGACAAGAATTGTGAGGATATTCTTTTTCAGTTGAATGCCGTAATGGGTGCCGTGAATAAATTAGGTGCGCATATACTGGAAGGTTATACAGAAGCCTGTCTGAAAGATGTTGATATTGAGGATGCAAAATCACGTGACCGAATTGAAAAATTGACCAAAACCATGATAGCTATGTTGAAAAAATAAAATCAGAAGGATACTATGCAAAACCAGCGTAGTAGAGGTGATGTTATGAGAAATTATGTACAACAATATGTATTTTGGATATTATTGATTTTCTTAGCGGTAGGTATTGTTTATCCCGCGATTGGTTTGCTTGCAATTATATGTATGCTTGCGCCAGTCATAATGGCTCCGTATAAAGGCCGCTATTGGTGTGGGAATTTTTGTCCGCGCGGCAGCTTTTATGATAACGTAATTGCTAAGATATCGCCTAAAAAACCAATACCGGCTATTTTTCGCAGCAAGGGGTTTCGTATATTTATGGTTATGTTTATTATGGGTGTTTTTAGTGTGCAAATGTATTATGCATGGGGAGACTTAGCTGCGATGGGAGCGGTATTTGTTCAAATTATCCTGATTACCACAATTGTCGGCATTGTGTTAGGCCTAATTTTTCATCAGCGAACTTGGTGTTCTTTCTGCCCGATGGGTACTTTGGCTAGCTGGTTTAGTGCTAAACCCAAGCCAATGCCGCTAAAGGTGAAAGATTCCTGCGTAGATTGCAAGCTCTGTACAACTGCATGTCCGCTACAATTGACCCCGTATATTGAAAAGGGAAATACACAAGGGTTTACACATAGCGATTGTTTAAAATGTAATCGCTGTGTTAAAAAATGTCCAAAGAAAGCGCTATCATTTCAAAATAGTTAGGGAGGGATTGTTGTGAAGAAGATTGTAGTGATTGGTGGGGTCGCGGCCGGGCTTAAAGCTGCTGCTAAGGTGCGCAGGTGTGATCCTCAGGCCAAAATTACTGTGTTGGAAAGAGGTAAAATTGTATCTTATGGTGCTTGCGGCATGCCATATTATGTGGGTGGAGACGTAAACGACATCGAAGATTTGATGAAGACACCGGCAGGCATTGTACGCAGTCCCGGATTTTTCAAAAATGTGAAGGATATTGATGTATTAATTCAAACAAAAGCTACCAATATTGACAGACAGGCAAAGATAGTGAAAGTGAAAAATCTTGCCACTGGAGAAGAGGATGCCATACCTTACGATAAATTGGTTATTGCAACTGGGGCTTCAGCGGTAAAACCACCATTGCCAGGAGTGGAATTGGGTAATATTTTTTCGCTGTGGCATCCGGATGATGCTAAAGCAATCCGGCAGGGAATTGAGGACGGGAAGTTTAAGAGCGCCGTAATTATCGGTGCAGGTCTGATCGGTATGGAAATGGCTGAAGCATTAAATAACAGGCATTTGCAGGTAACAGTTGTAGAAATGAAGGAGCAGATATTCCCGGCCTTTCTTGATGGTGAAATTGCTGCAATAGCAGCTAAGTATGTGAGCGAGCAGGGTATTGCCCTGCAAACTGGAGAAACGGTAAAGAAATTTGTTGGCGAAAATGTTGTGACTGCGGTTGAGACCGATCAACGTACGATTGCGGCTGATCTTGTTATTTTGGCAGTTGGTGCACGCCCCAACGTGGAGCTGGCCAAGAAAGCAGGGCTGGCTATCGGTACAACAGGCGCTATTAGTGTGGACGAAGAAATGCGTACAAGCGATCCTGATATCTATGCTGGCGGCGATTGTGTAGAAAATAGTAATATGGTATCAGGACAAAAAGTATTTGCGCCTATGGGGTCAACTGCCAACAAGCATGGGCGGGTCATTGGTGAAAATTTATGTGGAGCTCACGTCCGGTTTAAAGGAATACTCAACACGGTAGTAGCCAAAGTACACAATTTTACTGTTGGCAAAACAGGTATAAGCGAACGTGAGGCTAAGCAGCTTGGATATGATTATATTACTGCTATGGTTGCAGGTTCTGATAAGCCGCATTATATGCCTGGTGTAAAACCGATTACTGTAAAACTAATAGCTGAAGCCCAAACTGGAAAGGTTCTCGGGATGCAGGCAGTTGGTGAAGGCGAAGTCGCTAAACGCGTGGATGTGGTGGCAGCCGTGCTAACACTAGGCGGAACAATTGATGACTTATTTGATATTGATCTGTCTTATGCTCCGCCTTATAACTCACCTATTGACAATGTAGCGGTTGCTGCCAATGCCGTTATGAATAAGCTGGCAGGCAAACTTAAGGGTATTTCACCGCTAGTGGCTAAGGAAAAATTGGATACTGGCAAAGCTGTCTTCCTCGATGTTCGTACTCCGGATGAATGTAAGCAGATATGTTTAGCTGATAATCCAAATATCAAATATATCCCCTTGGGGCAACTGCGCAGCCGATTAGGGGAATTGAAAAAAGAAGATGAAATCGTAGCCTTTTGCAAAATAAGCCTGCGAGGTTATGAAGCCGAAGGCATTTTGGAGGGAGCAGGCTTCGAAAACATTAAAGTCATGGAAGGTGGTATTGTATCTTGGCCATTTGCCTGTAAGAAGTGATAGAACAACCGTTTTAACAGTTTGAAATAATAGAAAGAGAGGGGGGCGGATATGAATAGGTTACGCTTGGCGATTCAGACAGTATTTATTGTGTTAATGGCGTATATCGGGTACCGGCATCAGGTATTTGGCGGAGGACCCGATGGGGTTCCGCCCTTAGATGCTTATTGTATTTTTGGTGCACTGGAGACTCTTCCAACTTATTTATCTACAAGCAATTTTTTGCAAAAAACCGCTTCCAGTAACTTTTGGTTACTTCTGGGATTAATTATTACAACTATTCTTGCCGGTGCAGTATTTTGTGGCTGGATATGCCCTTTAGGCGGACTGTCAGATTGGTTGTATAAAATGCGGCAAAAAGTGTTTGCACGCAAAATAGAATTCTCTCCTTCTATTGCTAAAGTATTAAGCTATGGTCGTTTTATTATGCTGGCAGGTATTGTGTATTTTTCTTGGCTGTTAAATCAATTATGGTTTGAAGACTATGATCCTTTCAAACAAATATTTCATATGAATGTGGAAGGTACTACCGGCTGGCTGATTATTGCAGGCTTCGTGATCATTTCACTCATAACGGAGCGGGCATGGTGCCGATTTTTGTGTCCTTTGGGAGCTTTTGCTGGTTTGCTTTCCCGACTAACAATATTTGAAATAGAACGTGATAGTACTTGTATTAACTGTAAAATATGTGACCGCAAATGTCCTGTGGGAATTACTGTTTCCGAGATAACACGTATGAAAGATACCCGGTGTATTAAATGTATGGAATGTGTACCAGTTTGCCCGGTTCAGTCTTTGGAAGTTAGATCAGGTATTAATGGCGCATTTGCTAGAGTAAAGCCGCTTGCGTTTGCCGTGATGAGTGTTGTAATGTTTACTCTTATCGTGAGTGCTGTGCAGTTATCAGGTTATTGGAATCCAAAGAGTCCGAGCATAAAAGCTGTATCGCAAATAACAAGTCCCAGTGAAATTAAAGGCTGGATGAAATGGGCTGATGTTATCGACACACTTAAGGTTAATGAACAGATGTTTACTAAAGAACTGGGATTACCGGAAAATATGGATAGAAATAAAACTGTGAAACAAATTTACAAAGAGTATTATATATCAGAAGAAAAATTCCGGCAGGCTGTAGCAAAATTCCAGAAGAAATAAAAATGGTAGTATATTGCTTTAAAGAGACACATTCGAGCAATTTATAAAAACAGGACTCTGTATAATATAAAATAGCCAGTTAAAGTAGCTGACATACTTTAACTGGCTATTTTAGTGAAAATGATAACTAGAGTAACCCAGTAGAAGCAACTTATGGGGATGTGGTATGATAGTAATCAAGAGGAGGTGGTATACATTTAATGATAATTAGCGCGAGCAGAAGAACTGATATACCGGCTTTCTATTCGACATGGTTTATAAATCGATTGAAAGCCGGTTATGTATATGTAAAAAATCCGATGAACTCGCGGCAAATCAGTAAAGTATCGTTACATTCCGATGTGGTAGATTGCATAGTTTTTTGGACAAAGAATGCAGCACCCATGCTGGATAAGCTTCCCCTGCTTGATGCTATGGGATACCCCTATTATTTTCAATGGACGATAACCCCATACGGTAAAGACGTTGAATGCAATCTTCCTGACAAAGCAAAAATTGTTGATAGCTTTAAAAAACTTAGTGATAAAATAGGAAATCAGCGCATTATCTGGCGCTATGACCCAGTCATTGTCAGTCGACAATTTCCCCTAGAATATCACATCAATAACTTTGACAAGCTATGTCATTTACTTAAAGGATATACTACTAAGTGCATTTTTAGTTATGTTGATTTGTATGCCAAAACCAGCAAGAATGCCCAAAATAGTATAGACAGCGAGATTAATACACAGACCATGTTCAAAATCGCCGAGTATTTCTCGGAAATTGCGAAACGTAATAACATTTCCCTTGAAACCTGTTCCGAACAAATTGAGCTTGATCAATTTGGTATAGAACATTCCGCCTGCATCAGTCAGCAAGTCATTGAGAATATTCTTGGCAGTGCTATTTGTGCAAAAAAGCAGCCAGGTCTGCGGGCGTTTTGCAAGTGTATCGAAAGTATTGACATTGGCGCGTATGACTGTTGTTTGCATGGGTGTGTTTATTGTTATGCCAATACAAACGAAAAAGTCGTACTGCAAAATAAGAATAAACATTGTGCCAATTCTCCGCTTCTGATTGGCAGTGTCTGTGAAAATGATAATGCTGTTACAGCGCGATTATCTAAATCTTTAAGAAATGCCCAAATAGAGCTGTTTTGATCAAGTTTCAGTACTGGAAATGGGGGAGCCAATATGACAAAGTTAAAGTATAAGTTAGTAGCAGCTTTGGTAGCTACTAGTTGTGTGTGCGTGGTTATTCTTTCTTGCTATAGTATTATTAGTACAATTCGTAAAAATGACGCAGATATAAAAGAATATCGAGCAATATTATTTGAACAATTTGATCGTAGTATTAAATTAGAGGTAGAAACTGCTCATAGCCTAGTGCAAAAGATATATGATCAACAACAAAAAGGTCTCATAACCGAAGCGGAAGCCAAAAAGCAAGCGACAACATTGATTCGGGATCTGCGATTTGATGAGGGCAACTATTTTTGGATTGATACTACCGAGGGCGTTAATGTTGTGCTCC
>JAEZVB010000039.1 GCA_023443285.1 Bacillota bacterium
ATAAATACCCCGAATCAATAGTATCACCTCATTAACTATTATCGTACATTTCTTTCGGTTTCTTAATAGGACAATCTGACTAGGTAATATTACCCAGCCAGATTCCCTTTTTTCAGAGTTGTCAAAGTATCTTGCAAAGCCTCCAATGAATCTAGTGCCTTGCCAGTTCCCAGGGCTACACAGGACAATGGATCCTCAGCCAAATAGGTGGGGATTCCTGTCTCTTGATTGATTAGCTTGTCCAAACCATGAATGAGCGAGCCGCCGCCAGTCATGACAATTCCACGATCCACAATATCGGCCGCGAGTTCAGGCGGTGTCTTTTCTAAAACAGATTTAACACATTCAACAATGAGCGTTACCGGTTCAATTAATGCTTCCCTGGTTTCCGCTGAATTCATGCGTAGAGTTTTGGGAAGGCCTGATACTAAATCCCGCCCACGAATTTCTAACGTTTCACTACGGCCATTGGGATATGCAGTGGCAATAGCTACTTTTATTTCTTCTGCTGTACGCTCACCAATCAAGACGTTATATTCCTTTTTCACATGGCGAATCAGCGCTTCATCAAATTTATCGCCACCAATACGCAGCGATTCACTAACAACAATACCGCCCAGACTAAGTACAGCAATATCGGTAGTACCGCCACCGATATCGACAACCATAGCCCCACAAGGTTCGGCAATTTCAAGTCCAGCGCCAAGTGCAGCAGCCAGTGGCTCTTCAATAAGATAGGTCTTGCTGGCACCAGCTTGCATAGCCGCTTCCAGTACAGCTCTTTTTTCGACGGTGGTTACCCCCGAAGGAATACAAACCATAATTCTCGGCTTGAAAAAGAAATTTTTTCCAGCTACCTTTTGTATAAAGTGTCTCAGCATACTTTCGGTGGTGTCATAGTCGGCAATTACGCCTTCACGCAAAGGACGAATGGCAATAATATTGCCGGGTGTCCGCCCCAGCATCCGGCGCGCTTCTTCGCCGATGGCCAAAATGCGGTTGCTATCCCGGTCAATGGCGACGACTGAAGGTTCCCGAAGTACAATACCTTTTCCCTTTATGTATACTAAAACGTTGGCTGTTCCCAAATCGACGCCAATATCCATAGTTCCAAACATATAAAAATCCAATCCCCTTTCAATCTACCTATCGCCCCCCAAACTTGTCTTATCATTTTTCTAAAAGAAAAAAAGAGGTGGCAGTAAGATAATCATAAGTAACTTATAGTTCTACAAATAAATTAAAAATCCTCTATTTTTCGTTCTCTTAACCGACACATCTATCTTTTTATTGTTAATATTTATTCTTCTTTTTCTTCTTTGTATTTTTTCCTGGTAGCCTCACCACCACGAATATGCCGTTCTGCCTTATTCATGTCAAGTATATTTTTTACCTTGGCAGCCAGTCGCCTATTTATCTCCGGTAGGCGTTCAATCATATCTTTGTGAACTGTGCTTTTGCTCACCCCGAAAACCACGGCTGTCTGCCGTACTGTATGCTTTGTTTCCATGATGTGATTGCATATATCCAGCACCCGTTTCCGAATATATTCTTTCATTCATTCTCTTCCCCCTCGCGCCCGTCCTTATACTCTTGATACCATATATATGCAGCAAACAAGGGAAGCAGAACAGGGGGAAGCCGACAAGACAACACAAACCGTTTTGCTGTGCTGAAAACAAAAAAAGCCTCCTAGTTTACGCAAATAACCGTCAATTCATATGACTGAGTTTGCTGTACACTAGGAGGCTTTTTCAATATATTAATTAATTACTCAGGGATATCTGGAAATATGGAACGAGGATTATGATACTCTTTTTTGTCAATATCTTGGACAGCTAGGTGCACATGCGGCTCAGGCTCAGACAAGGTAATTCCCATTGAGCCGATTGATTTACCATGCTTAATTATCGCATTTTCCTGCACACTCACACTGGCAAGCGAACTATAATATATCAGGTGTTTATCACTCGCAACAACTACGGTAAGTCCATATTGTTCGTCTGGATATATCTCTAATACTTTACCTGCTGTTAATGCCGGTACGATTTGTCCTTCGCCGCCACTAATATCAACACCATTATGATATCGCCAATCCTGGTATAGCGGATGAAGCTGCCAGCCAAAATCGCGGGTAATTTTACCGTTCCATAACTGACTAATTAGTTGGTTATCGACTAATACTTCGCGCTCACTAGTCGCCGTCTCTACTTCCTTAACTGCATCAGCGGGCAGCTGCTGCTGCACGGGAGGTTGGGAGTTAGAAACAGTGGATTTAGCCTGATCGCTCTGTTCAGATACCGGCATATTTTTTGTCATTGGCGGTTTTGTAGCCGGCTCAAGGGTACCGATAACAGCAAACATAAGCAGCGTAGCAACTGTTAGCAGTAGTCCTGCTGTGACAACCTGACCAACATAACCAGCGCGTACTATTTTCGCTACCATTTTCCTAGGCATATCATCACCTCATGGATAGTATGCCCAGTTATGGAATCAATAAAACAGGCATCTAATTGATATGTTAGAAGCCAAAAATGTTTCTAATAGCGGTTCCTGTATAATAATAGGTTAAAATTTGTCGAAAATCCCGTTTTTCTTTGGCCTGCCCGTTAGCTCCATACTGGCACAATCCAACACCATGCCCATAGCCTCTTGTTTTAAATACTAACTTGTCACCAGCTGCTTCCACAATAAAATTAGTAGATCGCAATGCTAGTTTTTCCCTCACTTCCAGCCCGGTTAACGTTTTTGAACCTACGCGCACCTTGTTGACCCGTCCTGAATCAGTATGTTCAATAATGCTAACTATATCTGCACTATTGCCACTCTGCGCAGCAGCCATAATGCCGGCATCTGTTCCTAAACGCGCTTCTAATTCGCTCAGTGGTATTTCTTTTGTGTCCTGATAGCGTGGCGATAACTGATCCCAGCTGCAGGCCACACTTTGCAGATAAGGATACTCAAATCCCCATACCTCCTTAGCACTGGCAGTACGCTCCCCACTAGTAGAATGAAAAACCGCATTGATGGGTTCTCCCTTATACGTAACTATCAGGCCTTGTGTTTGGTCTACAGCTTGACTGATTTTACGCCAATACTTTCCGTAGTTTACCCCCCATTTTTCTTTTAGTTTGGTCTCATTATACCAAGCCTGGCTATTTTTATAATCGGTAGTGACATCAGCGCCCGGATGTTCAACTGAGCCTGAGCCGCCGAAAAAAGCCATATGTTTTACCGCATAGGTCCGTGCAGCCACGGCCTGTGCTTTAAGGGCTTCAAGTTCAAATTCAGCAGGCATTTCGGCCGCAACTACGCCTTTGACATAATCTTCGAGATTCATGGATACAATCTGATTGATTTCGGCCATATATACCTTTATCATAACATCCTCCTGCCGAAAAACAGCAGGCTGAGCGACTGCCGACTCACGGCGATGCTCATAGTCACTCATCACGACTATTGCCGGAATGGCAATAACCGCGACAATTACCAGTAAAACACTGCAGATGGCTATATACCGCACCAACTCACCTTCTTTGCATTGACATGCTTTTAAGTATTACTTTTTACATACTATGCAAACAAGTGGCGCTGTATGTACGGTGAGCCTAGCCTGATCTGCTATAAATCTGATACATAAGAAAAAAAAAGCGGGATTGCTGTACTGATGTTCGCAATGACTATAAAGCTTCCTTAAGTCATTATGAGCATAGTAAGGCAATCCCGCTTTGCTTTTGGTTTACTGAAAAATAAGCATAAATATTAGTTCAGTGCTACTAGCGATCTACTCGTTCAATATTAGCACCAATATTGCGGAACTTATCGACAAGTTTGTCATAGCCCCGGTCAATATGGTGAATATAGCCTATCTCGGTTTGGCCGTCGGCAACTAAGCCAGCCAAAACCAGTGCTGCACCGGCTCTAAGGTCAGTGGCTTTCACCGGACACCCGGTAAGAGTCTTAACACCCTCTACCACAGCGCTGCGACCATCAATTTTGATTGATGCCCCCATCCGCTTGAGTTCATCCACATGCATGAAGCGGTTTTCAAAGACGGTTTCTGTTACAATACTTGTCCCCTGCGCCACAGCCATAAGCGCCATAAACTGCGCCTGCATATCTGTTGGAAAACCCGGATACGGCAAGGTCTTAATGTCAACAGCCCGGATGTTGCCGTCACTACAGACTCTTACACCATTTACATCTTCTTCAATAGTAACGCCTGCTTCTTTTAATTTGGCAATAACCGGTTTTAGGTGTTCTGTCAGCGCGCCCTCTACATAAATATCGCCACCGGTAATAGCGGCAGCCACCATGTAGGTTCCTGCTTCAATGCGGTCAGGTATTACTGAGTGGCAAGCGCCTTTCAATTCACTGACGCCCTCAATTCTAATCTTTTTCGTACCGGCACCGCGGATATTCGCACCCATGTGATTGAGCATGTTAGCCAAATCCACAATCTCGGGCTCTTCTGCCGGGTTCTCAATAATGGTCTGGCCTGCAGCCATACTTGCTGCCATCATTATATTTTCAGTTGCCCCAACACTAGGGAAATCCAGATAAATTCTGGCTCCTTTCAGACCTTTGGGGGCTTTAGCTTCAATAAAACCATGACCCATGACAATCTCAGCACCTAAGGCCTCAAAACCTTTTAGATGCAGATCAATTGGCCTAGTGCCAATTGCGCAGCCACCAGGCAACGATATTTTCGCAGAACCCTTCCGCGCTAACAGCGGCCCCATAACCAGAAAAGAAGCCCGCATTTTTCGTACAAGTTCATACGGTGCTTCGCAGGTTGTTATGTTAGAACTATCCACGTAAAACATATCTGGTTCAATTTTAACCGCCGCGCCTAAGTGTGTTAGCACTTCAGCAATTGTGCGGACATCTTCTAAATCCGGTATTTCCTCCAAGGTACTGGGAGTTGTCCCAAGCAATGTTGCCGCAATTACAGGCAATACTGCATTTTTGGCTCCACTGACTTTAACTGTGCCAGTAAGCCTATTGCCCCCTCGAACAATTAATTTTTCCACAAAACTTCCTCCCACCACAGCGGTAAGTACAATACATAAATGAGACTTGATTCAGTTGGGGTTTTAACCTGAATCTTAGTCGAATTATCCAGGGACTTAGCCGTTCTTTACTCCCGCCTGCATAGGTCGGGAGTATTAGCATGGGTTAGTCATCGGATAAATTCCCTAGATTAGTTTATCATTACCGTGGTAGCTACGCAAGGGCTTTGAGTCCTATAATCACTTAAAAAAAAGTCCTTATCTACATTTTTGCCAGTATTTAGGCAGGTTATTCCATGTAAATTATGGTGTGCAAGTAAAAAAGATTGCGACGCAAGCGTCGCAATCTAAATTTGTTAAAGCTATTCGTTATTTTCTATCTGCAACCCGCAGACGTACCATCGCCCGTTTAAGTGCCACTTCTGCTCGGCGAACATCAATATCTGACGCAGCTTCTGCTTCTTTTAAACGCCTTTCGGCACGTTCTTTCGCAGATTCTGCTCGATTAATATCAATTTCGTCCGGTAATTCAGCACAACCTGCCAGCACAGTTATCTTTTGAGGGCGGACTTCAATAAAGCCGCCGCATACGGAAAACAGTTGCTCGCCATCGTCTGTCTGAATTCTCAGCGGCCAGATCTCGAGACCGGCAATTAACGGGGCATGACCGGGAAGAATGCCTAGATCGCCGTCGGTGGCTCTGGCAATAACCATATTTACATCTTCGGAATAAACCATCCGATCAGGAGTAACAATATCCAGCCGAATTTTATTGGCCATGTATTACTCCCCCTTCATCTTCTGAGCCTTTTCCACTACTTCCTCAATCGTACCAACCATGTAGAAGGCTGTTTCCGGCAAATCATCATGTTTACCGCTTAAGATTTCTTTAAAGCCCCGAATGGTTTCTTTAAGCGGTACATATTTACCTGGAGTGCCGGTAAAGGCCTCGGCTACGAAGAACGGCTGGCTGAGGAATCTTTGAATTTTTCTAGCCCGGGAAACTGTCAGTTTGTCTTCATCAGACAATTCTTCCATACCCAAAATGGCAATGATATCTTGCAGTTCTTTATACCGCTGCAGCACTTCCTGAACACCGCGGGCAACCAGGTAGTGATCTTCTCCCAGTACATGCGGATCCATAATCCGTGATGTAGAATCCAGCGGATCAACAGCAGGATAAATACCCAGCTCAGCAATTTGACGCGACAGAACCGTAGTAGCATCCAGATGGGCGAAAGTCGCCGCCGGCGCTGGGTCAGTCAAGTCATCAGCAGGCACATATACGGCCTGGACGGAGGTGATAGAACCTTTTTTGGTCGAGGTAATCCTCTCCTGCAGCGCACCAACGTCAGTACTCAAGGTAGGCTGATAACCAACCGCGGACGGCATCCGGCCTAATAGTGCCGAAACCTCGGAACCGGCCTGGATGAAGCGGAAGATGTTATCAACAAACAGAAGCACGTTCTGTCCGGCAATATCACGGAAGTATTCGGCCATGGTAAGACCGGTAAGACCTACCCGCATTCTGGCTCCGGGCGGTTCATTCATCTGACCGTACACAAGCGCTGTTTTATCAATAACGCCTGATTCAATCATTTCATTCCACAGGTCGTTCCCCTCACGGGTACGTTCACCTACACCGGCAAATACGGAGTAGCCACCATGCTCTGTAGCAATATTACGGATAAGCTCCATGATCAGTACCGTTTTACCTACACCGGCACCACCGAACAAACCAATTTTGCCGCCGAGTGCATACGGAGCGATGAGGTCAACTACCTTAATGCCAGTTTCCAAAATTTGCGTAGATGTTTCTTGGTCTTCAAACGCCGGTGCCGGACGGTGAATAGGCCAGAAATCATCAGCAGTCACTTTTTCCGGATTTTTATCAACTGTTTCGCCAAGAACATTAAATACCCGGCCTAATGTACCTTTACCGACCGGTATTTTAATTGGCGCCCCGGTATCTACTGCCTTCATGCCGCGAGTAAGGCCGTCAGTAGACGACATCGCTACACAACGAACGGTATTGTCGCCCAAGTGCTGCATTACTTCCGCAGTCAGCTTAACTTGCACATCGCCAACTGTTTCGTCAATGGTGACAGCATTATATATGGCAGGCAGTTTTTCCGGGGGAAACTCAGCGTCAATAACAGGACCGATAACTTGTATAATTCTACCGATATTCACGGGGTTTCCCCTCCTTAACTTCTTAGAACCATCTACTTAAGTGCCTCAGCTCCGCCCACGATCTCGGAAATTTCCCGGGTAATGGAGGCCTGACGGACTTTGTTGTAGTTTAAGGTCAGTTTGGAAATGAGTTCTTGCGCGTTATCAGTAGCCGATCCCATGGCAGTCATCCGCGAACCAAGTTCGCTGGCAGCTGATTGTAACAGTGCTCCATAAATGACTGTTTCCAGGTAACGCGGCAAGAGTAAACTAAGAACCTCATTAGCTGAGGGTTCAAAAATGTACTCAGTCTGGGGCATTTCCTCCCCTTCGCCGATTTCGGCTACCGGCAATAGTTTAATTGTTGTTGGCTTCTGATTAATCGGCGAATAAAAATGAGTATATGTCAGATAAATTTCGTCATACTCACCTGCTTCATATTTTTCAGCCATGAGCTGAGCCAGCTTGGCAGCATCCTGATAGGATGGTTTTTCTGAAAAGCCGGTATACTCGCCATCAATGGTATAACCCCGCCGTTTAAAATAGTCACGGGCCTTGCGACCTACAGTAACCAATTTGGCGTTATCATTGCCGCGAACCCGCGGCAAAACCTCTTTAATGAGGTTAGACGAATACGCCCCGGCCAAGCCTTTGTCAGCACTTAATACCAAATACCCAATTTGCTTTACTTCCCGTACTGATAAGAGCGGGTGGGAAGCATCACGGGCATTGGCCGCCACACTAGCCAATACTTCCCTGATTTTTTGGGTATACGGCTTACTGGCAATAGCGCGTTCCTGTGCCCGGCGAAGTCGGGCGGCAGCCACCATTTTCATGGCTTTGGTTATCTGTTGAATATTTTTTACGCTCTTGATACGGCGGCGGATATCTCTGGCGTTAGCCATGTATTATCACCTCGCCGCTTCAACTTTGACAAAAGTGTCTTTAAACTCTTTAACAGCTTTTTTAAGAACTGCCTCAGTCTCCGTGTCAAGATTCTTCTTGTCTCTAATGGTTTTAGGCACTTCAGCGTAGTTGCTGCGCATAAATTTGAGGAGATCCTGTTCAAACTTAGTTACATCCTCAATAGGCACGTCATCAAGATAGCCGTTAATACCACAATATATGGATATAACCTGTTCTTCAACAGACAGTGGTACATATTGTGGTTGCTTCAAAATTTCCATCATGCGCTGACCACGGTCAAGCTGCGCTTTGGTAGACTTATCGAGGTCAGAACCAAATTGAGCAAATGCAGCGAGTTCGCGGTATTGTGCCAGATCCAGACGTAAGCGTCCTGCAACCTGTTTCATGGCTTTAATCTGCGCTGAACCACCAACACGGGATACGGAAAGACCAGCGTTAATAGCCGGACGAATACCAGAATAGAACAGCTCGCCTTCCAGGAATATCTGTCCGTCAGTAATGGAGATTACATTTGTTGGTATATAGGCAGATACGTCACCTGCCAAGGTTTCAATAACCGGAAGGGCAGTAATCGAACCGCCGCCCAAATCACTGGAGAGCTTGGCTGCCCGTTCGAGCAAACGGGAATGTAAATAGAATACGTCGCCTGGATAGGCTTCACGTCCGGGAGGACGACGAAGTAAGAGCGACATTGCACGATACGCGGTAGCATGTTTGGATAAGTCATCATACACACAAAGAACAGCGCCGCCTTTGTACATAAAGTACTCACCCATTGTTACTCCGGCATAAGGTGCCAGGTATTGCAGCGGCGCACTGTCAGAGGCAGTAGCAGCTACAACAATAGTATATTCCATGGCACCAGCTTCTTCCAGGGTTTTAACAACCCGGGCAACAGTGGATGCCTTTTGGCCAATAGCGACATAAATACAAATTACGCCTTGACCTTTTTGGTTAATAATGGTGTCAACAGCAATCGCTGTTTTACCGGTTCCACGGTCACCGATAATAAGTTCGCGCTGGCCGCGGCCAATCGGCACCATAGAGTCAATGGCTTTAATACCTGTTTGCAGCGGCTCTTTAACTGACTGTCTGTCAGCAATGCCTGGCGCACGGTATTCAACCGGGCGGAACTCAGTAGTATTAATCGGTCCTTTGCCATCAATAGGTTGACCAATTGCATTGACAACCCGGCCAACCATGGCTTCCCCTACCGGCACCTGCATGATACGACCGGTGCGGCGCACAGTGTCGCCTTCTTTAATTTCAATTTCACCGCCTAAAAGTACAGCGCCGACATTGTCCTCTTCTAGGTTAAGAACCATGCCAAATACTTCATGCGGAAATTCTAACAATTCGCCGGCCATAGCCTTTTCCAGGCCGTGAATCCGGGCGATACCATCGCCTACTTCGATAACAGTGCCAACATCATCAACATTGAGGTCTACCTGATAATTCTCAATCTGTTGCTTAATGATAGCCGTTATTTCTTCTGGCCTCATTTTCATATCTCGTATGTCACCCCAATCATAAATGAACCTCCATTCAGAGAGAGCTTTAAATTTCTCTGAATGGTAGTTGAATTATCCAGGAAGCTAGCTGCTCTTTACTCCCCGCTTACAAAAGCGGGAGTATTAGAGCGGGTTGCTTATCGGGTAAAGTCTACAGCAAGGCGGCTCAAGACATAAGAGTCTTAACCACAAGCTACTGTGACTACCCTGCAGCCTTCGTAGTTAGTAGCGCTGCTTTCATCACTTTGATCTGGCGTTCTACACTGCCATCAATCAGTTTATCACCGATTTTGACAATAATTCCACCGATAAGCGACTGATCCAAAGTTGTCTTGAGCACAATATTTTTGCCGGTAACCTTGCTCAGTTTAGCCGCTAACGCCTCAAGCTGATCTGCACTGAGTTCTTTGGCTGTAAAGACTTCGGCCTCGGCAATATTTCTGGCTTCATTGGCCAAGCGAATGTATTCGCTAATAATGGCTGGAAGCGCTGGTTCCCGTCGTTTATCAACTAACAGCAACAAGAAATTAAGGATAAAGCCATCCAGGTCCCCGGCAAATATACGTTTTATTGTTTCTTTTTTAGCCGGAGCCGGTACCAGTGGATGATAAATTAGAGTAGTCAAATCTTCATGTCCGGCAATGGTGTTTTGTACCAATTTAAGCTGCTTTTCCACTACATCCAACATAGCTTTTTCGTTTGCAATTTCAAAAACAGCCTGTGCATATTTGAGTGCTAACTGGCTTGTTAGCATGGCAGTCCACCAATTTTCTTGCCATCAAGGTTATTGATGAAATCATCCACTATTTTGGCATTAGCTTGCTCGTCCATGTTCTGGGCAATAATTTTGGAAGCAGCAGCTACCGCCAGCGTTACAACCTCACCTTTAAGCTGGGCGATGGCTTGTTCGCGTTCGCGGGCAATCTCTTCCTGGGTAGCTTTCAAAAGCCGTGCACTCTCTTCGCGGGCTTCTTTCAGCATTTCTTCTTTTGTTTGTTCAGCCAGCTTGGCGGCCTTTTCAACAATAGCCTGTGCCTGATTACGTGCTTCAGCCAGTTGAGCAAGATAATCCTGCTTTAGTTTCTCAGCAGCTTGCTTTTCCTGTTCAGCCGTTTCCAGACTTTCAGCAATTTTGGCCTGCCGGTCAGCCAGCGCCTGCATCAGCGGTTTATATGCCACTTTTGTTAAAATAGCAACAAGTATAAGAAAATTTATAATTTGCGCTATAAGCGTCGCATTCAAATCAACCAATTGAGGGCCCCTCCTCTTTCCGGCGTATAAGGGGAGCGCTGACAGAAGACATGCAGCATCCTGCCAGTCGCCCGATAACGCTTAGATTACTTAATGAACGGGTTGGCAAATACAAGTACAATCGCGATAACGGCAGCGATAATAGGAATAGACTCGATCAAGCCAACAGAAATCAGCATGTTTACGAGAATAGTTCCTTTTGCTTCTGGTTGTCTGGCCATCCCCTCAATGGCCTTGGCGGTTACTGCACCGTCACCAATACCAGCACCAATAGCGGCAAGACCAATAGCTAAACCAGCACCAATAGCAGAAGCCGCGATAATAATAGCTTGTTCCACAAAAAACTCCTCCTCTTTGTTTGTTCAGTTTAACAGAATTGAGATTACATCAGGATCTTAGTGTCCATCTTTCAATGAGTTGGACAGATACGACATGGACAACATGGTAAAAATAAATGCCTGTACAACGCCAACAAACACGCTGAAGGCCAACCACGCTGTCGGAATAACATACGGCACAAGCATGCCCAAAATAATGAGCAAAATCTCGCCTGCCAGGATATTGCCAAATAGACGGAAGGATAAGGTAATGGGTTTAGCCAGTTCTTCAATTATGTTGATAATAACGAAGGGAATATAGGGCTCAAAAAAATGCTTGACATACCTAACTGCGCCCTTTTCCTTGACACCTAGGATATGTACCAAAATTACAACCATCAATGCCAGTCCCAACGTTGTGTTAATATCATTGGTCGGCGAGGTGAATCCTGGAATCAAACCTAATTCATTGCCTACGACAAGGAACAAGAACAAGGTGATAATCAGCGGCGCCAATTTTCTTCCCTTTGGACCCATAGTGTTATCAATTTGGTCTAGCAAAGCTGTAACAGCCATCTCCAGGAAATTCTGCCAGCCGCTAGGAACAAGCGCAGCCCGCCGCGTAGCAATAACTGCAAAAACAATAACAATCGCCATCGCCAGCCATGTCATGTATAAAGTATCGAGATTAAAGGTTAATCCGGCTAAGTGCGCCAGCTTATGTCCCCCAATCTCATGGCCTCCTCCACCATGTCCCATATTTCATTTTCACTCCTTTCCCTAAGTTTATTTTGGACTTTCTACATTTGTTATAAGTCCTGATACCACAATACATACGGCATGTAACACAAGTACTATATGAAGTGAGAATAAACCCACTACTGCCGCCCAAAAGTTAATACCTGGAACCTGTACTGATAAAACAAGTATGGAGATCATAAATCCGTATCGCAAGAGCCAGCCTGTGCGCATGGATGCAACAGCTTGTCCTACAGACAGTTCTGCGCTTTTTTTTATCCGGCGGCACATAAGCAGAAAATAAAACAGGCTGCTTGTCCAACCCGTTAACAAACCGGGGATGATATCAACTTTTCCTGATAATAAAGCGCCAAGGGTTATAAATAAACCCCAGGCCAGCAAATACAAGAGGAATTGCCGCACTTGACCGGTATAATTGTCACTAAACTGCATTTTGAGCAAAAAAAACATCCTTTATAACTTGACAATTCTTTTGTAGGTAGACCATAATCCAGCCAACATACCTACTACGATCCCCGCTACCGTGCACCAGGGAAAGATAGCAAAGTAGTTATCAAGCCAGCGCCCTGCAAGCAACCCTACTGCGATAGTAGCCACCATAGTCAGGCCAATGTTCCCAGCCACACTTAGTGCCGACCATGTCCCTCCAGGTTTTTCCGGCATAGCTCCACCTCATAGACTCTTTGCAGTTTGCGTTTATTATAACCCAAACAATAACGCGATATTATTATTTTGCAATAAACTGCTAAAAAGCCGGCATTCAGCCTATATATTCTATGCTGTATATGAATATTCCTGCTATTATGTTACAGAAAATAATAAAAAT
This sequence comes from Bacillota bacterium, assembly GCA_023443285.1. Lineage (GTDB taxonomy): Bacteria > Bacillota > Negativicutes > Sporomusales > Sporomusaceae > Sporomusa. Next base: position 12,776 of record JAEZVB010000039.1, read on the forward strand.
TTAACTAATTTGCATAATTTGAAACATATTTGTCAATTGCTGCTGGCTTCAAATTCATTTGGTTTGGTCGAAATCAGCTTGTTTTTATATAATATAGTGTTCACAATCCGATTAGAAGCTTTGCCATCCCCATAGGGATTTACCGCGCTTGCCATTCGATGGTATTCTGCTGCGTTAACAATCAATTCCCGTGTTTCCTGATATACCCGCTGTTTATCAGTACCAATAAGTTTGACAGTACCGGCGGTTACCGCCTCAGGGCGTTCGGTTGTATCTCTTAGCACAAGCACCGGTTTGCCTAGGGCAGGCGCTTCTTCCTGAATGCCACCTGAATCAGTAAGCACTAAATAGGCTCTATCCATGAGGTTGGCAAATGGTTGGTAGTCAAGCGGGTCAATTAAATGCACACGGCTAAGTCCACCCAACTCTTCCTGCACGACTTGGCGTACTAACGGATTTTTATGAACCGGAAATACAATTTCCACATCGTCATGCTGATTAACAATATCTTTCAATGCCTGATAGACATGGCGCATAGGTTCACCCAGATTTTCACGACGATGGGTGGTAACTAGAATAACTTTACGACTGTAATCAATGCTTTGAAGCAACGGATCAGTAAATATGTAATCAGCATCTACCGTAGCCTTTAACGCATCAATAACCGTATTGCCTGTTACAAATACCGTTTTGGGATCGATGTTTTCCCGTAGCAGGTTTTCCCTGGCCGTGATTGTTGGCGCAAAATGAATATCAGTAAGTGAACCTGTCAACTTACGATTCATTTCCTCCGGGTAAGGCGAATACTTATCACCGGTTCGCAAACCGGCCTCGACATGGCCGATTACCGTCTGATGATAAAAAGCCGCCAAAGCTCCTGCAAAGGTTGTCGTCGTGTCACCATGAACCAGCACAATATCTGGTTTTTCCTCGCTTAACACTCGATTAAGACCCTGCATGGCTCGGCAGGTAATGTCAAACAAGGTTTGACCCTGACTCATAATATCAAGATCGTAATTTGGAATAATTTTAAACAAACCAAGTACCTGATCAAGCATTTCCCGATGCTGGGCAGTAACTGCCACAACCGGTGTTATATACTCTGGATATTTCGCTAACTCAAGTACAACAGGCGCCATTTTTATAGCTTCCGGCCTAGTACCAAAGACGGTCATAACTTTAATGCGTGACATAAAAAAATGCTCCTTCCATTGGCAACATGTGGGGTTTTTCACTTTGTTTTTAATAAATTCAAGGCGGGCAAAATGCCCGCCTAATCAACCAGGATTTATTAACATTGTTTTATTAGTGACTTTTCACCGACGAACTCTGTTTAAGTACCCCGTCATTATTACTCAGCACACCAATTTTTTTAGCACCCAAACAAGCAACAACTATAATCGCCAGTATAATTAAAGCAGCATAAGCTTTGCTCACTTCGGTAAGAGCAATAGCGCTCACGCCAAGGAATCCGCTGATTACATACATCAACAGTACAGCTTGTTTCTGAGTTAAACCCATAGCCAACAGCCGATGGTGCAAATGACCTTTGTCAGGTTTAAAAATCGGCCGGCCATTCATATAGCGTCGGATAATCGCAAAAGCAGTATCCATGATTGGCAGCCCAAGTGCGACTATCGGCACTACCAGCGCGATAGTCGCAGCGCTTTTAACAGCCCCTAATATGGAAACCGCAGCAAGCATATATCCCAAAAACATGCTGCCGGTATCACCCATAAAAATCTTGGCCGGATTAAAGTTGTGCTGCAAAAAGCCAAGCGCACTGCCAGCCAATGCAGCAGTCAAAATAGCCACTGTCCAGAAGTTTTGTTCAAGCGCCACTAATAAAATAGTAAGCGAAGCAATGGTTGATACTCCGGCCGCCAACCCATCAAGTCCATCAATCAGATTAACTGTATTGGTAAGGCCAACCACCCACAAAATAGTAATTGGAATAGCCAAATAATTAACATAAATCATATCACCAAACGGATTGGTCAACCATTCAATCCGGATATCGAACATAACCAATATTGCAGCCGCCACAATCTGACCTAACAGTTTAACTTTCGCTGACAACTGCATCAAGTCATCAATAACACCTACTGCCAAAATGACAGTCCCACCTAATAAAAGGCCTAAAATTTCATGGCTGATATGCATACTGGACAATACAGCCAGTACAAAACCAAAATATATTGCCAATCCGCCCATCCGCGGAATTGGAGTAGTATGCACTTTACGAGCATCAGGGGCATCCAGGGCTCCCGCCTTAATGGCTAACTCCTTGACCTTAGGAGTGATAAAGTATGCTGCAGCCAGCGCAACAGAAAAAGCCACTAAATATGTTTGCATATAATAACACCTCATTTCTACGCACCATCAATTGTACCTCAAGCACATGAAACTTGTCAATCTGTGTTAGGGATACAGGCTTGTAGTTATAGTATTTTCATTATCAATAACTATATGCATTAAGCTAGAAGCAATATACCAAGGTTATCCACTAACGCCACTGTTCATAACCTACAGTTCTTTAGCAGGATAACACTACTACTGACAATATCCTTTACGGCGAAGCTTATTCACATGTCCGGCAACAAGATCCGGGATATTTACAGCGTGCCGTTCAGCCAAAATATACATCATCGTGAAACAACATTGAGCCACATCCAACAATTCCAACGCCGCCCCTTTGTTAACTGCCTCATTGGCAAGCCGGTTTTGTTCGCCGGAGGCACCGGCAAATTTTCCCAGAAATTGGGTGAGTTCACCCAGTTCTTCCTGTATCTTGCACACGGTAGTTAACAGTGTTACATCTTGAATCTGTAGATGCGGTAGACTAATATATTTGTAGTTACCGCCATGAAGATTTTTTATCGTGGTTATACGATAGCTTTGACTGTCATCATAGCAATATCCTTTATCCATTAATTTGTCAAGATGCTCGCCAATCAAGCTGTCGGCATCAATGCCAAATGAATCTTCCATAACAAAAATCATGGTTACACAGGTTTGCGCCACATCCAGGAGTTCTTCTTTAACATCAGCAAGCAGCCCTAGAGCCAGCGGCTCTTCCGCCAGCTCCTCCGGGCTTAGATTCTCCCAAAACATAAATTTAAGTACAGCTCGGGCTAGTTCCCCGGCCTCTTCCATTGCCTTTAATAATGTGGAGTCCAAAGTCGGAGTAAGGTTATTAAGTTTTGGCAAATAAATAGCTTCTACCATAGAACTCCCCTTCTATTATCCAAAACAAACGTAATTGATGCCGGCTTCGGCAATTAACTGTTCAGCCAGCTTGTCAGGATAACTATACTGATACACAATTCGTGTAATTCCTGCGTTTATGATGATCTTAGTGCAGGATGAACACGGCTGATGGGTAGAGTAGATGGTAGCACCCCGTATAGGAACCCCATACATAGCCGCCTGGACGACAGCGCTTTGCTCGGCATGAAGACCGCGGCAAAGTTCATGACGTTCTCCTGATGGCACATGTTTATCGGCACGAATACAGCCAACCTCGCCACAATGAGCCAAGCCACAGGGAGCACCATTATACCCAGTGCTCAGTAGGCGCTGGTCTTTGACAATAACAGCTCCTATCTGACGGCGCAGGCAAGTCGAGCGAGTAGCAACCACCTTGGTTATGTCCATAAAGTATTCATCCCAGGACGGTCGGGTACATTCTTTGTTGTCACTCATGTTAATCTACCCCCTTGGCCAAACAGTGTACTACCAGTGTATTCATAAAACATGCAAAAAATAACCGTTTACTTTGTGCCGAAAATCCGGTCACCCGCATCCCCTAAACCTGGCACAATATAGCTATGTTCATTGAGATGGCTGTCGACAGCCGCCACATATACTTCCACATCAGGGTGATGGGAGTTGACCATATTAACGCCCTCCGGCGCAGCCACCAGGCACATTAATTTAATGTGCTTAGCACCTCTAGCCTTAAGCATATCAATAGCCGCAACTGACGAGCCACCGGTAGCCAGCATGGGGTCAATTACTATAAGCTCACGTTCTGCCACATCAGTAGGCAATTTGCAATAGTATTCCACCGGCTGCAGCGTGTCATGATCACGATATAAACCGATGTGACCCACCTTGGCCGCAGGAATAAGTTTGAGAATGCCGTTTACCATTCCCAGACCGGCACGCAGGATGGGTACAACCCCAATTTTCTTGCCTGATAACATTTTACATGTGCATGTAGTCAGCGGCGTTTCTACTTTGGTTTCTTCCAAAGGCATATTACGGGTCAACTCATAGGCCATAAGCATTGAAATTTCTTCTAATAACTCGCGGAATTCCTTCGTTCCTGTCCTGACATCACGAATAAGCGATAGCTTATGCTGAATTAACGGATGATCAATAATTTTTACCTGCATACATCATCTCTCCTTACCTATGCATACAATGGGTATTTTTGGCATAATTCATTCACCATTGACCGCGCTTTAGCCTGCACTGCGCTGTCGTCCGGTTTGTCCAGTGTCATGGCAATTATGTCAGCAATTGCCACCATATCGGCCTCTACCATCCCTCGGGAGGTAACAGCGGGAACACCAACACGAATACCGCTTGTCACCAGCGGGCTGGCCGGGTCATTGGGGATGGCGTTTTTATTGACGGTAACGCCAATCTCATCCAAAAGATGTTCCGCTTGTTTGCCGGTTAGATTTTGGGCGCGCAAATCAACCAATAGCAAATGATTGTCTGTACCGCCAGATACCAGAACAAACCCCTTTTGTTTAAGCCGTTCGGCCATAGCTTGCGCATTTTTGATAATTTGTCCCTGATAAAGACGGAACTCTTGACTAAGTGCTTCTTTAAAAGCCACCGCTTTAGCAGCAATTACATGCATCAAAGGGCCACCTTGAATGCCAGGGAATACGGCCTTATCAATGGCTTTAGCATACTGAGCCCGGCACATAATCATACCGCCACGCGGGCCGCGCAGCGTCTTGTGAGTGGTGGTAGTCACAATGTCTGCATGCGGTACCGGACTTGGATGAAACCCAGCGGCCACCAAGCCAGCTATATGCGCCATATCTACCATCAGCATGGCTCCTGCGTCGCGGGCAATTTGTCCCAAACGGGCAAAGTCAATGATGCGCGAATAAGCGCTGGCACCAGCCACGATCATTTTAGGTTTGTTCTTAAGTGCCAGTTCAGCGACCTCATCATAATCAATCCGATGGGTAACCGGGTCAACACCATAAGCAACTACATTGAAGTATTTACCGGAAAGATTTACCGGACTGCCATGTGTCAGATGACCACCATGAGCCAGATTCATGCCCAAAATAGTATCGCCAGGTTTTAGAAAAGCAAAATACACAGCCGTATTGGCTTGGGCTCCTGAATGCGGCTGTACATTGATATGTTCGGCACCAAAGATCTCTTTTGCCCTGTCGATCGCTAATTGTTCGACAACATCTACACACTCACAACCGCCATAATACCGATGTCCGGGATACCCTTCGGCATATTTGTTGGTAAGGACTGAGCCTTGCGCCTCCATTACGGCTTTGCTGACAAAATTCTCGGACGCGATAAGTTCCAGCTTATTTTGTTGACGGCGGCATTCCAGGTCAATCGCCTTTTTAATGTCCGGATCTACTCCTGCAAGTATTGTCATTACATTTCCTCCTCCAGATGTACACGCAAATTATTTTATCATAACTCATAAATAGCACGCGCGCCGCCAATTAGTTTTGGTCTGGTATGGGCGGCTGTCAGATAGGCTTGTCCAATATGTCTTTGCGATAAACGTACAGGAATGGCCACTCTTTTTATATGCATACCAATAAGCGTACTGCCAATATCGATCCCGGCATGGGCAGTAATACTTTCCACAACTACCGGATTTACGAATTCACTCATAGCCTGAGCCGCTAATGCACCACCAGCTTTAGCCACTGGTATTACTGTGACTTCTTCGAGGTTATAAAGAGCAGCTACTGCTTGCTCGACAACCAGTGCCCGATTAAGATGCTCACAGCACTGCACAGCCAGTGAAACCTGATACGTGGAACAAACCTTTCTGAGACTTGATAAAATTCGTGCAGCCACCACATCAGATCCATAAGAGCCTATGCGCTTGCCTTGCACTTCACTGGTACTGCAACCGACCACCAGAATGTTCCCTGGTTTAAGCCTGGCCGTCTTTATCAATTCTTCAACCGCCTGCGTGGTTTGGCGGCCAATTGTTGCTAAGTCTGTATCCATGGTCTATTCACTCCAATTTGCACACATATGAATAATTTTATCTAAATTGTTTCCAACTCCATAATCTTGCCCACCCGGCACGCATGACGGCCGCCGGCAAATTCAGTCTTCAGCCAGACCTCAACAATCATCCGAGCCAAGCCGGAGCCAATCACTCGTTCCCCCAGTGTCAAGATGTTGGCATCATTATGCTCGCGCGACATTTGCGCCGAAAAAACATCATTACAAAGAGCAGCTCTGATTCCCTTTATTTTATTAGCCGCGATACTAACCCCTATGCCTGTCCCGCACACAATAATACCCCGGTCATACTCGCCACTCACTACTGATTCGGCAACTTGACGAGAGATGTCGGGGTAGTCAATCGCCGCGGAGGTATATGTACCAAAGTCATGGCTTTCTACCTTAAGCTCACTTAATAAAGTCTTTATCTCTTCTTTTAGGCGAAAACCACCATGGTCGCTGCCAATTGCAACTTTCATTACCGCAACACTTCCTATATCTATATTTACGCATCTTTTCTTCTTTTTCAACGTTAATTACTTTTTTCCTGCTATTTTTACAATTTTTCCCCAAGCGGCTGTCAATAACTGTTGTAGTTGCTGAGCACAGGTATAATACTGCACCTCACTGCCACCAAATGGATCAAGAACTTCACCTGTTTCACCGGCAAACTCAGCCAGGGTGTAAATTTTCTCCACCATGCCTGGCGCTACAGGTATCGGCAGCATGGCTACCAGCGCCCGTTTATGGGCTGTCGTCATGGCAAGTACCAAATCCGCCTCCTCCAAATGCGCCAGCACAAGCTGTTTGGAAAAATGCTTGTCCAAACTCAATCCAGCCTGACGCATAACGGCCTGAGCCTGGGGCGAAGCAGGCTGTCGCCAGGCCGAAATCCCGGCGGAAGCCACAATGATTTGATCAGCCATTCCCGCTTGCTCTGCCATGCCGGCAAGGAGTGTAGCCGCCATCGGACTGCGACAAGTATTTCCGGTGCATACCAATAAAACCTTTACCATTCTGCTTTAACCCCTTTCTATTTTGCGCCAAGAAAAATTCCTCATACCTCTTTGTTATCACACATAAACACCAAACCCTATGCGCGTAACAAATATGAGAATTGCCGCTAAAAGATGGACGTCCATAAGATATGTATACCGAGTATTGCCAACACACAACCGCCAACCAGTTCTGCCCGTCTGCCAATATATCGTCCTAGTTTACGGCCCAGCCCCAGCCCAAGCAGCGCAATGGCAAAGATGACTGTTCCCAAAATCAAGCTCAGCCTGAATAAGTCAACATCAATCATCCCAAGGCTAAACCCAGCTGCCAACGCATCAATGCTAACACCAGCAGCCAGCAAAATGAGTGCCGCTCCCTGTAAGGGATTGCCTGTCATAGCTTGGTTTTGTCCACGCATATTATCTTTTATCATATTGAGACCTAAAGCAGCCAATATCAAAGCGCCAATAATCGTTGCAAAATTTTGCACACTGGCGACAGGCCAATCGATATGGTATGCTCCCACATGTTCAACAATACTTCCCAGCCAATGTCCAATATAGTATCCTATTAAAATCATAATAATATGAAATAATGCAAATACAAGGGCTGAACGCAACATCACCAGGCGCCGCACCTTGTTCATACCAATAGGCACAGCTACAGAAAACAAATCTGTTCCTAATGCTGCGCTCAGGATAACCAGTTCAAACACGCTCATATCCCCCACCTCCGCTGGTAATGTATATGTACCAACAGGAGGCAATATGAAGTATTATCAGCCTAGTCGCGGATAATGTGATACCCGGCTGCTTTGCGCAACCGGTTCATGACAGCAAGCCCTAGACCACGGCCATCAATGCCCTCGGCATAAATGACATCCACCGCTGTATTGTCAAAACTTCTAAGAGCCTCATATAAATTTGCCGCGATAGCATCCGTATCATCACGCCGCCCGTAAACCGCAGTAATGACCTGCGGCAGCATACTGGTTGCCAATTCGCTCGAAACAATTGCGCCTACCGTTTTCCCGGCCGCCAGCGCCTGCTCAATCTCGCGCCTTACCAGCATGCTGGCAACTGCAGGTTCAGCCTCCACTAAAAACAGTGGCGCAACCGGAGCATAATGAGTATATTTCATGCCTGGCGATCTGGGGATGGCCTGGGCGCCGGCCAGTGTCGGGTCAATCTCGACTTCGCCCAACACCTCCACCAGCATTTCGTAAGTAATCCCACCTGGTCGCAATAATGTTGGCACCGGCGTGGTACAATCCACAACGGTTGATTCTACGCCAATATCACAGGAGCCGGCATCAATCACAGCGGCAACTTTTCCCTCCATATCGTCCAATACCGCTTGCGCGGTCGTTGGGCTTGGCCGTCCTGAAGTATTGGCACTGGGCGCAGCAATTGGCACCCCTGCCAGACGGATTAGTTCTCTCGCTACTAACGATGACGGCAGGCGAATAGCCACAGTATCAAGACCGCCTGTTACAACATCAGGCACGACCTGCTGGCGCTTAACTACAACAGTGAGCGGCCCCGGCCAGAAGCGTTCAACCAGCGCTGAGGCATTAGCCGGTACGACCGCTGCCAGTGTTGTCATTTTCTCTACTGAATCAATATGTAAAATAAGCGGATTATCGCTAGGTCGTCCCTTGGCTAGAAAAATAGTCTTTACCGCCTGCTCATCCAATCCATTGGCGCCCAAACCATAGACGGTCTCGGTAGGAAAAGCTACCAACTGCCCCTGCCGTAGCATATCAGCCGCTTTTGTTAACATGGCGATATCGGGTTTTTCCGGGTCGACTTTAAAATATTCGGTAAACATAGTAATCATCTCCATAGCAAGTCCAAAAAATTTATACGCTAAATAATGCCTTACAATCATTCAGCTTTTGTCATCAACCAATCGGAAAATCACAACACGCTCAATCCCCGCATAGTCTTTGATGATAGTTTCAGCCTTTAGGCAGCTTGCAGCATTGGCAAGCTGCGCTACCGCCACGGCTTGGTCAATTCCTACTTCTACGGCAATAAAACCACCCGGTTTAAGGTAGTCTGCGCCCTGCGCTACAATACGGCGATAAAAATCAAGGCCGTCCGTTCCACCTGCCAGCGCCAGGCGTGGTTCCTGACGAACTTCCTGAGACAGCCCAGCAATATCGCCATCAGGAATATACGGCGGATTAGATAGAAGCGCATCAAACTGTTTGCCAGCCAAAGACAGCAGCATATCGCCCTGCAAGCATGACAAACGATCAGCAACCCCGTGTCTTTCGGCGTTTTCAGCGGCAATATCAAGTGCCGCTGCGGAAATATCAACGGCCGTGCCTACAGCAGCATTCAGCTTGACCAGGATACTGACAATAATGGCACCGCTGCCTGTCCCCAAATCAGCAACTGCAGGCGCCTTAGCGCTGCTTAAACGCTCAAGTGCGGCTTCCACCAGAATTTCGGTATCAGGCCTGGGAACTAATACAGCCTGATTAACCTGGAAATCAAGTCCCATAAATTCTTTGTAGCCGTTAATATACGCCACAGGAATATGCATGGCCCGCTGTTTGACAGCCTGACGGTAAGCAGCCAGTTCCTCTGGTGTCAATGGCTGATCAAAATGAGTATATAAATACAGCCTGTCCTTACCCAGTATATGGCAAAGCAGCACCTCGGCATCCAAACGGGGATTATCAATCCCCTTGGAGCCGAAGTACTGCCTGGTCCAATTTACAATTGAAGTGATGGTCCATTCTTCCATTATTCTACGTCCCGCAGTTTCTCGCTTTGTCCGACAGACACGAGCGCCGAAATAAGTTCATCCAAATCGCCGTTTAAAATAAAATCAAGCTTATGCAGCGTCAGGCCGATGCGATGGTCGGTAACACGCCCTTGAGGAAAATTATAGGTGCGGATGCGTTCACTGCGGTCACCGGTACCTACCTGGCTTTTGCGATTTTCGGCTACCTCGGCAGCCTGTTCGGCTTGTGCCAGTTCTAATAGTCTAGCCCTAAGCACTCGCATAGCTCTATCTTTATTTTTTAACTGTGATTTTTCATCCTGGCATTGTACCACTACCCCTGTCGGCAAGTGGGTGATACGTACCGCCGATTCGGTTTTGTTAACATGCTGACCGCCGGCTCCACTGGCACAATAGGTGTCAATCCGCAAGTCATTCTGGTTGACTTCAATATCCACATCCTCAGCTTCAGCCAGAACAGCAACGGTCACTGTGGAGGTATGAATACGGCCGCTCGACTCGGTGGTCGGTACGCGTTGCACGCGATGAACGCCGCTTTCATACTTAAGCTTAGAATACGCCCCATCACCCTGAATAGAGAATACCACTTCCTTAAAACCGCCAAGTTCAGGCGCATTGGCATCAAGCATTTCAGTCCGCCAGCCCTGGTTTTCAGCATAACGGGTATACATGCGGAATAAATCACCGGCAAACAGTGCGGCCTCATCGCCACCGGCGCCGCCCCTGATTTCCACAATTACATTTTTGTCATCATTCGGGTCTTTGGGCAAGAGTAAAATTCGCAGTTCTTCCTCAAGCCCCCCGATTTTAGCTTGAGCCTCATTATACTCGGCTTCCACCATCTCGCGAAACTCATCATCAAGCTTGTCTTTGAGCATTTCCCGGGCATCGTCTATAGCCTTGCGCGTATTTTTGTATTCCCGGAACTTTTCCACAACCAACGCCATTTTACTATGAGCCTTGGTCAGTTTCTGCCACTCAGCCATATCAGCCATTACCTGAGGGTCGCTGATCTGGCCTTCGAGTTCAAGAAATTTATCTTCCAGTGCCTGTAATTTATCCAGCATTCGTTTTCACCTCTATCTCTTGGTCAGGACGCACAGCATTTAGTGCGGCAATAGCTACTTCGATTTGATCATCACTAGGCTCACGAGTGGTTAGCTGTTGCAACCACAAACCTGGCGTAATGGCACAGGCTACCCAACGCGCTTTACTCCGTCCGGCAAAGCGGATAATTTCATAGGCAATCCCGGCTACAACCGGCAATAAAACCACCCTGGATAAAATACGCAGCCACAAATCAGGCCACCCTAAAAAAGCAAACATAATAATACTTACTACCATAACGATAAGCAAAAAGTTAGTACCGCAGCGAGGATGCAGCCGGCTGTATTTGCGGATATTCTCCACTGTCAGTTCCTCCCCGGCTTCATAAGCGTGAATAGTTTTATGCTCAGCTCCGTGATACTGAAATACCCTCTGAATATCTTTCATGAGCGATATGCCCCAAATATACAGAAAAAAGATGACCAGCCGCAAAATCCCCTCAAAGGTATTGAGTATCCGAGAATCTGTGACGGCACTATGGATATACTTAGCCGCATAGGTTGGTATAATGACAAACAATAGAATCGCTAAACCCAGTGAAAATATCATGGTTAGCGCAATTTCTTTCGTGGATAAGGTTTCTTCTTCTTCACCAGCCGCCTGTGCGGAAAATGACAGAGCTTTTAACCCATATATCAATGATTCACCTAAAGAAACCACACCGCGAATCATTGGTTTTTTCAAAATAGGATACCGATTGGCAATGGAACTCAGCCGTTCCTGTTGGATTGCAATATTACCGGACGGTTCGCGAACGGCAGTGGCGATAACTTCCGGACCACGCATCATAACACCTTCGATGACGGCTTGACCGCCAACAAAAGGTTTTTTCTCACTCATGCTACCCCGCCCTCCTTTATTTTTTTTGCATATAAGTACAGCAGAGCATTCCTGCTCTGCTGCCCAGATGTTGTTCAATTAGCTAAGCTGCATTATTCCTTGGCGCTGCCAAAACGTTTGTTGAATCTTTCCACACGACCACCGGCAGCTATTTGACGCTGTTGACCGGTATAGAACGGGTGGCATTTGGAGCATACATCTACACGCAGTTCTTTTTTAACGGAACCGGTAACAAATGTATTGCCACAGCCGCAAACAACTTTGGCTTCACCGAATTGGGGATGAATTTTTTCTTGCATGTCTTGCACCTCACTTTATAAATGGAGACTTAATTCAGGCGGCGTCAAAACGCCGTCTTAATTCTAGTCGCAATTATCCAGGGACTTAGCCGCTCTTACTCTCGCTTGCAGAGCGAGAGTCTTAGAGTGGGTTAGTCATCGGATAAAGCCACTTAAAATCAATTTATGCCTTGTAATTATAGCATATCAGATTACGCTATGCAAGTTTCTTACGGCAATTTTACTAATATCTTGGCAAATATCCGAGCAAGCTTAGGGACAATAAAAACGATGAATAGCATTAAACACCCATTACCAAGCTATAGCCCAAATATATAGCAGCAGCCCAAATGAATATCGCCGAAAATTTTCCTACGAGTTCCAGTAATCTCCCTGAACTATCTAACGTTCCCAGCAGCCGCCCTGCAAAAGCCAGGGCGAAAAACCACAACCAGGATACTAATATACACGCTGCCACGAACAGAATCTTACTTTCTTCCGTATAATGCAATGAACTAGTGCCAATCACCCCAATGGTGTCTAGGATAGCATGGGGATTTAACAGCGATACCGAGGCAGCAAACATCACCTGTTTGCCGGGAGTTAAGCCTGATCCGTCAGTTGCCTGGCCGCCTACGCTGTTACTTTGCCATGCAACATAGCCCATATATACCAGAAAAATAAAGCCCCCGGCTAATAATACTGTTTTTAGCCACGCAAAACTTAGTATTACCAAAGATACCCCAAGTACAGCCGCTAAGATGAGCAGGGTATCACAAATACTTGCTGTCACCACCGCAGGCATGGCTTGCCACAATGTAGCCTGTACAGCTCCCTGGTTAAAGACAAACAGATTTTGTACACCCAAGGGCAATATTAGTCCGAACGCTAAAATGATACCATGAATAAATGCCTCCATTTTGTTTTACACTTTCCTCCTCAGCTCTCATATATCTCTATTCTCCGGTGCCTCAGTAGCGGCAATTCTTCTCGCACCCTGTCAAGTGTTCTAAAGTCGATTTTGGCAGTAATTACTGTTTCTTCTTTATTGGCAATTGTCAGCACTCTGGCCCAAGGATCAACAACGATAGAATGGCCATAGGCCTTGTATTCAGCCGCCGCGTTTAAGGCCGGAGCCGCACCTATTATGTACACCTGATTATCAACGGCTCTTGCCCTCATTAGTAATTCCCAATGAGCCGGCCCAGTTACCGGACCAAAGGCTCCCGGATAAACCAAAATTTGAGCTCCTTGCAATACCATCGACCTGGCCATTTCGGGAAAACGCACATCATAGCAAATAGCTACACCGATTTTCCCCATAAATGTATCAACTACCGTCGTACTGTTACCTGGTGCCAGCGTTTTGGATTCCTGGAAAACTGTCCCTGATTTGATATCCACATCAAACAGATGCGCTTTTCGGTGACGTCCGATTAGCTTGCCCTGTTCATTAAAGATAAAGCTGGTATTATAAATATTACCGGCCTCATCGCGCTCTGGAATTGAACCGCCAACCAAAATGATTTGGTGTTTTGCCGCGCATTCGGCCAACATGTCAAGCGTCGGTCCCTCCGGATAGGTTTCAGCATATGGCGAAAACAATTCCGACTGATAAGGACAGTTGAACATTTCCGGCAACACCACCAACTGACTGCCTAGCTTGACAGCGTCGGCAATCATATTTTGTGCCTTATGAATATTAGCGTGCTTATCGTCTACAACGCCTAATTGACAAATTCCTACGGTAAACACTGACATATCTAACACTCCGTTCGTCTTTTTTCAAATCCTGAACAACTTTTTTTCCAAAATCAATCAAAAACTAAAGGGTTTTTTACTACCTTCTGTCGAATAAAATTCGTTAACTTATTAGGAGGAAATCTTCCATCATGCAAAAAGTCCCCATTATAAATCTTGAACCGAACATGGTAGTTGCCCGTAATATCTTCAGCACAGAAGGCGTATTACTGTTAAGTGCCGATACTGTGCTAAATGCGCTGCAAATTGATCGTTTACAACAATTCGACCTCCCTGGTATTTATATAAAAAATCCCTTTACTGAATCCATGGCCAATAGCGATATTCTCGATACTATTCCCGAGGTTGTCCGTGAAGAAACACGTGTACAGGCTGTCCAAATCGTGAATGCATCCTTCCAAAAACTCACCGTCACACAAAAGTTGGACACCGCACCGATTAAGGCAATCTCGGATTTTATATTAGATGAGGTTATCAAAAATCGCGGAGCTATGATTCATCTCACCGATATCAGGGCTCGAGACGGCTACACCTTTGGGCATTCTGTCAACGTCTGCGTTCTGGCTACTTTCACAGGCATTCAGTTAGGCTATGATATGACTCAACTTAAAGAACTGGCGTTAGGTGCCCTGCTCCATGATACAGGTAAAATGCTTATCCCGAAAGAAATTTTACTCAAAGCCGGCCCACTCGCAGACACTGAAAGAAAAGTTATGCAGGAGCATTCCGACTTTGGTTTTAATATTCTCCGCAAACAAGCAGATATCCCCCTATTATCTGCCCACATTGCCTATCAGCACCATGAAAAATTTGACGGCACCGGTTATACCCGGGGGCTAAGCGGCGAAGATATTCATGAATATGCACGCATAGTGGCCATTGCCGATGTTTATGATGCCTTAACTTCAGACCGACCCTACAAAGAAGGTTGTCTGCCACACGAAGCCTATGAAATTATGATGTCACTAGCTAATACTCACTTCGACCCAATTATTTTACGACAATTTCTAAATCAGGTTGCTCTTTATCCGACTGGTAGTATCGTTGAGCTTAACACCGGAGCTATAGCCCTCGTAACCAAAGTTATTCCCGGACTACAAACCCGTCCAATCTTAAAAGTCTTGTTCGACCAAAATAACTGCCGGCTAAGTAACGGCCCGGAAATTGATTTAACTCAGCACCTAACCACCTTTATTGCTAGGGTATTTACCCCTACCGAAGTTCTGCACCTGGATACCCACTTAGCTTCACACAAAAATCAGCGGCATCCTTCTGTCATTGCTCAGCCCTTTGATTCCGGGCTTTAGTCCACGCATCTTTTTGCGACTCTGCCATCGGCCACCGCCAATAGATACTTCTGTATTAATTATAATAATATTTTCCAATAACTGCAACCTACGGTCAAAAATGGATTCCAGATATACTACGACAAATTGACAAAAGAACTCAGTGCAATTGCCCTGAGTTCTTTTTATTTATTGGGCAATATTCACTTGGGATAATGTATTAGCCAGTTTGAGTAGCTCGTCCCGGCTAACCGCACCTTCCAGGGTGACTTCGTTATCGCCGATAATAACTGTTACCTTGTTACGGTTGGATATTTTGATCTTATTATCGACTGCTTCATTAACAGCCGCCATTTTTCTTTGTTCTCGGGGTAGTTCCGGCACTGAACGGAGAGTGTCGGGCTGTTTAGGCGCCTGTGTAAGGATAATTTCATCGGGAGCGCCTTTGCTGTACACCTGTCGAATAATTTTGCTGACTACGTCAATGGTAACAATATCTGCTTTGCGGTCAGCCAAAGCCAACATAGTATCGCTGGTCGCCGGTACAGGCGAGGTAGGCAAACCCAAAGCTACATTGGGCTCCTGGTCAGAACTAGCTGCGCCTTGAACTTGCTGTTTTGCATTACTATCAGCAGTTGGCATCTGTATTTCGTGTTTGGCAGGCGGCGGTTCCAGCAGCTCAGGTGGTGTTTTCGCAATCGTTGGTGGCTGCGTCTCGGCCACAGGTGACGGCAATGCCTGCTCCTTCTTGGCTAATTGTTGTTCCTGGGTTGTTGGTGGTGCAACATATAAAAAAGCAATTACCGCTGCCGCAGCTACCGCACCGACAACACTCCCAACCCAACTCAAGCGTTTTTTCCGTTGTTCCCTGGCAATAGTTCCGGCCGCCTGATCCACAATATGATTTAGCACATCCTCAGGCACAGCCGTAGGGGTTCCCGCCGCTTTAATTAGCCTGGCAGTATTTAAAAGTTCCGCAATCTCCGACTCTTCCAGGCTGCTTTTTGCCGGCAATCCTTGATTAAGCCTATCAATAGCTGCCGACAAGGCTTCTGCTTGTCTTTTTTCGATATTGGTACTATCCGGCACCGGCTTCACCCCCTCCTATAAGGCCGTCTTCGACAACTAGATCCCTGAGCTTTTTTAGCGCCCGCTGCTGTAACATTTTTATGGCGGCGGCGCTTTTGCCCATAATCCTGGCCACATCAGCTACCGCTACCCCTTGTAGTATCCTAAGTTCAATCACCCGTCTCTGTTCCTCCGGCAACAGTGTAAGCAGCCTAGCTACTTCATGGCGCTGTTCTTCACTTATGACGGCGTCTTCAGGACGAGAACTTGTGTCAATTATGGGTTCACCATATTGTGTAATATCGAACATTTGAGGAGTACGCCCGCGTTTACGATAATAATCAGTAATTAGATTAAGACTAATCCTTGACAAGTAGGTTTTGAAGGTAGCGTTGGTTTCTTTATATCGAGGCAGCGCGGCGAGCGCCCGTAAAAAGGTATCTTGCGCAATTTCCTGAGCGTCTTCCTGACTGCCGGTCTTGGCTAAGGCCAAGCGATAGATAAATGGCCAATAGGTACTAACCAATTCGTTGAGAGCTGCCCGCTCCCCCTCCCGTGCTTTGGCAATCATAAGATTTTCAGCCTCTGTCAATCTATGTCACCACGCTTTTCCCTCACTCTAATTTAACGTAATAGTTATCTATAAGTAACGGCTGATTTGTAACAATAGTGTCTTCCAAATAACGTAAAAATAACCGCAGTGCCCCCAGAGCTTACTTAACCAAAATATCCCCCAGGATGAGCGGCAACTGCCTTAGCTGCTCTTTTACTTCGTCAATCCCCCAGGTAAAGCCGATGGCTGCTTCTTCTTCAGTAAAGCGAACTTTCACATCAAGGTTATTCTCGTCATATAAACGGAACGCCGCGTCAACAACGCCGATATTTTCGGTCTCTAGACAAATTCTAAGCCAGGTTTCGCTCACCTTTTGGCCGGGATTTTTTTTGTCATCCTGTTCCTGATAATAAACATGGATATAGGCCGGATAAACGGTTTGCCCTTCACCAAAATATAGTGGTATTGCCAGTGTCAGCACCTTCTGAGCTTCTTGCCGCTCAGCAGTTACCCCATTTGGTTTGGCCATAGTGTCTGCAAGTTCCTGTACTACTTTGATGGCGGCTTTAAGTTCCTCCGGACTGTTTTTTTGCAATATCTCAGCCATTTCAACCAGGGCTTGCTGGCTAAAGGCTGCACTCTGAGCATTCTTGGGTTGCTGCGAGGTAATGGTTGCTGCCGCCTGTTCCACAAAACTGGCAAGCTCGGTGATTTTTTCTACCGAGGACTTGCGCGATTTATTAAGAGCTGTCATTTGTCCGGCCAGTGCAGCAGCAACTTGCTGCACCTGTTGGCCGTTTTGCAAAACCTGGGCTGCTGTTGCCGCCGTTGATAGCGGCAAAGCCATTTGTTGTGTTGAACTTGGAGAACCCTGGCTTATCGTAGTTTCTGATGTTACAGGTGTCTGGACTGTTGCCGGTGTCTGCGTCGCTATTGGCGCCTGGGTTGCCGGGTTGGCCGGAGCTGACGGAATTGACGGTAGTGTTTGGGCTGTCTGCTGCAGATTTCGGGTTGTCTGGGTTGCCGGCAGGGATGTTCCTTCCTGCTCAACCATTGTTAAAACAAATTCCCTTATCTCCGGCGGCAGGCTTTTCAGGAGCTCTGCTTGGCTCAGTAACTGTGCCGGTTGTTGCGTTATTACATTATTGGCAGACACAACAGGTTGTGCCGGAGTATTCTGCGGTTTAGCAAGCAAGCCTTGCTGGCGCTGAGCCATTTCGCTTCGTTTGGCATCAGTTGATGGATTGGCTGCTTGGCTGGCTGGCATTAGGTCAGCTTGGTCTTGCGTCATAACCGGTTGTGTGGCCGCGGCTGGTTGCTGCACTACTTTTGTTGCCGACTGCAGGATAGTTGTCGTTAACGGCAACTCAGGCTGGGCATTGCCTGTTGTGTTCGCCCTCAGCATATTTGCCGCGGGTTCCTGTTGCTTAGGCATTTTATCATTGGACTGTAGTGTAGCTGCCAATTCCCGTAGTACCTTTGCCGTTGACGTAAGTTCATCAGGAGTAACTCCTTGCCACACCGCAGCAGGTTCTACCGGCAATTGCTTACTTGTGCCGGTTCGAGCCGTTTGTTGTTCCAGTGCACCCTCCTGAGTAGACAAGCCGGCAGCCGTTTCCATAATATCAACCAGCATTGCTAGATTTTCGCTTACTGTCTTAGGTGATCTAAGGAGTGTAACCAACCCCTCGGTCAGCGTAGTCTGTGCTGCCTGGGTTTGGTTTAAAATCTGCTGGACAAGTTCTCTGATTTCTGGCGGCAAGTTTTTAACAAGCGCAGCCCGGTTGGAAACCGTCCGGGCAAGTTCCGATATCTCTGTGGTAATAACGCCTTCTAATGCTACTGAGAAAGCTTTGGATGAAGCAACATCCTTACTAGTTCCATTCTGTTGTACCTGGGTTGCATCTGGCTGTTGTCCGCCCTGCACCGTCTCAGCTTTTGGCGACGTGGTAGTCTGAATACTCTCATTAGCCGTATTCCCGCTAGTAACGGCATTGGCACTCTTAGCAGCATCTGTGCTACTGGCAACATTAACATTACTAGCGTTAGCAGCAATAGCAGTACTATTAGTAACCGTAGCTGTGTTTGCAGTATTAATAGGATTAATGGTCATAGTCCCTCACCTTCCTATGGCTGTACAAAAGTATAGTTATCTCTGTTATCGAGATTTTTATTTAAATTCTTAACATAACATATCATCCATACATAAACTATATTAAAAACCATAAGGAGGCTACTACATGGCAACATTCCGCAAAATGCTGTCAGGGCGCAGTTCTAGGCCTGCGCCGGTATTTCAGCTTGTTCCCGGTCAGCCACTGACTACCGGTTATTTTTTACTACAAGTTGAGCCTGCCGTCCGCAACGCAATAGCTGAATTGACAGACAGCAGTCCACGCCATGCCCTTACCGAACTAGCATTGATAACCTATTTGATGGGTATGGGATTTGATTATACTACGGCGAAATGTATTGTTGAATGTTGGGAAAGAGATGACATCTTGCTATCCCAAGGAATTTTAACAGAATGACTGATTGCCACGCTGACACAAGACTGACGAAAAAATACGTCGGTATCTGTGCTAGCGTGGCAATCTTATTTCTGTCTGGTCAATCGATAACTGTTACCAATTCACCGAACAATTCTTTATTTGCCTTGATTTTCTGCTCTCCACCCAGCACACACAGATAATTAGCTTTCATAACAGCTTCCACAAGTTCAGCCAATTTTTTGATGTCTTGCTGGTTGGTTGCCAGAATTTCGTCGCGTTCCTGTTGCAAATTCTGTTGGCTAATATTACGAATGTAAGCGGCATCTGCCCGTTCGCCCTTCATCTGCGGCGTCAGTGGGGTATCCATGCTACTCATGGTTCCAATAATGTATTTGGTCATTTCACGTTGACTAACATTTTCCGTTGTAAAGTTGTTGAGATAATCTACTGTTTCATCATAGACCTTCAGGGTCTCTGCCAGATTGGGGTCACGATACGAACCAAACACGACATTGCCACTGCGGTCAAACTGAGCAAAGGCACCATAAGCCCCACCCTGCACCCGGATTTTATTCCAGAGATAATCATAGCGCAAGATGGTTTCCAATACCTTCATACTGCCATGGTAGTTATAGCCTAACCGGCGGAAATTTGCCCCTTTGGCTACATACTGTACTTTTCCTGATGTCAGCAGCCCTTCATTGTGCGGCTTGGCCTCAAAACCATAGGTCACTGGCGGGTATTTGCCGGTTCCCAATTTATCCATAAGTACCGGCAAGTGCTGGCGAAATGCCTTGTATTCATCGTCTTCACAGGTTATGCCTATCAAAAGATTGTGGCGATTAAATATAATTTGAGCCACATTTTTCAGTTTTTGCCCAATCTCGCCAATCTTGTTATCCAAGTCTTGTTCAAGAGCGGCAATAAATTTGTAATACGTCAGTTGCCCGATTTCATTAAATTTGGCAACTGGTGAAATATAGGATAACAACCGGCTGGCCACCACCTGCTGGCCACGCCTGAACAGCGCAGTGTCCCAGGCCGCCTTATTTTCCCTGATTATTTCTTTAAGGCGCGTCGCGTCTTCAAACAAACTACTGCCGGTTACGTCACCTAACAGTGCAAATAATTGAGGCAGCTTGCTAACAAGCGCTTTAGCTTTAACCCTGAACATCGGTGTATATTTCTGATCATTGCCATTCTCTGAATAGGCAAAGACATCATAAGCAAAACCGCCTGTATGGATATTAATCTCTTTTGCCAGTTCGGCATACGGATATGTTCTGGTATCAACCTTGCCTAAAATATCGGATAATAAAAATAAATAGGGCAGCTCGGCTTCGGCTACAGCGCCTGTATTAAAATAAAGGGTAAGATACGCAATCTTATTGGTAAACAGTGGATGCAATAGTACCGGCACATCCTGTTCCTGGTGCTCCTGGGTGACTATCTTTTCTACTTGCGGATCAATATCATTTAATTCTACCAGTGGAATAAGCTCAAGTTTATCCGGTTCATCCGGTGTCTCCTGGCGCAATTTTAAAGCCTGCGTTTGCTGAACAAGCACAGTTAATTGCTCCTGACTCAAACTAGCCTTATATTCAGCCAGTTTCGCCTTACTCTCAGCGGCCTTGCTGGCGCCAATTTTGCCATTAGGCTTTAAAGCGACAAGTGCCTGGTGGGTATTATTCAGCAAATAGGTTTTAATAAGCTGTTCAAAATAGCCCTTTTTACAATCCCGTTTAATTGTTTCCAGCGCCTGCTCATAAGCCAAATGGATAAGGGGATCTTCATCATAAAGCCAACTGTCAAGGCATTTTATATTGTACACTAAGCCCTTGGGACGATTGCCATAATTAGCTTCCCGTAGGTGGAATTCGAAAATGTTAACAGAAGACTCCACTAATTTTTGTTCGAGGCCGTTTGTAGCCAGTTCTTCTAATGCCTTATACACCGTGTCTTTAAACAAATCCACTTGCTCCGGGTTGGCACCGCCGACACCAAAGGTCATGGTAGGCTGAATAATACTTTTGCTATAACTGCCAAACACCTCTTTTCCTAGCCCTGCATCTATGAGAGCTTTCCTAAGAGGGGCCGCCGGGGTTTCCAGCAGAATATGCTCAAGCATCATAAGACCCAAATAACTTTCAGGATCTGTTGCTTTGCCGGCGACAATGTTAAGAGTAATAAATGTTTTGTCTTTTGTTGATTCGTCTGGGGATACCGGGTAATCAACAATCTTTGTCACCATTTCAGCAAACGGCTGCTGTAGCGAAATAGCCGAATCAATTTCTGTTTTCGTGAAATCTTTGAGATAGGCCTCATGTAAAAACTTTAAATTATCCTCTAAATCCATATCCCCGTATAGAAAAATATAGCTATTGGACGGGTGATAATATTTTTTATGAAAAGCCACAAACTGCTCTTGGGTAAGATCAGGTATATAATCAGGGTCACCGCCGGACTCAACACCATACGTAGTATCAGGAAACAGACTAGCATAAATCTGATGTTCCAAAATGGCATCAGGGGAAGAAAAAACCCCCTTCATTTCATTATAGACAACACCCTTGTAGGTAAGCTCGGCTTCTACTTCCGGCAACTCGTAATGCCAACCTTCCTGCATAAGAATCTCTGGGGTTTCCAGCATTAACGGATAAAACACGGCATCAAGGTATACATCCATTAAATTGCGGAAATCCTTGTCATTGCGGCTGGCAACAGGATACATAGTCTTATCAGGAAAAGTCATGGCATTCAAAAAAGTATTAAGAGAACCCTTTACTAACTCTACAAACGGCTCTTTTATCGGAAACTTGCGCGAGCCGCATAATACCGAATGTTCTACAATATGCGGCACGCCGGTTGAGTCCTCCGGCGGGGTGCGAAAAGTAATGGAAAATACTTTGTTATCATCGTCATTGCCTAAGTGCAGTAAACGAGCCCCGCTTTGCTCATGCACAAACAATTTGGCATCTGAGTTAATTTCAGCTACGTGTTTACCGTCAAGCAGTTTAAAACCATGATAACTTTTACCAATAGTAAAGGACATAATGTTACCTCGCTTTTACAATTTGTTATACATATCCTATGAATCGTCATACTAAGAAGTTAATTATTTTGTTTTCGGCAATCTGGAACAGTTTTCCTCCCAAATAAATAAAGACAAGCAGTAAATAGCTTTCCCACTTGCAGATAATTAATTATATCTATTATGAATATATTGGATAATTTTGATTGCATCCAATATTTACTGAAAATTTGTGCTATAATAGAAGTATAAAAATACATTCACAGCAAAACATATACTTGTATCGTTGCTATGGCTCCGAAAAACTAAAAAGAGGTGTGTGGTTATGCATGTGACTGATCCTTTGTCGCACTTTCACCCTAATTCAACTGTGCCTCCGCAAAAAAACAAGTCAATAGGTCATCTCCCCCATCTGTTCCTTAGAAAAGCTGCTGCTAAAGAAAACGAAGCTTATGAGTTACTCCATCCTGATAATTCCGAACCAGCTTCTATTATTGCCAGTCTTAATACTGGCAAGCTAACTAAATTCGTTAACTACATCAGGAACGGTTTCCCCGTACTACTGATTATATATACCAGCTCATCACAGTTATTCTAATATTAACTTAAAAAGACTCCGCCCATTGCGGAGTCTTTTCTTGTCCTAATAGAAAATTAGACTTATTTCTTAAACGAATCATAAACAGCCTGATACTCGCTTGTCGGCGGGATGGATTTGTAAATATAGATATGAACACCACTAGGGTCATTAACAACAAAACTGCGTTCTCCCCAGGGTTTATCCACTAATTCTTGGCGAATCTCTAACCCGGCTTCCTTCAACCGCTGATGCTCGCTATCAACGTCCTCCACTTCAAAGGAAATAATAATGCCAGATCCATGGAAAAACTCGCCAGCGTCTCGTTGCGGCTTGGTAAAGCTAACCCCAACAGAAAGTTCCGGCGCAATTAGTTCAATATACCAATCACTTTCATAAACAAGTTGAAAATTAAAATGCCGCATGTAAAACTCTTTGGATTCTAGTAGCTTATCTGTGCTAATAGTGGTATCCACCCGTGTTATTTTCATTAAGCTCTCCCCCCTTCAGGTTTTCGCTGTTTAAAATAGACTACTTTTAGCCTGCAAGCTTCCGCCATTTCCTGAGCAACAGCCAATCCACGGCCAATCTCCTCAGGCTTATGGGCATCAGAGCCGATCGTTACCAACTTACCGCCCACTTCGGCAAAACGTTTATAAATTGGTAATAACTGTTCTACAGCAGCCTTGTTAGTTAAGCGGCGCGTATTGATTTCCAAAGCTTTCCCTCGTTCTGCTACAGCCTTTACTACCTCATCAATTCTGTCCGCAAATTCATGGTAATGAATATCCGGATCCGAATACTGGGCATAGCGGGCGATATAGTCAATATGCCCTAAACTATCAATAAAATCATAATTCTTCAAACATAGCAGCATAGCGTCAAAATAACGATTATATACCTCTCGTTTAGGCCGTGTGTCATAAAAAGAACTGTGGTAAATATCAACATTGTCAACAACATGAATCGAACCAATAACGTAGTCAAAAGCATGCTCCTTGACAATTCGCCGATTCTCTTCCAAGCAATCAGGACGCATACCTACTTCTATACCAAGCAGCACTTGATCATTCCGATATTTTGCGTACTCCGCTAGATATGCTTTCACATCAAAAACAAACGCCTCTGGTTCAGGGTAAGCCAAATCCATATGCTCTGTAATCGTAATCCCCCGCCCCAAGGCAGTTGCTCGGGTAATTGCCGTCTCAATGTTCATATTGGAATCTGTAGAATATGTGGTGTGAATATGGGTATCGAACAACACAGGAAAAAGCCTCCTACTATAAAGCAAGTTAACATTCTATCTACCATTCTAATACAAAAATCACCAAACTACAAATATTTGCTTAGGGAAATTCCTGCATCATCCTCGATCCTATCTGCTACCACAATAATAAACAAGGCGATTTTGCATACGCGCAAAACCGCCTGTAGTAGAATGAAACTTATTCTGTTAGCCTAAAAACTTTATTGGCTGAATCGGCAAGGCGACCCGCTAGCTCAGCCAAGGATTGGCTGGATTTAGCCATTTCATGAACAGCCTCGGTTTGTCCGCCGACATGTTCATCAATATTATCGATCTTCTGGGTTAATTCTGCTATGGCTTGTTGAATGGCACCTAGTGAGGTTGATATCTGGGTAACCGACTCCGCACTGGATACCGCCAATTTCCGCACTTCGGCGGCTACGACGGCAAAACCTCTACCCATTTCTCCTACCCGGGCAGCCTCAATGGCAGCATTTAGCCCTAAGAGATTGGTTTGACTAGCAACATTTTGGATAAAAACTACAATTTCATTAGTCTGGTTAGCAGTATTGAGCAAAGTTTTCCCCAATTGATCAAGTTCATTGCTGGTTCCGGCCAATTGAGCGGAGCGGCTAGCCAGCTCTTGCAGACCAGCCGTCAGTTCCTGCGAAGCAGCAGCTAACTCACCGGTTGCGTGATTAATATTTTCAATGGCTGTAATTGCCTGATAGGTAGTAACACTACCAACCACTTTATCACCGTCTTTAAAAGGCATGGCATTAGAAATGTAGGCAACTCCATATTTTGATTTGTCTTTGGGCATTACCCTCACTACTTGTTTGCCTGTATCCAAGGCCTGCTTAGTAGTTCCCGGCAAAACCGGATCTCCAACCTTGACCTTTAGATCCAACTCATCTGCCGGTATATAAAGTATATATTTGCCTTCACGCGAAATTAATACTCCGATATCTGCAGCAATCGTATCATTTAAATAAGGAGCTATGTCACAAAACTTATCCAGTATTTGTGAACCGCTAAGTTCTTTCAATGTCAGTACCCCCTGCCAGGCTAGTATAATCTTTAGATTAATTCTACGTTTCTCCAAAAAAGCCTTTTTTTCCCTCAAAAATACAACATCACCATCTGCGCCCACGCCCGCAGTTGCTAGCGAAAATACCTAATAAAACTATAGTAGTAAACCAATTACAAAGCAAGCGGCGTTTCAACAACAATTTGGCCTGGCGGCAACTTATCAATTGCAAAAACGCTAATGAGCTCCGCCGCTTTGACTCTCTGGCATCGCTCCAGCAATCCGGCCTTCCAGGCCAGATAACCGACAATTTCCTCAGCGCTAATGCCCTGCGACCGTAGCGCCGCAATGGATAAAGATTGCTGGCGCTTGGATAAGCGATGCCCCTCTTTATCCATTAACAGCGGCACATGTGTGAAAACCGGAGGTTGCCAGCCCATCAACCGGTATAATAACAATTGCCGCGGCGTTGAACTTAACAAATCGTCTCCGCGTAAAACATGGGAAATTTTCATAGCGGCATCATCCACTACCACAGCTAATTGGTAAGCATGAATACCATCAGCACGCCGTACGACAAAATCCCCTACCTCCCGGCTGATATCCTGACAAATACGACCGGCATACAAATCCGTAAAAGAAGTTTCGCCAGCAGGGACAACCAGCCGTAGAGCCGGCGACCGTCCTGTTTGCCGGGCTTCGTTATGTTTACGCAGCCGGCAGGTACCTACATAGACACGTTCACTATCACCAGCATGCGGCGCCGATGCAGCTAACTCTGCCCGAGTGCAATAGCAAGGATATATGAGGCCAGCCACGATAAGGCGCTCCAGTGCAGCCTGGTATAATTCACGCCGCTCATTCTGGGAATATGGAGCAAAACATCCGCCGACATCAGGGCCCTCATCCCAATCAAGTCCCAGCCATTTCATATCAGCCATTAACCCAGCTATATACGCAGGCCGTGAACGGTCAGAATCAAGGTCTTCTACCCTCAGTACCATGGCTCCGCCTGCTGAGCGCACCTGTAGCCAAGCCAATAGTGCTGTCCAGGCATTACCTAAATGAATTTCACCAGTTGGGCTGGGAGCAAACCGCCCCCGCATTGTTTGCATAATGAACCTCTTGCCTCCTCATTCAAACGTCCCTTTAACAATTGGCTGGCCATTTTTAACCAACCACTGACCTTTAGCAAAAACATGTTCAATAGTAAGCTCTTGATCCAGCACTACAATATCAGCATGGCTGCCTGGCCGCACTACGCCCTTTTGGGGGTATATTTTTAAAATCTTTGCCGGGTTAACAGTAACAGGCTGTAAAGCCACGTCCAGCGGTATACCGGCGTTCACCAGATTTTTAACTTCATTATGTAGCCATGTCAGTTTGGCTACGCGCAGGCCGCTCACGTTGCCTTTACCATCAAATATTGGAAGACTCCCATGACCGTCTGAACTCATGGTTAGACGGTCATGGCAAACACCCTGCTCCAGACAATAGCTAATAGCCTGTGCCGCAGTAATGATATCAGCTTCACCGCCTGTGCTGTCAGTTGCTGTAAAGTCAATTATGCCACCCAAATTTGCCAGTTTAATTCCTTCTCTGATCAAACTCCAATTACGGTTGATATGTGTTGGTACAAACTGTGTTACTGGAATCTCAGTTTCAGCAATCAGCGCAAATAACATAGATAGCTGCCGAGTCCCGGCGCCCACATGCAAATGCACTACCCCTGCCTTACCACTTAGTAGCCCGCCAACCCGCGCCTCTGCAGCCAGCTTGGCCAATTCAGCCTTGGAAGGTTGGCCTGAGCGATGATCACTGATAGCGACCTCACCACAACCAATAACTTTATCAATAAGCACTAAATCTGAGCGCACACTGCCAGTTATGGTAGGCGGCGGCACTTCATAAGCACCGCTATAAATATAGCTCGAAATTCCCTCAATTTCAAGACTTCGTGCCTTTGCGAGCAGTCCGGCCATATTTCGGGTAATGCCGTCTGTTCCCAAACAGCCAACAACTGTTGTGATACCGGCCAGTGTAATATCACTTAAAACCACCTCAGGAGTACGGGTACTATAGCCGCCCTCGCCCCCGCCGCCAATAAGATGAACATGCTGGTCGATAAATCCTGGGACTACATATTTCCCTGTCACATCAACCACCTGGGTTTCACCATAGGTGTCACAAGGCTCAATATCTGGCGCGATTTTGGCAATAACCCCGCCGGCAATCACAATATCCTGTATTCCCATGCTTTCCGGCGCAAAAATCCGACCGCCTTTTATAATTGTGAACATGCTGTCACCTCACTGCGTATTTACCAATAGTATGCTGTTTTTTTGAGCACACTATTGGTCCGCCTTTTTCTTTGGTGGTAACATGGCGCGAGATTAAGCATATTAGATATTGGAATACAAGAGAGCGAGGTTTACTTTTGTCATCGCTACAAAAGTAACAAAAAATCTAGGCCCAGAGCCTCCTAAAGCTGAAAAGCCGGGCGATATTCCTAAAACCCGTAAACTCGCTGCGCTCAAACAGTACGGGTTTCTTAACGGACTATCACCCGGCTTTTCTCCTGCGGAACGCTTTTTCCGGCAAAGGCCGAGGGGGTACGTGAATTACGAAGGGTTCCTGGGTACAACTTCCGCAAAAACTACAGTCTCTTTTCTTAAAACAGGGCGTAAACAGCACGGAGGAACAGGCGGCCGTTATGCATAAGCGGAGGTTAAGCGCTAGCGGCGAAGCGTTGTATGACGGCCGTCTGTTCCGGGCTTTGTATTTGACACCCCTTGTTTTATAAGGCCTCCGCGAATCCCCAAACTTGTAAATTCTGATACATTAAGAAAAACCGGGGCTTATGTGCCCCGGCATTGTTATTACTCTTGATTCTGTTGCTGTTCAGCAACATCACTGTCATTGGTTATACCCATTTTGTCAAACAACGTAAAGGCTAACCCCAGGATAATGGATACAATAGTCGCTAAGGCCATGCCTTTCAGCGTAACTGAACCAAAGGTCATATGAGCGCCGCTGACACCGATAATCAGGACAACCGCTGTTAAAATCAGGTTACGCGAACGGTTATAGTCCACTTTTGATTCGACTAGTATCCGAACCCCGGAAGCGGCGATAACGCCAAACAGCAGGAGTGATACGCCTCCCATAACCGGGGCGGGAATGCTTTGAATAAGGGCAGCCAATTTACCAACAAAAGATAAGATAATCGCCAGGACTGCAGCAAAGCCAATTACCCAGACACTATAAACCCGCGATATCGCCATGACACCAATGTTTTCTCCATAGGTGGTATTGGGCGTAGAACCAAAGAAACCAGACAGCATAGTTGATAAGCCATTACCTAACAGTGACCGATGCAGACCTGGGGATTTTGACAAATCGCGTCCCACAATATTGCCGGTTACGACCAGATGGCCAATATGTTCAGCAATAACTACCAGCGCTGCCGGAATGATAATTATGATCGCTTGCATATTGAATTCAGGTGCATAGAAGGTGGGCAGAGCAAACCAAGGTGTAGTTTGTACGGATGCCAGATTGACCATGCCTAATGCTAATGACAACGCATAACCGGCAACAATACCAATTAATATCGGAATGACAGCAAAAAAACCCCGGAACAATACCGAGCCAAGGATTGTTATTCCCAGAGTAAAGATCGAAACCATGATTGCTTGGGGATCTGGTGTCTTGGCCAGTAGACCCGCCATATCAGCGGCAACAGGAGCTAATTCCAGACCAATTATGGCAACAATGGCACCCATGGCTGCCGGCGGGAAGACAATATCAATCCATTTAGTTCCAATAACTCCAATACTTAACGCTACAATGGTAAAAATAAGACCGGCTGCAATAAAACCGCCAAGTGCGGCGCCATACCCGTATTGAGGCAATACCAAAAATACCGGAGATAAAAAAGCAAAGCTTGACCCAAGATAGGCCGGGATTTTTCCTTTAGTAATAAAAATGTAGAGCAGTGTGCCGATACCATTCCACAAGAGTACGGTTGCCGGATTAATTTTAAATAAAATCGGCACAAGTACAGTGGCACCAAACATGGCAAACAGGTGTTGCAGACTCAGCGGTAACGTTTCAATCATTGACAATTTTTCTTCCACTTGGATAGTGCGTCGCATGAAACTCCTCCTTAATACTAATTACTTATCAGTGAGAGAGTACGCTTCCCGCATTTTTGCGGTTCGCAGCTTAGACAATATTATTGATAAGTTCAAATAATTTTAAGCCCTCAGGGCAATTCTTGTCAAGATATGGAATGAAGGATTGTACTTTTACTCAACATTATTGTAGGGATCCCAATCACTCAAACGACTTAATTGATGCTCAGCAACTTGCAGTTCCCGCAGCAATCGATCCTTATCCTTAGGTAAAGTACCAGCCAAACCCACATAATTAGAACTATGGGTGCTTCTAAATAGACAGTGCTTGTCTGCGGGTAAGGAAATAGCACTTACTAATTGGTGGAGTTCAGCCATAATAGCCGCTGGCGGCAAAGCTACAAAATCGCCACGTTCAAATTGCTCTGCCAGTTGGCTGCCGCGATACAGCATAAGTGTCAAAGCACTCAACAGGCCGGGCTGAATGGCATTTACGGCCTGGCCTGTATGTAGGGCATGACGATTGGAATAAGCCTGCCCGCCAAGACCGGCAATAACCATAACCGACAACTTGATCCCGGCAGCAATAATGCGCTGACCGGCTTCGACAGCTTGCGCTGCACTAACACCTTTATTAACCTGGCTTAACACAAGGTCATCGCCTGATTCTAATCCATAATACACTAGCCTCAGACCGGCTGCGCGAAGCGCGGCCAGTTCTGCTGGCAGCTTGTTCAGCATGTCCTTTGGACCGGCATAACAGGCTACCCGCTGCAACCGTGGAAAAGTTTGTCGCAGCACCTGCAATATGTCTAATAATTTGTCTGTTGCCAGTACGAGCGCGTTGCCATCAGCCAAAAATATGCGCCGGATATGCCAGGCATAGGGCTTTGCAGCCTCAATCTGAGAAAGAACCTCTGCCATTGGCCGCGCCCGAAAAGTAACATTACGGTACATAGCACAAAAGCTACAGGCATTATGCGAACACCCCTGCGTTACCCGCAAAATGAAACTGTTGGCTTCACTGGGCGGTCGAAACACCGGCCCGTCAGCAATATCAAAATACACTACTATCGCCTCTTATTAAAAGTCTTAAATCATTAAGTAATTAAACCGTCCCCTACTGGGGAATTTAAAATTCCTTCCAGCCACAGATTATTTTTTGGTATTCTTCCCAGGTATCAGCATCGTAAAAAGTTGACTTATCCGGCCAGTTTACTTCCACAATCCGCCCCGGGTTAGCACGAATAATCTGCCTACCGCCGGTATCGCCGGTCAGTGCAGTTAGCGCGGGACGCCAAAAGTCCCCAAACAATACCGGACTGTAGCGCTGCCCCTGATAGCAAGGAACAATAATGGCCTTATTACTGGTGGCTTGCATAAATTGAGCAATTAGCACCTCAAGCAGCGCAGGTGATATTAGCGGCTGATCACCCAACAAAAACATAATGCCGTCAAGCTCATGGGTTAACTGCCGCAACCCTAAGGTAACTGACGTAGATTGCCCTTGCTGCCTTTTGGCATTATAGATTGAGCGAATGTCCGCCGCCTGGCACAAGGCAGTTAATTCAGCCTCAGGTTCACCAATGACGGCAATACAATCAGCCCATAGTACACTGCGTACTGCTTTGAGCACATGGCTTAGCAAGGGTTGTCCAGCCAATGGCAATAATAATTTTTGCTGTCCCATACGACTGGCTGTACCTGCCGCCAAAATCACTGCGCCAATTCTGCTCACAGCCTATACACCTCATCAGTCTGCATAGCACTGCCATAACCCGCAGTTACTACCACCCTGTCTATACTCACGTTAGCAATCTTCACATAACCGGCAATTTGCTTGGCGGCCTCCCTGGCGTTTGCCGTGCCACCACCACTTAGCAGCAAAATCTTGCTGCCCCTGGCATATTGAAAAATCCCCTGTGTGTGTACGGCTAGTCTGGCTATATCTTGCCAACTAGCCTGCTCGCCCGGCTGTTTATTTATTATCTGGGTCACCAATTCCAGGCGATGGGTATTGCCTGCTAGTAACGGCTGACCCAGGACACTTACATTTATGATGCCAACAGTTGTTGTAGTACTGGCAGGTATAAGCGGTTCCTGCTCACCTGGGGCTTTGATCAGACAACAGCGCGCCCCGTCAGCCTCAACCAAAATAGTGGCCTCTGGCAGCGCGGCGGCTAACTTGTCCACCCAGCTGGCCGGCAAACCAATTACCTTTTCACCTTCCTGCCGGGAAAACCAGGCAACCTGCTGCTTTCTTTCCAGTACTTGCCTGACCTTTGCTATACCGGTTGCCCATTCGTCCAGTACCACCAACGGATACTGTGTTATCTGGCTATAAAACATTTTGGTAGTGCTGGTAACTACGACAGGCCTTAACTTTCTAGCAGCAGCCAGCGACTGCAGTAAAGAGGTCTTGCCGCCAGCGCCAACGCAGGCTACTATCCCCGGCTGCTTTATCCCCAACGCCTCAGTCAGCATGTTACACCACCTGAATAAATACTTCCATGCTCCCGCCGCAAGCCATCCCTTCATTAGCAGCATCCTCGCCGGTCATGGAAACCTTATAAGTAAACGAACGAGTTTCATCCAAGGCTGTGAGCGCCTGTAGCCTAACCCCGGCTTCTGCACAACCGCCGCCAATAGTGCCTGTTACCCGGCCATCACGATACACCAGCATACTGGCTCCCGCTTTGCGCGGAGTCGAGCCGCGGGTGGCAATAATCGTGACAAGTGCCACCGGCTCGCCGGCCTGTTTTGCTGCCCAGACAGCCTGAACTATCGTATTCTCCATCTACTTACACCTCCACTTGTCAGAAAGCGGCCGGCAGGTGGCCGAACGGTCAACCGCCACAATTTCAGCAACAATACTCAGAGCAATCTCAACCGGCGTTTCCGCGCCAATATCCAGACCAATCGGCGCCCTGAGCCTTGCCAGCGCCGCTGGATCAATCCCGGTTTCAGTTAAAGAATTCAAAACAATTCTTACCCGGCCTTGGCTGCCAATCATGCCAATATAGTTAGCCGGTTGATCAATCACAGCCTGCAAGCATTCCAGGTCAGAGCGATGCCCCCGGGTTACCACAATAATCGCCCCGAAGCTCGCCAACCTCAGTTCAGTCAGCGCTTGACCGAAGTGTTGGCATACTACCTGCTCTGCTTGCGGAAACCGCAGAGTATTGGCAAAATCCGGCCGGTCATCTACGACAGTGACAGCATAGCCAAGCTTATCCAACAGCATGCATAGTGGCTGGCTAATATGGCCGGCACCCAAAACAAGAGCCGAACGCCGCCGCGATAATTTATCCCAAAGCAGGCGATAATGATCGCCGCTATACTCCAGTTCCAGAATTAGTGGCTTTTTCCAGGGAGTGTTTGTTACCTGCTTTATAACAAGCTTGCTAAACCTAGCATCAACTAGTTCTCCCTGCCACTGGCCAACCTCTGCCAGCAACATTTGCCCCACACAGCCGGCTTGCTTATCAGGCGCACTTACTATTGTTATAATATCGGCAGTCTGTCCGGCGTCCGCCAGCTCCTTAAGCCGAGTAAAAATATCCATCTTTATCGTATCCCCCCAGGTGCAGCAGAGCTTCCAATACCCCGCCGCCTACGGCTCGCGCCTTGTCAGAAATACTATAGCAATGCTCACGCCGGCACCGCGGGTCAACATCACCGATTTTCAAATTCTCAGCAACGTCTATTCCTGATTGGATCAAACCGCGAAGCACTCCAGAAATGGCTACACGAACCGGAATCCCTGCCACATGGCCGACAATCTCATCAGCAGCTACAGCATCGCCAATATCGTGGCAAGCTAAAAATATACCATCAGCCGGCGCCTTTATCAATCGCTCCAGCGTATAGCCGCCTACCTCACCCGGAATACCGGTATTGGCAATGGCCTGCCCCTGGTAAATTACCCGCCCTAATTCATGGCCGCGCATGGTCTCAACGACAGCGTGTACATCAACGCCTGCAGTAAAACCTGGTCCTACGCCAATAACTACCGGGGCATCAGAAAGGCTAGTGCCGGTATTACGCTTAGCGATAATGGCATCAATCACGGCTTGCGGCGAAAACCTTGTCACACACTGAGCCGCCTCATCGACTACTACCGGAATACAGCCGTCTTTTAGCGTTCTTGCTACTTCTGTCTGCTTTACCAGCCTGGCTGTTACCCCTTCCACCATAACCTGTCCTGTTAGCACGGCAGAAGCAAAGGCAACTGTGCGTCTGACAACTGTGGGCGCCGAAATTTCTGTAATCATAACCGGAATCCGGCTCTGATACAGGCGGTGGGCTATGCCTGTTGCAATATCGCCGCCACCTTTAATTATCACTAAATTGCACATAACGCTTGCTCCTAAAATCAGTTTCGAAATAATAAAACAATAAAGGCGGCAACCACGCTCGGTGGCTGTCGCCTTTATTATTTCGCTATTTAACCGATGTATTCCTGCTTACCAATGGCAGCCTCTCCCGGTTTATCGGTACCATTTAAAACCGCGTTCAAAATGATGGCAGTCACACTGCCGGCAGTTATGCCGCTATGGAGAATTACCTGAGCCCAGCTGGGGAAGTTATGATAAAAATTCGGAACAGCCAGTGTAATCATACCTACGCCCATGCTTACAGCAACCACCATAATATTATGAGTTCCGTCAAATTGCACTTTAGATAAGGTCTTAATTCCGCTGGCCGCAACCATGCCGAACATGGCAATACCGGCTCCGCCTAATACCGGATTGGGAATCGCCGCAATAACGGCAGCCGCTTTCGGGAATAAACCTAACATAATCAAGATAGCACCGGCAGCAGCTACTACAAACCGGCTTTTAACCCTTGTCAAACCAACAAGGCCAACATTCTGCGCAAAAGCAGTGTAAGGGAAACTGTTCAGGATACCACCAAGAATTGTAGAAAAACCGTCAGCGCGCAGGCCTTTGGTCAAATCCTGCTGGGTAACAGGCTTCTCAATAATCTCACCAATTGCAATACAGTCGCCCGTAGTTTCAGTCATAACAACAAGCATAACCAAAATCATAGCAACAATTGAGGCAATATCAAAGGTTGGCATGCCAAACGCAAAGGGAGTGGTAACACCCATCCATGCCGCCGTAGAAACCTGCGAAAAATTAACCATGCCAAAAGGAATGGCAATCGCCGTACCCGCAAGTAGTCCTAACAAAACGGCAATATTGCTTATAAAACCTTTAAAGTAGCGGTAAAAGAAGAGTACAAGTATTAACGTAATAAGCGCCATAGAGATATACGGAAACGCAGCAAAATCTTTGGCTGCCGGATTACCACCAGCTGCCCAGCGAACTGCTACCGGCATCAGTGTGACACCAATAATGGTAATAATAGTACCGGTTACGACCGGTGGGAAGTAACGGATCAGACGGCTAAAATAAGGGCTCATTAAATAAGTTACAAGACCGGCGACCATAATTGAACCGTAAATTCCTGTTAGACCATGTGTCTTGCCAATAATAATCATAGGCGTTACGGCCGCAAAGGTTACCCCTTGAATGACAGGCATCTTAATACCCATATTCCCAAAGCCAATAGTCTGAATGAGTGTCGCAATACCACAAGTAAATAGGTCGGCATTAATCAGATAAATCAATTGTTCTTTGCTCAGCCCCAGGGCATTGGCGATAATGAGCGGCACTGCCACAGCTCCGGCATACATGGCCAACACATGCTGCAAGCCGTAGGTAAACAACTGGCCTAACGGCAGCATTTCATCCACTGGATGCTTTGATTGGTTTTCTTGCATTACGTTTTTCTCCTCCTTTTTTCGGCTACGATTCAGCGGGTATAAAAGCACCCTCGGAATCAATTTCCATTATATTTTTGGGGATTCATAATTATTTAGGTCTTATTTGCATTCATCCCCATAAACACCTTTTCCGGAGTAATCGGTAAACGGGTAATCCTAACGCCCACCGCATTATACACAGCATGAGCAATCGCGGGCGGCGGCGTATTGATAACTACCTCCCCGACCGACTTGGCGCCAAACGGGCCGGTAGGCTCATAGCTTTCCTCAAAATCCACGGTAATTTTGCCAAAATCTTTACGGCAGGGAATCTTATACTGCATAAAATTATTAGTCTTGAGCTGACCGTATTCATCATAATGGACTTCCTCATACATCGCCATACCAATTCCCTGGGCAATGCCGCCTTCGACCTGGATCCTGACCAGGTTGGCGTTAAGCACAGTACCACAGTCGACAACCGCTACATAATCAATAACTTCATACTTTCCAGTCTCCGGATCAACTTCGATCTCGGCAAACCCGGCAATGAAGGGCGGCGGGGATATCGGCGAACCGTACGTGGCATTGCCGACCAACTGATTCTTATCAGTGCCCACGACAATTGATTCTGCCAGCTTTCGGAGGGTTATCACCTTGCTGCCGTCAAGCGTTTTGAGTTCCCGTCCGTCAAATTTTATTTCTTCCGGTGTTACCCCCAATACCTTGGCAGCATGTTCGATAATTCGTTGTTTCAAATCTTCGGCAGCCCGCAGCACAGCCATACCGGTAACATAAGCAGTACTTGAGGCATATGAGCCGGGATCATACGGAGAAATATCAGTATCTGCCGCATGCACAATAATTTCCTCAGGCGGTGTGTCCAGCACCTCGGCGGCTACCTGCGCCAGCATGGTATCACTGCCTGTACCCATATCAGTAGAGCCAATGAGCAGATTATAGTGACCGTCTTCATTTAAACGCAGCGAAGCCGAGGCCGTATCAATCCCGGCAATGCCTGAGCCCTGCATGGTTACTGCCATGCCAATAGCCCTGATTTTACCGTTTGGCAGTTCGCGGCGGGGATATTTTTCATTCCAGCCAATGAGTTCTTTGCCTTTTTGAATACAGCGGTCTAGGGTTGAGCTGCCTAGCACCTTGCCGTGATAAGCAAGTGCAGTTTCACCGGCTTTGATTATATTTTTTAGTCGAAGCTCGGCTGGATCTATATTGAGCCTTTCCGCCAATTTATTGACAGTGGATTCGAGCGCAAAAGTCCCCTGGGTGGCACCGTAGCCACGCAGGGCTCCTGCCGGCGTTTTGTTGGTATACACAGCATGACCGTGATAACGGACGGCTTTGGTCTTATTATACAGCGGCAGCGTTTTATCGCCGCACACGGAAAACGTCGTTGACGCATGTTCACCATACGCGCCGGTATCTGAGAGATTCTCAATATCAAGGGCGCGGATAAACCCGTCCTTATCAGCGCCTAACCGCACGGTAAGCCGCATGGCATGCCGGCTGGTAGTCGAGGTGAAAGTCTCGGTTCGGCTATAGATGAACTGGGCGGGCTTGCCGGTTTTCAGTGTGACTAACCCGGCAAAAACTTCGCCTGACCCTGTCTGTTTGCCGCCAAAGCCGCCGCCAATCCGCGGTTTAATAACCCGCACCTTGGTGAAGGGTAGTTCCAATGCTTTAGCTACCTGGCGTTTAATGTGGAAAGGCACCTGGGTGGAACTAACCACCACCAGCCTGTCGGTATGGTCAAGATAGGTAAAGGCGCGGAAGGTTTCCATCATGGCCGGAGCCTGCGCCTGTGTATAGTAGGTTTCTTCCACAACCACATCACAGTTTTTTAGTTCCTGCTCAACATCGCCTACTGCTAGTGTATGGGTAGAACAAATATTGCGGCCTTTCTGCATGCCAATATCAAAATTGCAAATAAGGTCATCTTCCGGATGCACAACAGAAGCATGATCAATGGCCTGTTCAAAGTCAAGTACCGGTTCAAACACCTCATAGTTTACTTTGATAAGCTGTAACGCTTCATTAGCCGCCCGTTCACTGCTTGCGGCAACTATTGCCACTTCATCACCAACATAGCGAACAATAGGATCAAGAATCAACCGGTCATAAGGCGAGGGTTCGGGATACGTCTGTCCGGCCAGTGTAAAGCGCACCCTGGGAACATCTTTATAGGTTAAAATGCATTCAACGCCTTTAACCTTAAGCGCTTTAGCTGTATCAATCGACTTGATTCTGGCAAAAGCATGCGGACTGCGCAGCATTTTTACCACTAACGCCTCAGAAGGCGCCAAATCTTCGGTATATACACGCTTACCTGTGGAAATTGCAATAGCATCGGTTTTGGGCAGCGCCCGCCCTACGTATTTCCTCATGCTGTCACCCCCAGGTATTTCTTAATTGCCCTGAGTTGTCCCTGATAGCCGGTACAACGGCATAGGTTGCCTGTCAGGTAATGAATAATATCGGCCTCGGTAGGGTTAACCAGTTCCCGCTTCATCGCCAGCACGGTTAGGATAAAACCCGGGCTGCAGTAACCGCACTGATCGGCTCCTTCTGCCGCCATAAAGTGAGCAAACGCCTCCGCTTCATGGCGCAGCCCCTCAATAGTTGTAATATGCTGTCCGTGAGCGCGAAACGACAATGTCGAACATGACAAGGTCGGCTTGCCATTGAGCCAGATGGTACATAAACCACAGCAGGCCGTATCACAACCTCTTCGTACACTGTACAAGCCCTGTTGGCGCAATGTATCCACAAGCAAATCGTCAGGCTGGACATCTAGCGTAACCTGCCGATGATTGATCATAACTGTTATTTGCATGCTGCCACCTCCGTAATGGCTCGTCTTATCAAGGCCTGAGCCACAGATTGACGGTACGCAGCCGAAGCCCGCCGGTTACTGCCAAAGGGCAATTCGTTTACTGCTGTTTGAGCAGCCCGCGTCACAACCTCAGCAGTAATAGCCGTATCGGCCTCACGCAAGAGCACCGCTGCCTTAAGAGCCAGCTTGGCACGTGTGGGTCTGGCACCAACAACAATTTTCCACTGACCGCCAAGGTGAGATACCGCCACGGTCACTAACGGATAATCAGCGGCTGAGTTGCGTAATGCTTGATAAGCAGCCTGTCCCGCGGTTTTACGAATAATGATTTTTGTTAAAATATCTTTGCTGCGGGACGTATCCAAAAAAGCCGCCAGTGTCATCCGGCCGCCCTGTACTAATTCAACCTCAGCATCAAGGGCCAATAACGCAGTAAGAAAATCCGAAAAACCGTAGCGCATATAAACAGAAGCGCCTACAGTCACTACATTGCGAAATTGCACGCCAATAATACTTGCTACTGCCTTAGGCAAGAGACCGGCTGCATAATTATTTAAAGCCCGATTAGTTTCCACATCACGAAAACTGGTCATGGCACCAATTTCAATACAGCTATCCTGGTCTTTTATATATCGTAGTCCTAACTTTGACAAATCCACGCCGGTATGGATATTCTGCGACCCCAGCCTCAGATAGGAGCAACCGCCTAGCACGGCATTGCTTCTCTTCTCTTTTAATATTTTATAAGCAGCTTCCAGCGTATCTGGTTGCGCTACAGTAAGCAGTGTGAACAAATTTCTTCCTCCATTACCGAACATTCGGCAATTATTTCCCTATTATAGTTCGAATTATATCATAGTCACCTGTTTATCGAAAAGCTGTTTTTTTTAGTAAAACTCAATTTACCGCCAACTATGTCAACAAAATTCGATATTTCTTGCAAAATTGCAGTAGTTTGTATTTGCCACCTTTGCTAGGTTGTGCTGGTTGACAAATAAAAATGCCGGCACTGCAAGCATTGCAAGTGACCGGCCAATATTTTATACTTACACGATCTTTGTCGTCCAATTCTCAACATTCCACACTACAGTTACCCAGTCTTCATAAAATTCAGGTTCATGGGAAACCAGGAGAACCGTGCCTTTAAAGTCAATCAGCGCCCGTTTAAGTTCGGCTTTGGCTTCGATATCCAGGTGGTTTGTCGGTTCGTCCAGTACCAGCCAGTTAATATCCTTGAGCATCAGTTTGCATAACCGCACTTTGGCATTCTCTCCACCGCTTAACACCATCATCTGGCTGGTAATATGCTCATTGGTTAAACCGCAGCGCGCCAGCGCCGCCCGCACCTCAAAGTTAGTCATACCGGGATACTCGTCCCACACCTCTTCCATAGCGGTGCGGCTGTTATTGCGGCTGGATTCCTGCTCAAAATAACCTGACTGCAGATAATCACCCAATATGACCTTACCGTCCACCGGCTTGATTATACCAAGTAAGGTTTTGAGCAAGGTGGATTTTCCCAGACCGTTCACGCCTCTGATGGCCACTTTCTGTCCGCGTTCTAGCGTAATATCTACCGGTTTGGTCAATGGCTCATCATAGCCCAGTACCAAACCTTTGGCCTCAACAACAAACCGGCTGGGTGTCCGGGCTTCACGGAACTGAAACGTAGGTTTAGGCTTCTCCCGCGGTTTTTCCATTATCTCCATTTTATCCAGCCGCTTTTGACGGCTGTTCGCCATGCCCCGGGTAGCCACGCGTGCCTTGTTGCGGGCAATAAAGTCCTCCAGACGGTCAACCTCTTGCTGCTGCCGCTCATAGGCCTTAGCTTCCTGACTCTTGCGCATGGTATACATTTGCTGAAACTGCTCGTAGTCACCGGTGTAACGGGTAAGCACAGCATTTTCCACATGATAAATAACATTAACCACTTCATTTAAAAACGGAATATCATGAGATACCAGGATAAAGCTATTTTCATACTCTTTGAGGTAGCGTTTCAGCCACTCAATATGTTCAAAGTCAAGATAGTTGGTAGGCTCGTCCAAAATAAGGATGGTCGGGTTCTGGAGCAGCAGCTTAGTTAACAGCACTTTGGTACGCTGGCCGCCGCTCAAATCAGCCACGTCCCGGTCAAGGCCAATATCGCCCAGCCCTAGTCCGTTAGCTACTTCTTCAATTTTGGCATCTAACGTATAGAAGCTGCCATGTTCGAGCATATCCTGGATCTCGCCGACGTCTTCCATCATTTTTTCTATTTCTTCCGGGGCAGCATCGCCCATTTTGTCATAAAGTCCTAGCATCTCGGCTTCCATGTCAAACATATTCTGAAAAGCTTCCCGCAGTACATCCCTGATAGTCTTGCCCTTGGTCAGCACCGAGTGCTGGTCAAGATATCCTACTGTAACACGGTTAGACCATTCGACTTTGCCCTCATCAGGTGTCAATTGGCCTGTAATGATATTTAAAAAAGTCGACTTTCCTTCGCCATTAGCGCCGATCAAACCCACATGCTCGCCTTTTAACAGCCGGAAAGACGCTTCCGTAAGAATTGCGCGGGCTCCAAAACCATGGGTTACATTTTCAACAGTTAAAACGCTCATAATCTACTCCTCTAGCTTTAGCAAATACCCCTATATTTTAGCGTAAGGATGCTGCACTGTCAAAACTCTTTTTCTAAAATACTTTGATATTCACCAGGTGTGATGCCCACCAGCTTTTTGAACACCCTGGTAAAATGACTTTGGTCGGCAAAGCCGGTGTTCATGGCCGTAGCAAGAATAGAACTACCTTGGCTGAGTAGCTGTTTCGCCCGTCGAATGCGCACCTGTTGTTGATATATATGCGGTGGTATTCCCACAAGCCGACTGAACAGCCGCAATAAATAATAAGGGCTAATATGAGCCAACTGCGCGATATCCTCTAGCGAAAAACAGGCAGCATAATTGGCTTCGATATAATTTTGCACTTCCCTGATGGCCTGGCATATATCAGAATCAGCCTCAAGCTTGGGGGTTGAGGTTTGGGCATAGCCTTCAAATAAACTGCCTATCGCTGTGAGCAGCAGCGACTTTTTAGCAAGATCCGTCTCGTCTCCGGCCAGCTTATCAGGCAGCTCCTGTAGTCTGTTGTAGCAGTCCTGATCGTTTATTACCAGTTGCCTGAAGGTATAGCTATCTTGACTGCTTAACAAGCCGCTTCCTTGTAATACTTCACTAGCGATAAGCAGCAACCGATACGTATGCGGCTCACTGTTAACGCTGCTGCAAATGTGTTCACAATTCGGAGGTATGATAAAAACCTGCCCAGGCTCAACCTGATGTTTCTTGCCCTGACACTGGTACATTCTTATCCCTTGCTCCACCAGGCCAAACCCTAATGCACGGTGAGTATGACGGGTAAATGCATGAGTAACCAGTCTCCCATAAACCAATTCCACTCCTAGCGTTGTGCGATAGTCGGCAAAAAAGATTGTTCCATTTTCGGGTTGGCGTTTACCCAGACTCCTCACCCCCAATAGAC
>JAEZVB010000098.1 GCA_023443285.1 Bacillota bacterium
TATCAGCCCTTGCCAGCGGCAAAGATACCGCTAATCTGTCTACTTCAAATTCGATAGGCAATGTATCAGACGGACTCAAGGCTGCTATGGAACAAGAATTCAATGCGAAGATGGCAGCAAAACAACGGGAATTACAAGCTGCCTTTGTCCAAAAGGCTAATAAAGTCCATGGCGAATTGGCTGCTAAACTCAATGCCTATGCACAAGAGTTGGAAGAGGAGTACCAGCCGCAGATTTTTAACTACCAGTTAAAATTGCAAACCATCCGTATGGACGAGAAGCAAGCGGCTGAACTAAAAGCGAAGCTGGATGCTTTGAAAGCTGAGCAATCCAACAAATTAGCAGATAAAGAAAAAGAGCTAGGGCAAAACTTAGACGCGATAATGGCTCCAGAGAATGCGGCGATGGAACAGGAACTGGCTGCTTATGCTCGCCAATTAAATGCTGAATTAAATAGCCAAGCTGCATCCAAGACGGCCAATATTTCTGCGCAAATAGGGCAAGCAGCTACTGCTCCGGTTCCAACAGCCATCAATACCCAGCTTGAGCAGCAATTAGGAATGAAACAGCAGGAGATCAATGTAATGGAAGAGTTTATGTTAAATGATATTCGGGAAAAAGCTGGTAAAGTGGCAACAGAACGCAACCTTGATACCGTATTGACAGGTTATGAAGTAAATGTAAATGCTTTGGATATTACTAATGCGGTCATAGCCGCGTTTAAGAAATAATGTGTGTGCACATACTATAAGTAAGGTTACGCCCTCGCTGAATTTTGCTCATGCTGGGGGTTTCAAAGGAGGATTTCAGTAATGAATAAACAAATTAGAATGGCTCTGATGTTAGTGCTAATTTTTGTTGCCGGTTTGGCATTGACAGGGTGCAATAGTGGTCAGGCGGCCATTGGTGTTCTTGACGTAAATAAAGTTATGTCTGACAGCCCGAAGATTAAGCAGTTTCAAGAACAGCTTAATGTTAAAGGCAAAGAATTAAGTGACCAACTGGAAAAAGATAAAGCCAGTATCAGTGCTGAAGAATTT
This sequence comes from Bacillota bacterium, assembly GCA_023443285.1. Classification (GTDB taxonomy): domain Bacteria; phylum Bacillota; class Negativicutes; order Sporomusales; family Sporomusaceae; genus Sporomusa. The sequence goes on from JAEZVB010000098.1 coordinate 1,041, forward strand.
CAAAAACGCCAAGAGACTGCCTACGGTGAATTTTTGAAAACTAAGCAGGAATTAGAGGGTCAGATTGACTCCAGTATCAAACAAGCTATTGAGCAAGTAAGCAAAGAGAAAAAACTTGGTGTGGTAATTTATAAAAACAGTGTCGCGACTGGCGGTACTGATGTAACTGATGCTGTGATTCAAAAAATGCAATAAAAGGAGAGGCAGCCAGTGAAAAAAACATTAGCTGAGATTGCCGCCTTGGTTAACGGTGCAGTTCTTGGTGCTAGTGATAAGGAGATTACCGGCATAACCAACATTGATGATGCCGGAGCAGGTGATATTACCTTTGCTGTACATCCTCACCTTGACAAAGCCGCCAAATGTGCTGCCGCCGCCGTGATTATTCCCGATACAGTGGAAGAGTTTCCTAAATCGGCTATCCGGGTTACTAACCCCCGGATGGCCTTTACCACGTTACTGGCCTTATTTACTCCTAAGCCAGTTATCGAGTTAGGTGTCCATCCGACTGCAGTTATTGGTAAAAATGTAAAATTGGGAACCGCGGTGGCCATAATGGCTCATACCGTTATTGAGGACAATGCCAAAATCGGCAATAATACTATTATTTATCCCCATACCTATATTGGACGCGATGTGACTGTGGGTGATGATACGCTCATCTATCCCAATGTCACTATTCGAGAGAATTGTCATCTGGGCAGCCGGGTTATTGTGCAAAGCGGTGCGGTAATCGGCAGTGATGGTTTTGGTTTTGTTACTGCCAATGGACGCCACCAGAAAGTACCGCAAGTTGGCAATGTTATCATCGAAGATGATGTTGAAATCGGTGCCAATACCTGTTTGGACAGAGCTACAACCGGCAGTACGGTTGTGGGCAAAGGCACGAAGATTGATAATCTGGTGCATTTGGCTCACAATGTAGTGGTTGGTGAGAGCTGCTTTTTTGTTGCACAAACCGGCATTGCCGGCAGCACTAAAATCGGCAATAATGTTACCTTTGCTGGACAATCAGGCAGCGCAGGTCATATAACGATTGGTGACAACTGTGTATTTGCCGCTCGTACTGCACCCATTAACGATGTCCCGGATAATTCTTTTTGTGCCGGATTTCCTGCCCGTCCGCACCGTGAATGGCTGCGTTCCGAAGCAGCCATGGGCAAACTCCCTGAATTAATCAAAAAAATCCGCGACCTCGAGCAAAGACTCGCCCAACTGGAATCGAAATAATCAACAAGATAAGCGGACGGTTTTTTGTGCTATGAAAATAGACGAAAGATTGGCCGCTTTCTTTTTTCACCACCAATTTGTCCCTTTGCTGCAAAAAATTACGTAGAGAGCTTGAGCAGGATTTTTGCTCCTTGCAGGGAATAGATATAAATTCGTAGTGCAAACTACCTATCTAGTAAGGGGAAACAAAAATGAAGAAATCAATTTTTGCGGTAATAACGATGGTACTCCTAACATCACCTGTTTACGCGGCACCTTCGGTCAACGGCTCTACAGGCCTTATTAATACTCCGTCTGCCGATGTTATGCAGGAAGGTCAATTTTCGCTGGGGTACTATCATTTGCAACATGGCGGTGTAGGCACTTTTACGATGAATTTGACCGGCAAGCTTGAAGTGGGTGCAGCAGGCTTTCGCTATAATAGTGACGCTGGTCGCCAGGATCGCACCTATATTAACGCTAAGTATGGCTTGTTGCCGGAAACAATTTTGACACCTGGTGTAGCTATTGGTGTTGAAGATATTGCTAGTTTGGATAAACGTACCTATTATGCAGCTGCCAGCAAGGCATTGCCCTTTGGTTTTCGCCTTCATGCCGGTGTGGGCAATGGACGTTATGATGGTGTGTTTGCTGCCTTGGAAAAAACCATTAATCCGGTAAGCATTCTTACCGGTAACAACATCTTTCCGACAACAACGCTGATTGCCGAATGGGACGGCCACAATCTAAATTATGGTGCACGCATGGCTGTGGTACCAGGACTAAAACTGGACTTAGGCCGCCGCGAACATCAGACTTATTTTGGAGCCAGCTTTACCTATTAAAAGGAGGGACAGCGTATGCTGTACTACCTAGTAAAAATAATGAGTGCCTTAGTAGGCGCTTTGCCTTATGTGATACGGCGTAACCTGGGACTATGCATTGGCAAGCTCTGCTGGCCGCTGGTGCCGGCAAGACGCCGGAATATGGCTATTGACAATATTAGTCGGGCTTTAGGCGTTGCCCGAAAGCAGGCAGCCGCCATTGCCAAGGCCAGCGCCATTCGTTTTGGCCCCATGTTTATGGAAGTACTTCATATGCCCAGACTTAATAAAGATAATATTAATAACTATGTTACTTTGACAGGCAGTGAGCATCTTGAGGCTGCTCTAAAAATGGGACGGGGAGCTGTACTGGCTACCGCCCACAGCGGGAATTGGGAGCTCTTGGGAGCTGCACTGGCCATGCACGGCTTTCCGCTTGTGGCTGTGGTTCAGCGCCAGACTAATGCTGCTATGAATACCTTTATTAATGAATACCGTACCAAAGCCGGTATGCATGTGACTTATAAGCAGGGCGTACGGGAAATGGTCAAGCTGCTGGGCACTGGTAAAATTATCGGGCTCTTAATGGATCAGGATAATCATAAGGACGGTGTATTCGTAGAGTTCTTCGGGCGTATGGCTTCTACGCCGCAAGGAGCTGCCGCGCTGGCCAGACTTAATAATGCGCCCATTGTCCCAGCCTTTATTACCGAAAACCCGGATGGTACTCACACTGCCATACTTCACCCACCGGTGATGGTAGATAGGTCAGATGACCGTGCCGAAGATATTTGGCGAACGACCCGGGATTTAACTCAGATTATTGAGCAACATATTCGCCAGCACCCGAATGAATGGTTTTGGTTGCATAACCGGTGGAAGACGGCGCCGCCTGAATCACCAAAATAAATACCGAAGATAAAAGTCAAGAAGATGCCATGCTTCTATTACCACATAGCATGGTTGAAGAGAGATTGCCACGCTTGCGCTCGCAATGACGATAAAGCCCATTGTCATTGCGAACGGAGTGAAGCAATCTCTCTTTTGCATTTTTGACAGTATATCAGTAAAGTATATAAAAATAATATAATGACTGATATACTATTTACATAAAACCGATATACGTGTTATAATGTACTCCAGAAATGAGGTGAGTAAATCGTATGCTGAAAACAAAAGTAATGAAAACAATTAGTCTATTGTGGAAAGATTCTATAGAGCGGGATATCCTAACCCTGCTTACAGTGAGTGTTATTATCGGCTCATTGGTAGCCAGTTCGGTCTCGATGGCCGCTAACGCCTATTTTTCGAAAACGCTGTCAAGTCTTGTGGGTGACTATGGCGAATATGACTTAGTAATTCAAGTCAGGGAAGAGATGAAAGAGGATACTGCCCTTCAGGTGAACAAGATTGTGGAAGATGTGTTCCCAGGAGGTAAGGTAAGCCAAGGTCCTACCGTTACCGGCAAATCGTATTTCTATGTCACTCTGCCTGACAAATATAAAACCAAGCAAATCTATGAAGACTTGCCGAAAACCTTTGGTAGTATCCCAGGCGGTGCTAGTGTCGGGATGATGACTGAGCCGCGCCTTAATATTCGCGGTGTGCCGGACGGCTCTAAAAATATGTTGATTGAGCGAATCATGCAAATGGATGGCGTGCGGTTTGCTTTCCGCGACGGCGCTACTGTTGGCATTATTTTAACTTCGCTGGATAAATCGACAGCTGTAAGCAACAATATCAAGACCATTTTAAAAGATTATCAGGTTATTGAGATTACCTTCCCGGTAGGCAGTGAGCCGGCCAACCCGGTACGCATGGGGGAAGGAATTGCCGAAGCCATGAAGAAAGATCTGCGGCTCGAATACGCGCAGAACGTATCGATTGACGGAAAAAATGACGATATGACCTATATGGTCAGCACTATGATTGAATTAAAACGATTCTTATCAGCCTATGCGTCCCAAGTGACCCTTTCCCCGACTGCCGATGCCAAACTGGTGAAAGGGGATAAGGTGGTCTTTCAAGGCCTGGCTGCAGAGGTGCCACAGACTGGGAAAGCGCCTGATAAAACCAATGTTATTGTGGAAATCACGGCAGTTGCCGCTAGTGGCGTGGCCGAAGGCCGTATTACCCAGGGGGATGCTTCTCAGCTAGGTAATACACCGGGTTATAAATTAGAAAAAGAAGTGGTTGGAGTAGAAGTCGGGTCAGCCTCTTATAGAAATCCTCGTCAGCAACTGGGAAATGCGTTAGGCGAGACAGGTAAGCTTGTCGGACAAATTCCTGGGTTTGCCCAGGATGCCAAAAGCCTTAGCGGCATTGCCCTTGGCGCACTTGATAACTATGGTGGCAGTGTAGACGCCTTAGCGGCAACCTTATCAAGCTTGCAGGCAGCTGGCGATACTATTCAGGCTGCAACCAGTGCCATGGCTGGTATAGACACCAGCGGCATCCGCTTCCAGCTTGACAGTTCTTCGCGTAATATTGGCGGTCTGGTTAATAGCTTGCAGGTAGTGCGGCTACTTAATGGCGATGTCAACTCAACCATCAGTACGCTGACAGGGGCGCAGCAGAATCTTAGCAGCCTAAGCTCCAGCTTGTCCTCGCTTGACAGCGTGGCAGCCAATGCCCGTCAAGCCAAATCGGCTATTGATAATATTATTACCAATGGGCAAACAACGCTTGGTACACTGCGTGCTTTTGATGCGCAGGGAGCCAAGCGAAGTCTGACAGACGCTAATACTCGATTGAATGGACTTCAGGAAATTAACGTACCCATGATTACAGCTCAGGTGCAGTATCTGGCAAACGCTGTACCAAGTCTCAAAGATGAAGAAATCAGCCATTCGGTTGCCCTGTTGGATAAATTTATTGCCGGACAAGTTATTCCCGGCGCGCGAATTCAGATTCTAACAACAAGCAATATTGCTACCGAGGCTGTGGCTCCTATTGTTCATGCCCAGGTCGGGCATAGCAATGTATCATTATACTCAACAGCATTGGGCGTAATTGAACCCAATGCGCGCGGTGAGTTATATCAGGTGCTTAATGAAGTAAAAGGAATTTTGGCTGGTATGACAGCCATGATTATCACTATTTTGTTCCTGGGACTTGACCACACCGCCATCATGACAGTGATTCGTCGCAAACGTTTAGCGAAGAAGGTACCTCTTGCAGGCTGGCGCAAACTAGTTGAACGTATAACAATAACGTTTACTGCGCCTGAGCGCCGCTATGGTATGGGGATAGGTGCGGTTATGCTGACAGCTATGTTTATCTTGTCAGGCGGCGGCATTCCGTACTTGCCTTGGATCGGGGTACCTGTTATTGGCGCAATGCTTGGCCTGATAACAGCTGCCTATTGCGAAAAGATTAGCCCGATTGCCGGTGAAGAGGTTATGGCCGGTGAAGCCTTGGGTATGTCGATGGACGAAGTTATGCGTGAGATTGTTATTCCCAGCGGCCGTCCTGGTCTTATGCAAAAGTTGAACCAACGCAAGGTAAAATTTAAGTAAATAAAATAGCAACTAGAAATGAGGTGAGCAAGATGCTTGCCATCCAAAATCTATATAAACAATTTGGCAATCTTGTTGCTGTTAACAACCTAAGCTTGGCAGTAGCTCCTGGCGAAACGGTTGTTATCATGGGGCCATCAGGCTGCGGTAAGTCAACGACCATTCGGACAATAAACCGCCTGATTGAACCGGATGGCGGCTCCATCGTCTTTGATGGTATAGATGTTACCCGCCTCCACGAGGAGGAGCTTCGCAGTATTCGCAAGCGAATTGGTTATGTATTTCAGCACTTTAATCTCATTAACCGCCTCAGCGCAGTAGAAAATGTCATGTTGGGGCTGGTTATGGCTGGACAATCCAAAGAAGAGGCCTATGATAAGGCACTTACTGCCATGAATAAAGTGGGTATTGAACAATTTCAGGACAAAAAACCAGAGCAATTGTCAGGAGGTCAGCAGCAGCGGGTAGGTATTGCCCGGGCGTTGGCGTTTGAACCTGAGCTCATGTTGTGGGATGAACCCACTGCTTCTCTAGACCCCATGTTAGTAAGAGAAGTCCTTGTCGTTATGGAAGAACTGGCGAAATACCGGGCGGCTACCATGCTGGTGGTGACCCATGAAATTGCTTTTGCTCTCCACGTAGCTGACCGTATTGTGCTTATGGAAAAAGGAGCTATCGTAGAATCTGGTGTTCCTAGCCAGGTATTTGTTAATCCGGCCTCTCACGTTGGCCGCCAGTACAAAGAACTGATTGAGTATCAACTGAGCACCAGTGCCCGTACCCTGGCAGGCAAACGAATAGCCTAGCAGCTTTGTTATCCTAAATTTTCTAACCTACTTGCACAAAATCTTAATTTCCGGTAAAATTAATTGGACTTAGACAACTCAGGAGGAACCCTATGGACTGCCAAACCACAGTAGCTTCACGCGTAACCTATACCGGCACTGGCCTGCATTCAGGGCAGGATGTAACCATAGCTTTGAATCCGGCAGAGCCTGGTAGCGGCATTGTTTTTGCCCGAACCGATTTACCTGGCACGCCCTGTGTTTTGGCTCAGGCAGCCAACGTAACCAATGCCATGCGGGCAACAACGCTGGAAGCTGGCGAGGCCAAAGTATTTACCGTAGAACACCTCTTGGCTGCTTTTGCGGCTATGGGTATTGACAACTGCCTAGTGGAAATTTCCTCAGTGGAACCACCGGTAGCTGACGGTAGTGCATTGCCTTTTCTTACGCTGCTTAAAACAGCAGGCACCCAGGTGCTGGCTGAATTGCGCCGTCCGCCCATAGTAATTAAACAAGCCATAACAGTGCGTTATCCCGATAAATTTATTACTATCGTACCTTATGACGGATTTCGTATCACGTTTACCTCCATTAATTCGCACCCACTGTTAGGTGTTCAGTTTGGTGACTATGACATTACTCCTGATGTTTTCGCCCGGGAGTTGGCTCCGGCTCGTACCATCGGCTTTATGCACGAGGTAGAAGCTCTCAAAGCGCAGGGATTGGCATTGGGGGGCAGCCTGGACAACGCTGTAGTATACGATAATAAAAATTGTTTAACGCCGCTACGGTTCCCTGATGAACTGGTTCGGCATAAAATTTTAGATGTAATTGGCGACTTGGCACTGGTTGGCCGGATTGCCGGTCATGTTATTGCCGTAAAGTCAAGTCATGCGCTGAACACTGCGTTAGCCAAAGAGATTGTAAAAGCAAGTATGTGATGAAGATTTGAGGAGGCGTTTCCTAGATGATTTTGACAGCAACCGAGATTCAGGCTATTATTCCGCACCGTTACCCGATGCTGCTGGTGGATCGCATTATTGAACTTGAGCCAATGAAACGGGCTGTAGGTATAAAAAATGTAACCATGAATGAGTATTTTTTTGCAGGACATTTTCCGCAAAAACCGGTTATGCCGGGAGTGCTGATTTTGGAAGCCATGGCGCAAGTTGGCGGTGTAGCCATGTTGTATCCTGAGGAATATCGGGGAAAACTGGCTCTTTTTGCCGGCATGGAACGGGTTAAGTTCAGAAAACAGGTCACACCAGGAGATCAGCTTCGTATGGTTGCGGAGATTGTGAAACTGCGTGGCACAATCGGCAAGTTGTGGGCGGAAGCCTTGGTTGACGGTCAAATAGTTGCAGAAGCTGAATTCATGTTTGCGCTTACTGCGGGGTAATAGGTGTAAAATCGATAAAATCACTGAATGCTGGTTGATAGATCGTAGTAATGCATGTATTCGCGTAATAGAAGTTAAATTTGCCGGAATTTCGCATGTCATATTTCGACTGATCAGTCGGAATATAATCTATATAGCAATATATGATACAGGAAATCTGTTTATATACTTCGAAGTCTAGTAGGGAGTTGATTTTTATATGAAACCGGAATCAGTGGTAATACCATTGCGTAAAATACATGAAACAGCTGTAATTCATCCTAACGCCCGTATTGGTAAAGATGTAGAAATCGGTCCATACGCGGTTATTGGTGAAAATGTGCTTATTGGTGACGGTACACAAGTTGGCGCTCATGTAGTAATTGACGGATGGACTAGCATTGGCAAAAACTGTGTGATTTATCCAAGTGCATCCATTGGTGCCGAACCGCAAGATTTAAAGTTCCGTGGCGAAAAAAGCTATGTATTTATCGGGGATAACACCAAAATCCGTGAGTTTGCGACAGTTAACCGCGCGACTGGTGAAGGCGAAGAAACCCGGGTTGGTTCTAATTGCCTGTTGATGGCCTATACCCATGTTGCCCATAACTGCGTTGTCGGCAACCATGTAATTATGTCTAATGCGGCAACTCTGGCCGGGCACGTTGTTGTTGAAGACCGCGCCGTTATCGGCGGGCTCGCCGGTGTTCATCAATTTGTTAAAATAGGCCGTAATGCCATGATTGGCGGCGCTTCCAAGGTTGTGCAGGACATCCCGCCTTTTGTGATTGTTGACGGTCATCCGGCTAAAGTTTGTGGTCTAAATAGTGTGGGTATCGCCCGCGCCGGTGTGGGACCGGTTGCTCGCCGCAACCTGAAAAAAGCCTATAAAACTCTATACCGTTCCGGTCTTAGCCTGGATCAGGCCATTGCCGTAATGGAGCAGGAACTGGAGTCCTGCGAAGAAGTTGAGCATATGCTGCGGTTTCTCCGCAATGCAGAACGCGGTATTTGCCGCGGACGTAAAGACACAGAATAAGCTTATGTATAGGTGGGAATCATTATGAATATAATCGGATTGATTGCCGGCATTGGCTGGTTACCGGTAGAATTTGCCCGTGCCGCTCGCGGCATGGGCTTTGACGTGATAGCCGTAGGGGTTGCGCCTGGGGTACAACCAGAACTGGCGCAGGTCGCTGCCCAATTTCACACAATTGGCCTTGGCGAATTGGACAAGCTGATTAACCTCCTTAAACAGGAACAGGTTGAGCAAGTAACTATGTTGGGCAAGGTCACCAAGGAGCATCTTTTCAGTGGTGCTGCCCGGCCTGATACACGGATGCAGCAGTTGCTATCTGGGCTTAAGGACATGAATGATGACACTGTCATGCTGGCACTTGTTGCTGAGTTAGCCAAAGAAGGCATTGGTGTACTTGACCAGACGAAGCTATTGCGTCAGCTTATGCCACCAGCAGGTGTACTTACCAAGCGGCTTCCCACAACAGAGGAACAAGCCGATATGGAGTACGGGCTAACTATGGCACGGCAACTTGGCGGACTGGATATTGGACAAACCGTTGTCGTCAAAAATAAAGCTGTGATGGCTTTAGAAGCTATCGAGGGTACCGATGCCTGTATCAAACGGGGCGGACAGCTTGGCCGCGGCGGCGTTGTTGTGGCAAAAGCTGCCAAGCCTAGGCAAGATGCTCGATTCGATGTTCCCAGTGTGGGACCTGATACCCTGAGGACTATGATTGACGCCGGAGCGGTGGCTTTGGTTATCGAAGCAGGTAAAACGTTGCTTGTGGACAAAATACAAGTTATTGAATTAGCCGATAGCAATAATATAACAATTGTTGCTATGTAATCTTACTAAATTTCCGGAGGAAATCCATGAAAATCATGCTCTCAGTCGGCGAAGCCTCAGGTGATATGCATGGCGCCAGTGTGGCAAACGCACTTAAACTTTTGCAGCCGGATATTGAACTTTTTGGGATGGGCAGCAAAGCTATGCGGGCTGCAGGGGTAAGAGTGGACTATGATATTGCCGGCCAGGGAATAATGGGCTTGGTGGAAGTGGTAAAAAACCTAGGAAAGCTATTTGAACTACGCGACAATCTGGCGGCGCTAATGGACAAAGAACGTCCGGATGCGCTGGTCATCATTGATTACCCGGATTTCAATATGCGTTTGGCGAAAATTGCAAAGAAAAAAGGGATTCCGGTTGTGTCGTACATCAGCCCCTCGGCGTGGGCATGGCGACGCAGCCGGGCCAAAGGGGTGGCCGAAACAGTGGATAAAGTTGCGGCCATTTTTCCCTTTGAGGCTGAAGTTTACAAAGAGGCCGGAGCCGATGTTGCTTTTGTCGGTCATCCGCTGGTAGATATAGTAAAACCGGCACTGAGCAAAGAGGCAGCCTACCAGCATTTTAATGCTGATCCCAACCGACCAATTGTACTGTTGATGCCAGGCAGCCGGCAACAGGAAATTACCAAACTGCTGCCAGCCATGCTGGGAGCGAGTCAGTCGATTTTGAAAAAACTGCCTGCATGCCAATTCTATTTGCCGATTGCTTCGACAATTTCCCAGGAAATACTGCAAAATATAATGGCAGGCTATCAGGTGCCGGTTACTTTAACAACTGATTATACATATGACCTAATGGGGATAGCGAATGTCGCCATAGCGGCTTCAGGAACAGCTACCCTAGAAACTTCCATCATGGGAGCGCCTACCATTATTATTTATAAAGTGGCGCCGCTCACCTATTTTTTAGGCAAGTTACTTGTTAAAATCCCCAATATTGGATTACCGAATATTATTGCCGGACGACGGATTGTACCTGAATTACTGCAGGATGCCGTGAATCCGGAGGCTATTGCGACCGAGACACTAACAATCCTTACAGATAGTCAAGTGTATGCACGAATGAAGACAGAACTGGCTGAGGTAAAAGTAAAGCTCGGCCAAGCAGGTGCTGTCAACCGGGTTGCCGAAGTTATACTGGAAATTGCCAGGCGGGAAAAGTGATGCCGTTTTCCGTTTGGTAACAAAGAATTAAAGTTTTCTAGAGAATAAGTGCGAGGTAACTACATGAAACTCTACTTACGGCTAATCAGCTACATACGTCCCTATTTACCACGCTTTGGCCTTGCTATTGTGTGCATTTTGGTTGCTGCGAGCGCCAATTTGTATGTGCCTTGGATTATCAAGGATGTTATTGATGGTGTGCTTGCTTCCAAGAATATGGCTATGCTCAATACCATTGCGATTGGTATCGTACTGGTCTATTTGGTGCGCGGAGTTTTCTTTTACGGGCAAACATATTTAATGTCGTATATTGGACAAAAAGTCATTATTGATATCAGAGAAGCCGTTTATCGCCATTTACAGCGTCTGTCTTTGTCTTATTATGAAAAACGTCAGACCGGAGCCATCATGAGCCACATTACCAATGATGTGGCAGCTTTGCAAAGCGCTTTAGTCGATAGTGTAATAGAGTTATTTACCGAATCTATGGTCTTAATCGGTTCGATGGCTCTTATGTTCTATTTGCATTGGAAACTGTCGCTGCTGACTTTTATTGCCTTGCCACTGGTGGCGCAGGCTATGAATATTTTTGGTAAACGCCTCAGAAACGCTAGTCGTGTTATGCAGGAACGGGCGGCCGATATTACCTCTATCCTACAGGAAACTATTGCAGCCGTGCGGGTCATAAAGTCCTTTGTGCGTGAAGATTATGAAATAGATCGCTTTAATCGTGAGAACTACTTCAATTTCCAGGCTCAAATGAAAACTGCCCAATTAATGGCTACTTTGACACCGGTAATTGAGTTTTTGGCTGCAATCGGGATTACTATCATCATTTGGTATGGTGGTCGTGAGGTTATTAATGGCAGCCTGACATCCGGCTCGCTCATTGCTTTTTTAATCTACGCGGTCAATATTAGTAACCCCATTAAACGCCTAAGCCGGGTGTATGGTAATATTCAAAAAGCGTTGGCGGCGGCGCAGCGCGTTTTTGAAGTGCTTGATACCGAGCCTGAGATTAAAGATATGCCAGATGCGCAAAAGTTGCCGTCCATAGCCGGACGAGTAGCTTTTGAAAATGTAGATTTTTCCTATAAAAAAGATGAGCCGGCACTGACAAATGTGTCATTAGTAGCAGAAGCAGGACAAATGATCGCGATTGTCGGACCCAGCGGCGCTGGGAAAACTACAATTGCCAATCTTGTTCCACGCTTTTATGATCCAACTGCCGGCCGTATAACCATTGATGGTTATGATATTAAAACAGTTACCCTGTCTTCTTTACGCGAGCAAATAGGTATCGTGCCACAAGAGACGGTTCTCTTTAACGGTTCGGTATATGAAAATATATTGTATGGTGACTTAGACGCAAGCCAAGAGCAAGTGATTGCCGCTGCTAAGGCCGCCAATGCCCATGAATTTATCACGGCAATGCCTGACGGCTATAATACCCAGATCGGCGAACGTGGCTCCAAACTATCTGGCGGACAGCGCCAGCGTATTGCCATTGCCCGGGCGATCTTGAAAGATCCGCGGGTACTGATTTTGGATGAAGCTACTTCAGCCCTTGATACCGAGAGTGAACAACTGGTGCAGGAAGCGCTTGATAAACTGATGGTGGGGAGAACGTCCTTTGTTATTGCCCATCGTTTATCTACCGTACAGCGGGCCCATGTTATCCTGGTTATCGAGAAAGGCCAAATTATCGAATGTGGTTCCCATGCTGAACTTGTGTTGGCAGGAGGCCTGTATAGTAAGTTGTACCAAGTACAATTTACTGATAAGTAAGAGGTAATGAGGTATCTATATGTATTTTATCTACAATATTGTGGCGACCCTATTAGTTATACTGGCTTTGCCGGTATTTGCCATACGGTTTATTCGTGAAGACGGGTTTGGAGAACGGCTTAAGCAGAGCTTTGGGGCTTTACCAGCCGAAACCCTGGCAAAAGTCAGTGGCAAACAGGCTATTTGGGTTCATGCCGCATCAGTTGGCGAAATTGTGGCAGCAAGCCCCATTGTTAAAGAAATTCAGCATGAACTCCCCGGTGTCCCTATTGTGGTATCGGTAGTTACGGCCAGTGGCTATGATATGGCTAAGCGCATTATTCCGGAAGCCGACGGTATTATCTTTTTTCCGCTGGATTTGCCATATCTGAGCTACTCGGTTGCTGCTAAAATCAGGCCGCAGGCATTTCTCATGGTAGAAACAGAATTGTGGCCGAATTTTCTTAAAGCGGCTCGAAAATTGAATATACCGACTATGATGGTTAATGGCAGAATAAGTGACAAAAGCGTCAAACGTTACGTTTATTTTCGTAAAGTGTTGGCAGATATGCTGGATACTGTTAGCAAGTTTTGCATGCAATCGAGTATTGATGCCAAATATATTATCCGCCTGGGTGCTGACCCGGCGAGAGTGGTTATTACCGGCAACACCAAATTTGATCAAAATTATACCGAACTTAGTGCTCAAGACAAGAACCAAATGCTTATTACGCTGGGTTTGAGTAACGCTGATCAAATTCTGGTAGCCGGCAGTACGCACCGGGGCGAGGAAGAGTTGTTATTTCCGGCTTTCAGCCAAATTCGAACTGAGTTTCCGAGGACGCAATTTGTTGTTGCTCCACGTGATACCTTGCGGGCAGGCGAACTTGTCGAGTTAGCTGCTAACCATGGTTTTACGGCTGTAAGGCGAACCGAAATGCCGGGAAAACAGTCCTCGCAGCCTGATATGATTATTGTCGATACCATTGGTGAATTGGGAAAGATGTATGGTCTTGGTGATATTGTCTATGTCGGCGGCAGTCTTATCCCGCATGGGGGTCACAATATTTTAGAACCGGCTGCTCATGGCAAACCTATACTAGTTGGCCCGAACATGTTTAATTTCAAAGAGACTTATGCACTATTTTCTGAACGGGGAGTTTGCTTGACTGTTCATAGCAGTGAGGATGTAACGAAAACTATACTCAAATTATTACATAATCCAAGCCTGCGAAAAGAGATAGGCCAAGAGTCACTGGTAATTATTAATGAAAATCGCGGCGCTTCCCATAAAAGCGCTTTGTATTTAAAAGAACTGCTGCAGCAAAGGAATGTTGCAGTAAGCCAGAACACAGGCCGGCAATAGCGTCTTGTGAAGTCAAGGAAAAGGCGGAAATTGTATGATAAATCAGCGGGAAGCGCTACAAGTATATTTATATAAACTAGTGCACGGCGAGCAACATGGTTTTTTTGCAGCCGTGATTCTTGGCGCGCTTCGCGTCATGTCTTTTATTTATGGACTGGGGGTGCAATGCAAGCTTGCCCTTTATCGCTGGGGTGTATTGGAACGCCGCAAACTCCCGTGTAAAGTAATCAGCTTAGGTAATATTACTGTTGGCGGCACTGGTAAAACCCCGACGGCGCAGCGACTAGCTGCTTTCATCCGTGATAAGGGATACCGGGTAGTCATTCTTAACAGAGGTTACCGGGCAGCCTGGAAAGGCCAAGTTGGCGTTGTGTCAGATGGACGTAAAATCTACATGACAGTTACTGAAGCCGGTGATGAAGCCTATCTTCTTGCCAAGAGCCTGCCGGGCGTACCGGTAATCATTGGCCGCAACCGCTCGATTACCGGTGATTATGCAGTGCAGCATTTAAACGCCGAAGTTATTATTCTGGATGACGCCTACCAGCACTGGCAGCTTGAACGTGATTTGGACATTGTGCTTATTGATACCATAAATGTTTTTGGCAATAACTTTCTCCTGCCCAGAGGGACATTGCGTGAGCCGCTCACCAATCTGAATAGAGCCAATGCCTTCTTGTTGACGAAAGTCGATCAATCAACAGGTTCGGCGAGAGATGCCATCAAGGATACCTTGCACAAATACAACGCCGATGCCCTAATCATTGAAAGTACCCATACCCCGCAGTGTTTCATTGAAATCGAAGAATGGTATAAAGGGGTTCGCCCGGAAACCGTGCCGCTGGAAGCCATTAAGGATCGTGTAGTGTTCCCTTTTTCGGCAATCGGCAATCCGTCCTCCTTTGAGCAGACCATTACTGATTTGGGCGGAAAAATTGCGGCTTCAGTCCGCTATCCCGATCACCACGATTACACCATGGCCGAGATGCAGGCTATTATGCAAAAAGCCGTTGACAATAACGCCGAAGCGCTAATCACTACAGACAAAGACGCCGTCAAGATTCCTTCTGAATTTATTCATTCAGAGAGACCGTTGCCGCTCTACGTGTTATCTATTGAGGTTAGATTCCATGATGGGTATGAAGAATTAATGGATATGATAAAAAATGTGTCAAAACATAAAACCTAGTCCTTATTGGAGGTAAACTATGAACATACTCTGTGTTATTCCGGCAAGGTATTCATCAACTCGCCTGCCGGGAAAACCACTGGCGATGATTGCTGGGAAACCTATGATTGAGCGTGTTTATGACCGGGCCAAGCAGGCCAAACGGCCTAGTGTCGTCCTGGTAGCAACCGACCATGAACTTGTATATCAGGCAGTGCAAGGTTTTGGCGGCCAGGTAATGATGACCTCGCCAGACCATCCGACAGGCACCGACCGCCTGGCCGAGGTGGCGACAAAGCACACCGAGGCTGATATTATCATCAACGTCCAGGGGGACGAACCGCTCATTGCTCCTGAAGTCATTGATTTATTGGCTGGGGCTTTTGATGCTGATACCGAACTGAACATGGCTACCCTGATGACAGAGATGGAAAAAAATGAATATAATTTGCCAAGTGCGGTCAAAGTTGTGACAAGCCTAAATGGCTACGCTCTGTATTTTTCTCGCTCACTTATTCCTTATCCGAGGAGCAGCAAGTGGTCTGATGCTTCACTGCCAGTATATAAGCATATTGGTATTTATGCTTACCGTCGCGACTTTCTGCTCAACTACGCGGCTTTAGCACCCACCCCGCTTGAACTGACAGAATCCCTGGAGCAACTGCGAGCGCTGGAACATGGCTTTAAGATTAAAGTACTTAAAACTGATTTTAAATCGATAGGGGTAGATACCCCGGAAGACTTAGAAAAAGTTAACGAATATTTTAGGAGGCAAAATCTATGAACACCGTACGCATACAAAACATCACAGTTGGCGGCCAAAATCCGATTGCTCTGATTGCCGGACCCTGCGTTATCGAAGATGCCGAGCGTACCTTAGCTATCGGGCGCGCAATCAAAGCGATTGCCGACCGGCTAAACATTCCTTACATTTTTAAAGCTTCCTATGACAAAGCCAACCGGTCTTCCTTTAATTCCTTTCGCGGTCCGGGACTCAAAGAAGGCCTGCGCATCTTAGCCCATATAAAAAAAGAGTTAGGCGCACCGGTGGTAAGCGACATTCATTGCATTACGCAGATTGAAGCCGCCGCCGAGGTACTTGACATTTTGCAAATTCCCGCTTTTCTCTGCCGGCAGACTGACCTGGTATATGAGGCAGCCAAAAGCGGCAAGGTTATAAATGTAAAAAAAGGCCAGTTCCTGGCTCCTCTGGATATGAAAAACGTGATTGCTAAAATGGAGGAAGCCGACAACAAAAATATCCTGTTGACTGAACGCGGCGCGACCTTTGGTTATAACAATCTTGTGGCCGATTTTCGGGCGCTGCCCATTATGCGCTCACTGGGTTACCCGGTAGTATTTGACGCTACCCACAGTGTACAGCTACCCGGTGGTGCTGGCACAACCTCCAGCGGTCAACGCGAATTTGTTCCTTATTTAACCCGCGCTGCTGTTGCCACAGGCATCGACCTACTGTTTATGGAAGTACATGATAATCCGCCTGAAGCCAAATCAGACGGCCCCAACATGCTCTACATTGACCAATTGGAAGCCGTTCTGCAAGATGTGTTAGCTATCGATAATGTAGTTAGAAAATATAAATGATAAGTGATAAGTAATCCTTCCCCAAGGAGGTAATTCGTATGCCAATTGAACATGCGCGTGCTTGTTTAGAACTGGAAGCCGCAGCGATTCGCGCGTTAATTCCCCGTGTCAACGACCAGTTTGCCACTGCCATGAACATGATTTTGCGTTGCCAGGATCGGGTAATTGTTACCGGTATGGGCAAATCAGGCATTATTGGTAAAAAGATTGCAGCAACCTTGGCCAGCACAGGTACGCCGGCCTTTTTTCTTCATCCGGCCGAAGGCATTCATGGTGATTTGGGCATGGTTACTGCTAATGATATTGTTATTGCTATTTCCAATAGTGGCGAAACCAATGAAGTAATCGGATTACTGCCAACGCTCAAACGGATTGGGGCTCCCATTATTGCCATGACTGGCCGGAATGAGTCCACCCTGGCACAAAATGCCGATGTTTTTCTGAACGTAGCAGTACAAAGAGAGGCCTGCCCGCTTGGCTTAGCTCCTACTGCCAGTACTACAGCCACACTGGCAATGGGCGATGCGCTGGCGATGGCGCTATTATCGGCACGCAATTTTACCCCGGAAGATTTTGCACTATATCATCCGGGTGGCGCACTAGGTCGCAAATTGCTGCTTACTGTCGAAAATGTCATGCATGGAGGTGATGACCTGCCAATCGTAACACCGGACAAAACTGTAAAGGAAGCATTATTTGCTATTACTGCCAAAGGACTGGGCGCAGTTGTGGTTGTTGACGCTCTTGATACTATGCTGCTTGTTGGCTTGTTAACAGACGGAGACATTCGCCGCAGCCTGGAAAAAGGACACGAGTTCTTGGACAAATCGGTAGCTGGACTGATGACCAAACAGCCTCGCACCATTACCAAGGATAAACTGGCCGCCCAGGCGCTTAATACGATGGAGAAAAACCAGCCGCGGCCGATTACACTACTGCCAGTAGTTGACAGCGAGTTTCGAGCCATTGGAATTATTCACCTTACTGACTTATTGCGTCAAGGAGTGGTA
>JAEZVB010000064.1 GCA_023443285.1 Bacillota bacterium
GATTGCAATGCATGCTGATCACCTTGACCCAATCTTAGTAAAACAAACCATGGGCTTATTGCTGAAAAACCGGGACGATTTGCTGGCATTTCAAAAGGATTTAGGCGCAGATAAATTATGTGCAGCCGTCAAAAAAAATACTAATCCCCACACTCATCAAGCTTGTGACTGCCATGCCCCAACAGGCAGCAAGGACTGATTGACTTGAATTCACTTGCTGATAATATTGTTGGGTTCATCCAAATCTTGCGCCAGCTTGGAGTACGGATAAGCACAGCCGAAACCATTGATGCTGTTGACAGCTTAACAGTAATTGACAGCTTTGACCAGGCCGAATTCAAGGCCGCCTTAAAAAGCACCTTAATAAAACACGCGGAAGACCAGGCCGCGTTTAACCATGCCTTTAATCTCTTCTTCGTGCCGCCTGAAGCCAAGCACGAACAGCAACATGCTTGGGAATCCAAACAACAGCTTGACCTAGAACAAACTCTACAGGCTGATGAGGAGCTGGTTTTCCAGGGGCGTCCCCTGGAAATCTCGGATGATCTTAAAGATGTTTATAAAATGCTGCCGGAAAAAGAAAAACAGCGACTGCAGGATTTCTTGGAAAAAACCTCCGCAGGCAAAAATGTCAAAGAATCCTTCCAGCCGGTAGTTGAAAACGTACTGAAGAGTTCGCTCTCCTTCTGGCAACGACAGTTATCCCCAGAGGATCTGGCTCAACTTGCTGCCGCCCGCCGTCAGCTATTAGGGCATGATGAGCTTGACCATGTTGTAGATTCGGCGGCAGGACTGGGCGGCACTGGCGGCAACCCGCTGCTCTATAAAAACATGCAGGAAATTGCCGAAAATGAAATTCCGCAGGTTACTG
The DNA here is from genome assembly GCA_023443285.1 of Bacillota bacterium. GTDB lineage: Bacteria > Bacillota > Negativicutes > Sporomusales > Sporomusaceae > Sporomusa. The sequence goes on from JAEZVB010000064.1 coordinate 872, forward strand.
CCCTTATTAAAAAGTTGGCCAGCCGGTTAACAACCCGCATCTCTAGGCGCTTTCGTATGACTGGTCGGCGCAAGCTAATTGATATTCGAAAAAGTATCCGTCGCAATATGCGCTATGGCGGTATCATGATTTCCCTAAAATATAAAACAAAAAAAATTCATAAGCCCAATATTGTTATAATTTGTGATGTGTCAGCGTCCATGACCAAATATGTCCGATTTACCCTGCCACTGCTATTTGGTTTGTCTAGTGTAGTAAAAAATATTGAGAGTTTTGTCTGTGCTACTGATTTGGAGCGAGTAACTGACTATTTCCGACGCGGTAGTACTGATTTTGCCCAAGTTACAGAGGAGTTAGTAACAAATTCTGCACAAATTGGTCAAGGCACCAATCTGTTTATTGCCTTATCAAGTTTGGAAGAAGCTCATAGACAGTTACTCACCCCTTCCACTTTGCTTTTTATCATCAGTGATGCCAATACACTGGCACCACAGGAAACGGCAGGTCAATTAGCGGTAATCAGCAAAAAGGTTAAACGCATTTTATGGCTTAATACACACCCTAAAGAACGCTGGCCGCAAAACAATGCTATCCCCCTGTTTTCCAAATACTGTGCCATGTTCGAATGTTACTCGCTGGCACATCTGACAAAAATATTATCACTTAATCTAACCCGTTAGTCCTACTATGTTTGCACGACAGTAAGTCTATGTAAACATATATCAACCTGAATTCCCAACTTGGGAATCGATACAGTATAAAATGAAAAGGATGTGTTTTAACATGTATTTTGATGGACCTACATTGCTTGCCCACTATCAACGCTGGCTAACTACTTATCGCGAGCCAATTGAAGAAAAACTTACAACTGCACTCAGCCACCGTGACCAAAATCAAGCCATGCACAACGCTATGGAAGTGCTCTTAACCGAAGTTTTGCCTATGGCAATAGCCGAAATGATTTTATTCAACAATGGCCGACTGGAAGAAGCAATTCAAGAACAAGGCGGCGGTTGTTCAAGCTGTGCAAGTAATATAATTGAATAAAAAACTGCTGGAAGCCTTTGACTTCCAGCAGTTTTTTACTTAATAGATAGCATAACTTCTTAACAGGATGTACAACTACCACAGCTTTGAGTAGGAATCGGTAGGCCGTACACGGCTAACCGATTACCAAATAATGTGGTTTCGATATCTATACGTAAAGGGATTTGATCATTATAGTTGACAATAGAACTGTGGGCAAACACTTGCACCCCATCAATCGTCATTGCTGAAAAATTAGCTTTTTCATGATCTTCGGGTTTCCCCAGTCGCACAGCTGGGACATCAGCTGTTTGCATGGCACCGCAACCGGGTATCAGACGTTTTTCAATTTTTATCGAAATTACGCCACCTTCCTGGCTAATAAATTCCTGGGCTCGTCCTGCAATTGTCAAATTCATGAATTTCCCTCCTTTTATGTATTGTCATCCTGTCATATTATTTTAACTGGATCAAACTAAGATTATTTGCGATGACACTCTTGATCAATCAACGCCCAATATGCTTCCCGAATTTTGCTGGTTATGGATCCAACACTGCCATTTCCGATAGGCTGGTTGTTCAAAGCCAAAATTGGTGTGATTTCAGTCGAGGTCCCTGTGATAAAAGCCTCTTGAGCCGATTTGGCAAAAGCCTCGTCGAATTTTTTCTCAACAAGCACAAGCCCCAGATCAGGTAAAATCTTTTCATTAACTATCGTCCGAGTAATACCTGTTAATATGAGGTTACATCTGGGATGTGTCCAGATAACATCATCCTTAACAATAAAGAAGTTGCTGCTGGTGCCTTCAGTCACAATTCCGTCACGAACCTGGATACCTTCCACGCACCCTGCATCTTTTGCCTTTTGTTTTCCCAGTACATTACCAAGAAGATTAAGGGATTTAATATCACACCTAAGCCATCTTTCATCAGGAATAAGTAGCCCTTTGGCACCCTCTAATATATTTTTATTAGGTGTCGCACTGCTGGGACGAATTGACATAGTTAAACGCGGCACAACATTTTCGGGAAAGTTGTGTGCTCTTGGCGATACACCACGCGTAATTTGTAGGTAAATAGCGCCCTCATTGATGCCACTTTCTTTAATAAGAAGTTCATGGAATTCAGCTAATTCTTCATAGGTATATACTGCCGGAATTGCTAACTCTCGCAAGGAACGGTACAGTCTGTCCATGTGAGGCTTCAAAGCAAAACAGTGACCGTTATACACCTTGGTTACTTCGTAAACTCCATCACCAAACTGATGTCCTCGATCCTCCATAGGCACAACATTTTCACTTAAATCTATAATTTTACCATCCAACAAACCAATTGGTTTCAAAGGACAACCTCCCTTATATAATAGTATTATTATTCAAATTACGTCAGCCTCTTACTAAATTCCTGCTATTTTAAGAAAACTTATTATTTGTTTTGGCGCAAAACCTGTTCTTCAGTGCTATAACCGGAACTTTAATCAGAGGGCAATACAGGCAAAAAGGTTATTGCAGCAAGCCGATTAACGACTTATAATTAATGAAGGCATCTTGCCTTAACATCAATATTATATTATATATCAGCAAGGTTGGCTGCTTAAGCTTCTAGTTCAGCCAACTTCATAAGGAGAATATTATGGCTAAACCACGCATAGTTGCACTTGACTATATCCGGGCTATATCTATGCTAGGCGTGATCGGTATCCATACAGGTGCCTATTCACTAAGCTACCCTGCTGCCAATCCGCATTTATTTGCTTTATATGAAATAGTTTCCCGTTTTAGTGTACCCATATTTTTCTTTGTGTCGGCTTTCGGCTTATTTCTCAGCCAACCACTCACCAAGCAGTTTCACTATCAGACCTTTATGTACAGGCGCTTTCGCGCCGTATTCTTACCATATGTAGCGTGGTCTATTCTTTATATGCTGCATTATACTTGGCTAAGCGGTGACACAACCATTTGGCATCATCCGCTGATCTTTAAGTACTTTTTATTTGGTTTAGCATCGTACCAGTTATACTTTTTAGTAATTCTAATTTGGTTTTATGTATGTATGCCCTTGTGGCGCTATTTAACAGGTTTGATTGTAAAAAATCTCACCGTCGGATTACTTAGCTTATTATTGGGGCAAATTGTTTTTAATTATTACTCCAGTTATATACTTAGTGCAAACTACGATAATCACTATCTAAATCTTGCTATCCAGCATCGCATGAGCTATTTTGTCTTTCATTATCTATTTATTTTTCTGCTTGGCGCGGTATGCGCCGAACGCTATTCGCAGTTTCTTGCTTATCTTAAGCAGAAAAGCCGTCACATATCAACCTGTTTTTTATTAACCTTAGCCGGAATGCTGCTGCATTATTATTATCTTATTTATTATAATAACTACTCGCTGGAATCAGCAGTGAATACCGTTCACCAGCTCAGTCCCTTAGGTGTTTTATATACGGCAAGTTCTGCCCTATTTTGGTTTAAAGTCTTTAGCAGTCCTGTACCTAATCGGTTATCCTTCCTATTAAATCAATTAGGCAAGCATTCCTATGTAATTTATCTTGTGCATCCCTTTGTAATGTACTATCTGATTATTATACTTAACCGAATTTCTCAGTTACTAACCCCGCTAACGACTGTCGCATTTTATTTTACAACACTTGCGTTAAGTCTTGTCTTAGCTTGGCTCATCGAGAAACTAGGTACTCGCGTTACCCCGCTCGGATTGTTGCTTACTGGTTCATTCCCCAGCAGAAATAAGCTTACTGCAAAATACTAGGACATTATATGATGACTACTCTAGAGTGACTAACACGATAGTTTAAGGCGGACAGTAATTGTCCGCCTTATTGTTTAGTATAAATACCCTAATTTTTCTAAATGCTTACGATTTTTCAGAGAAATTACATTTTCGGTATTAAAGCTGTCTTCGTCGGCTATCATGTTCTTTTGACGGCGTTTAATGCGTGTGCAGTATTGGAATAGCAATTGGCAAAACCGTTTTATTGATTTGTGCAGGCCTGTGTTAGGCTCAAGCTTAATCCACTCCTGGTAAATCTGTTCAATAATATCTGCTATGGTTGTCGTAAAATTCTGTCGTGCTACAAAGTCTAGCAACTGCAGGCATTCACGTATCAAGATAAAAAGTGCTTCTTGACGAAAAACATCCTGTGTGGGAGCAGCAGTAAGTTCTGTGGAAAGTAATCGTCGTCCTATCTCAAACAATGGATATATTACGGTAAAACTTTCCGTCAAACTTCGCTGGTTTACAGCCCCTCTGGCAGCTTGCATAACCCCGTTAAGTGACTGTCGCCAGATAGCAATGTTTCTGAGTTCAACCGCTAACTCCAGGCTGAACATAGCAATCTGTCCACTCAGCTTACTAAAGGGATTAAGACTATCCATACTGGCTAAATGCGCACATTCAGCAATTATGCCGGCTAAAGCCTGCTCTGATAAATGCTTTTTCTCTGCCAGTTGATTAATATATTCTGTTACCAGCTCAAACATATCAATGTCCCCGACTTTGACTACACGATGCAGCCAAGCTGCCAATGCCCATGAAATCTGCTCATTTATCAGACAATCGGTTGGCTCATCTGCCAGCCAGCTAGTGATTTTAGCCTGCAACTCACGAATAAGGCCAGTGTCCTTCCGGCGCAGCGCAATTAATCCGGTTAAGCGAACCGCCCTGATAATGGATGAACGAACTGCAGCATCCTGGTTGCCTGTGCAGTAAAAAAGAATATCAACCGCACGCGCAGCCAAAAAATTTTGGCGTTGCTTCAGACATATTACGGCAATAAGTCCAAGTTGTTCAATGGCGTTTGGCAGATCCGCTACCTTCGTATTTTTTAACAAAGGCCGAAATGCATCCAGGCTATGCCCGGCAGCATCAAGCTGGTTTGTGCGTAGTGCAAGATAAATAATAGCAGTCAAGCGTGACGCTTCTCCTACGCTGCCCATTCCATGACCTAAGGCTAACTTTAATAAGTCAAGAGCCCGGTATGCATCGGCTTCGTTACCAGCTTTCAAACTTGTATACACAATTTTGTAAAGCTTACGTATAACGGCTTTATCAGTACGTGTGTCCACTTGCCGCTCACTATTCATTTTTTTTAGTTGAGATTCAATGTGCGTAAACTGCCAAGTAAGCCGCCTAGTGTAAAACCACCAGGCGGCTAAACTTACTCCGGTTAACGCCATAAGCCATACTGCCATAAGGAGTTCTCCCTATCTAGCGTTAATTTCTCCCTGATATACAATACCGCGTGAAGCATCAACGGTGACAATTGTTCCATCCTGCAGACGTTCAGTAGCGCCTTCCACGCCGACAAGTACCGGCATACCAAAACTTACCCCGACAATAGCGGCATGTGATGTCAAGCCGCCTTCTTCGGCAATAATCGCGGCAGCTTTGGCAGCATAGGGCGCCATTTCTTCATCAACACCATTCACCACGAGGATATCACCGGCTTTAAACTTTGCGGTAATTTCTTTAAGGGTAGTTGCCACAACAATTTGACCGGTAACAGCCCGTTGTCCAATCCCTGTGCCACGCAAAAGAATATTGCCAACAACATGTACTCTTATCATATTAGTAGTACCAGACAAGCCAGCAGGCACACCGGCAGTAACAACAACTAAATCGCCGTCTTTAACAACCCCTTCTTTCAATGAGGTTGCAACTGCACTTTGTACCATTTCATCCGTATTATTGAAGCTAGGGCCCAAAATAGGGTACACACCCCACAAGAGCAGCATACGACGTACAGTTCTATCACAAGGTGTAACAGCCACAATGGTAGACTGTGGACGATATTTTGACACCATCCGGGCGGTATAGCCTGATTGCGTTGAAGTTACAATAGCCGCAGCACCCAGTTCATGTGATATTTGCGCAGTAGCATGGCTAATTGCATCAGTGGTAGTCCGTTGCAGTTCGATACCTTTGCCAATTAAAATATCGCTATGCTGCAACGATGTTTCTGTCCGCACCGCAATGCGAGCCATGGTTTGTACAGCTTCCAGCGGATATTGACCTGACGCGGTTTCACCGCTAAGCATAATAGCATCAGAACCATCAAAAATGGCATTAGCAATATCACTGGCTTCAGCCCTAGTAGGGCGCGGATTAGTTACCATGGACTCCAGCATCTGAGTTGCTGTGATAACAGGCTTACCAGCCTTATTGCACTTTTGTATCAATATTTTTTGTACAAGCGGCACTTCTTCAGCGGGAATCTCCACACCAAGATCACCTCTGGCGACCATAAGGCCGTCTGCTACTTTAACAATTTCGTCAATGTTTTTGACACCCTCAGCATTTTCAATCTTCGGAATAATATCCATTGAATAATTGCCAACTTCCAGTATCTTACGAATTGCCAGCACATCGGCTGCCCGTTGAACAAAAGAAGCCGCAATGAAATCCATTTCATTTGCTATCCCAAATTGAATATCGGCTACATCCTGCTCAGATAATGGCGGCAAATCTACAGCAACCCCCGGTGCGGCAACACGTTTGCGGTCACCGATTTGGCCACTGTTATTTACTGTAGTAATAATGTCATCGCCTTGAACAGCATCTACCTGCAGGCTTACCAAACCATCAGAAATAAGAATGATATTTCCAGGAGCAACCTCCTGCGGCAAATTCTTATGATTAACAGAGGCGATTTCTTTAGTTCCCTGTACGTCACGACCTGTTAGCACAAACTTCTGGCCTTTTTCCAGGAAAACTTTGCCTTCGGCAAACAAACCTAACCGCATTTCAGGGCCTTTGGTATCAAGCATTAAAGCGATTGGTTTCTTTACATTATTCGCCGCTTCTCTAACCCGGGCAATTCTTTTTGTATGCTCCTCATGCGAACCATGAGAAAAATTAAACCGAGCAACATTCATACCGGCTTCCATCATCGACTCTAAAACACCAGGTTTATCGGTGCTAGGGCCTACTGTACAAACAATCTTAGTTTTTTTTAGCAAGTTATATACCTCCTTAAATTGCTCGGACTACCGTATTACGTGTTGGCATAAAACAGCATGTGCTTCATCGGCTTCTGATTCTAAAACCAAAATTTCATACAAGCCATCGCCCGTAGCTGAGACAAGTCCAGCTGGACGTATATTTGCAAGCACGCCTTCATTGCAGAGCACATTTTTATATGTCTCTGCCTGTGCTCGATTAGAAGCTATGTACACCACGGTCCACATATATATCCTCCTATTAGCTTCTTTCTAAGAATAATCCGTAAAAGATCTAAAAATGGCAAAAGCTAATTATTAAAGTTTGTTCTCCAAAAACCATCTGTATTCCTGCATAAAAAAGCTCGTTAAGGTATATTCCCTATCCTTGTGCTTTTTCCTTTATATGTTCTGCGAATCTAAAAAAATAATTGCCGAACTACTACTATTTGGATATTTATTTTTAATGTTGTAATAGCGCAAGGGCTGAACTCACCATAATCTCCACTCCATAACTAAGTGCTTGCTCATCCATGTCAAACTTAGGGTGATGGTGCGGATAGACAATCCCCTTGTCTTTGTTACCAACACCAATAAACATAAAACATCCCGGTACCTGCTGCTGATAGTAAGAAAAATCTTCCCCCACCATTGATGGACTCAATTCAAAGACTGCAGGTTTACCCAAAATAGCTTCCCCAGACCGGGCAACAATCTTCGCGACATTTGAATCATTAACAACCGGTGGAAACCCGTAAATAATTTCCAATTTATGTGTAGCGCCTGCTGCGGCACAAAGTCCGTCACATATTCTTGCAACACTGGCAAAGATTGTCTCACGGGTGCTTTGCGAAAACGTCCGCACTGTTCCCTCCAAAACAGCAGTATCCGGAATAACATTAAAAATATCACCTGCTCTAAATGCGCCCAGCGATAATACAGCCAATTCATTTGCACTAACATTATTACCGGTAATCGTCTTTAATGCCAGCACTATTTGAGCACCAACGTATAAAGGATCTACTGTCTGATGGGGCATAGATCCATGCCCGCCAAAACCTTTTATCGTAATAGTGAATTCATCAGGAGATGCCATCATCGGGCCATAGGTTAAGCCCATTGTGCCTACTTCTAATGGTTGCCACAAGTGTGCTCCGATTACGGCGTCCACGCCTTCCAACGCGCCATCAGCAATCATAGCCAGAGCGCCACCGGGATTGCGTTCCTCGCTAGGCTGAAACAACAGCCTGATTGTTCCCGGCAAATCTGCTTTAATTGCAGTAAATATTTTGCCAATACCCAGCAGTACAGCCGTATGTCCATCGTGGCCACAGGCATGACATAGTCCTTCATTTTGCGAGCGGTAAGGTTGCTCAACTTCATCCTTAATCGGCAAAGCATCAATGTCGGCACGAATAGCAATAGTTTTCCCTGGCCTATCCCCTTTGATCTCGGCAATAACCCCAGTACCGGCTACAGGTCGTGGGGACAATCCTATGGCTTCAAGTTCAGCCATGATTTTTTTTTGTGTTGCGTATTCTTGACCACCGATCTCCGGAAAGGTACGAAAATGCCGCCGCAAATTTATGACAAAATCGCTTTGGTCTCTTACTAACTCATGAATGCGTGTCTTCATATGTGTCGTCCTTTTCTATCTAATTGTAATCAGCCCATATTTCCCCTTTATACAATCTAGAAGAAAAATCCTCCCTCTGAATCAAATATCAACAATATTATTATTAAACTTAATAAAAATTTAAGACCTTCCTCATTTGACTGAGGTCAGGTCTTTACCATCAACATTACCAATAATAATACATTCGGTTCCCTTTATACTTTATATAACCATGGCGAAGCTTATCGACTCTGTTGGTATCAGCTTGCATTTGAGCCAAGTTTGCATCTGCGTCACTACGCTTAACCGCATCAACCGGCGTTACCGCTAGGCTTAAGAAGGTTAGGGAAAGAACGGCAACAAACAACTTTGTTTTCATATCTACCAGCCTTTCTTGCTACTGCTGGTAGTATTCGCGTAATGGCGACCAGTTCCTGCAGTAAATCCGCAGCTCTCCATTAAGTATTATTTTCCACTAGTTTAGGAGATAATCTCCGTAATTCTAGCCACAAGTAAGTCCCGGTGATCAGCGATGCTACAACATCAGCTACTGGCAGGGCCAACCAGATTCCCTCTAATCCCCAAAAACGGGGTAAAATTATAATAGCTGGTATCAAGATGATTACCTGACGTGACATGCTAAGGAAAATAGCATATCCAGCCTTGCCTGCAGCCTGAAAATAACTGGCTCCGATAATTTGGAAACCTATTATCGGCAGCATGATCAGCGACATTTTCAGTCCGGTAGTGCCTAAATTAATAAGCTCCGGATTGTCATTAAATAACCGGATAATTTGAGTGGGAAAAAGTTGCGTAACAACAAAACCGATTACTGATACCAATGAAGCCGCATATGTACCAAGTTTTATAACCAAAATTACACGCTCAAAATTTTTGGCGCCATAATTATATCCGAGGATAGGTTGAACACCTTGGCTGATGCCAAATATCGGCATTAGTATCAACATAGCCACCCGGTTAATTATGCCAAAGGCTGCAACTGCCAATTCTCCTCCATAACTTAGCAGACTGTAGTTAGATAATATAGTCACAGCACTGGCGGCAATCTGCATTAAAAACGGTGATAACCCAATTTTACAAATGTCTACAACGATTTTTCTGTCCAGGCGCAGATTCGACCAGCGTAGCTTTAGCACTCCCTGATCGCTAATAAGATAGCGCATTACCCATACTGCAGCAACTGCCTGCGCAACTACCGTAGCCAACGCTGAGCCTGCTATTCCTAAATTGAAAAAATAGATAAACAGCGGATTCAATATAACATTCAGTACAGAGGCAATTAACATGGTTGCCATTGCCGTCTTAGGATTGCCTTCTGCCCTGATAATATTATTGAGGCCAAAGCCAATATGCATGAAGATACTGCCTAAAAGAATTATCCTGGTAAACTCGCGGGCATACGGTAATACATGAGCTTCTGCCCCCAATAATACTAATATCTGATCCAAATAAACAAGGGCTACGACCGTTGTAGATATAACAGCCACTACCATCATACTAAAAGCATTGCCTAAAATAACTTCAGCTTCTTGGCGTTTTTGTTCCCCTAATCGGATAGATACCAGCGTCGAGGCGCCAATGCCAATCAGCATACCAATTGCCATTAAAATAATCATAATGGGAAAAGCTATGGTAACCGCAGTAAGGCCAATATCACCAACCCAATTACCGACAAATATGCTATCCACAATATTATATAATGCATTTACTACCATCCCGATGATGGCTGGCAGTGAAAACTCCCACAAAAGCTTACTTATTTTTTCGTTCCCTAAGGCCTCGGCTCGATCCATGTTTTCCTCCACAAAATAGAATTTATGCATTACTATATGATAATGCTTGATTTGACACATGGCAATAGCTTTTGTAATAGTTTAGCATTATATTAGGCATCTTACTGAAAAAATTAATAACGAGATGCTACGCTATCGCTCGACCATAACGCTGCGTTCTCCGCTCATTAGGGCCAAGATGAATCACGAAACATCTCGATTTTAAAATCCCCTTTTAAACGTTACACAGTGGAATAATTTCCTTTGTCTAACGATAATTGACTTCAGAATTTACGCAAGTTAGCAAGGGTTTGCGTGCCAAGCCAAGCAAAATATTTTCTGCTGCTAATATGGCCATTTTGTTTCGTGTTTCGGTTGTGGCACTACCAATATGTGGAGTAACAAGAATATTCGGCAGCTTTAGCAGCGGATGGTCTGGCGGCAGCGGTTCAGGGTCAGTAACGTCCAGTGCTGCGTAGGCAATTTGTCTTTCAGCTAACGCTGTATATAAAGCCTGAGTATCAACTACCGGCCCCCTGGAAGCATTAATAAAATAAGCGGTCGGTTTCATTTGTGCAAACTCTTTGACACCAAACCGTCCCTGGCTTTCAGCTGTCAAGGGCGTCAGGACAACAATAAAGTCAGCTTCTGCTAAAAGCTGATCAAATGTACGATACTCCGCTTTGATTAGCTCTTGGTCAGATCGCGGGTGGCGGTTATGATAGATTACTTTCATCCCGCTGGCCTGTGCTCTTCTGGCAACAGCTGAACCAATAGCTCCCATGCCGACAATACCCACTGTTTTATTATACAAGTCAACGCCAAACGGCAGCTGCATCCCTTGGTGCCACTTACCCTTGCGTACCCAATCCCAGCCTTCATGAATACGCCGAGCTGCGGTTAAAAGCAATGCAAAAGTCAAATCTGCCGTGGCCTCAACAAGCACTCCCGGGGTATTGCCAAAAGGGATCTTGCGGCTGGTACAAGCCGCAAGATCAATATTATCATAACCAACTGCGGGTTGCGCAATAACTCTTACTTTTGGTGCACTGGCTAACAATGTTTCATTTACTTGAATCTTACCGGCAACAAACAGACCCTCCGCATCCTGTAGCAATTTAGCTGATTCTGCTGGCGCATTCTTGTTCCATTGGCGAACCTCACACTGCTCCTCAAGAGCAGCTAGTGCTGAGGGTAAAATATCTCCTGTAACTACAACTTTATATTTGGCCATATAGTCCACCATCCTTAAAAATATTACATTTTACTTGCCACATTTTATTTTGCAACCTGATAAACCGGATAAGAGCCAAAGTTTTTATACCACAAACTTTTTTCTTTAACGGCGCTTACTGCGGCAGCAATATTACTCTCTATTATGCTGCCCTCAATGTCAAGAAAAAAGATATACATGCCAAGCCCGGTACGAGCCGGGCGAGACTCAATCCGTGTCAAGTTCACTGACCTTTGGGCCAATTCGCCCAGTATATTATACAAACTGCCTGGCTGCTCACCATTAATTTGACATACCAAGGTTGTTTTGCATTTGCCAGACACAGCACTAACCGGTTGCTGTTCTAAACCGATAAAGCGGGTTGAATTCGAAGCATTATCCTGAATATTGGCGGCAACCACTGACAGGTCGTAATATTCACTGGCCTTCAAGCTACCGACAGCCGCATATAACCCGTCACCCTCCGCCACTTTTCTGGCAGCCGCAGCAGTACTCTCCACCGGAATTAGCTGTGTATGAGGATATAATTTTCCTAAGGTTTTTCTGCATTGAGCCAAGGCCTGGGGATGAGAAACAATGGCGTCAAATTTTGTACTGCCCCTTTTTGCTAACAAATTGTGTCTAACCGGCAGAACAATCTCTTTAGTAATATATAGATTAACATCATGTGCAATCGTATCTAACGTAACATTGACAGAACCCTCCAGTGAGTTTTCCACCGGCACAATGCTTTCATCCACTTCACCTGCGGCTACAGCCCGAATGGCCTCATCAATAGTGCTAAACGGTTTTAGACAAACATCAAGCGTATTGCCATATAAGCTTAAAACAGTTTCTTCACAATAAGTTCCCTGCGGTCCCAGATACGCAACTGTCTTTACCATAATTATACCTCCATCAAAATATAAAAACTCCCGTCCTCAAAAAGGACGAGAGCGAATCTCGCGGTACCACCTTTGTTATCCACCCTGCGGTGAATCACCTCATAAAGTACAGGCCTAGCGGCGCCGATACTCCCCTTCGCATATAACGGTGAAGGTCTCCGGCTCCACCTACCATCAGCCTATAATAAGGCGATTTCAGCAAGCAACTCCAAGGCGAACTTCAGTATAATAATACCTGCCGGTTCTCAGCTCCCCAGCTCTCTGTTATGATATCAATCTATACTTACTTTTCCTCTTCTTAGTCTTTATCGCTTTTTTTTACTATAGCATGCAATTGATATTTATTCAAGTAGCCGCAAGTTTTGTTATGAGCTTTCTGAGAACTGCACTTCAGTTGGCAGCATTATACGTAAAAGCCAAAGAGCTGAAAAGGGGCTTTGTGAATACTAATTTCTAAAAAATCCGCTAAAACGTAGAGTTTTAGCTCCTTTCCCATGTTCAGGAAGAAAAAACAGATCGGACCTCGTGCCTATCCTGTCTATAAAAAAGTAAAATTTAGATTTGTTGAGAGTAAGCGTTTACCGGGATTCACTCCTAGAATTCCCCAGCAAAATGAGCTTTGTGCCACCGCCGCCAGTCACTGCGTCAATTCTGGCACTAGAGGCAATTTTGACTCCAGCATGAACATAAATTGATGTTTCATTGATATTCATTTTTTCGTATTTATTAAATTCAGAAGGTTCCGGTATGCCCCATCGCACGGATGGGATGTCGCGTGACTGAGCTCCACCTCAGCTGTAGCAAACATGTTTCTCCAGTTTAATGGTAACGTTGTTGCCTTGATCAGCAATAATTTTTTGCGCTTTTGGGGTTATTTTCAGATTCATAGTACGCTGCCTTCCTCCCACCTCAAATATTCAAGATTTCTCCTTGACTTCCATTTCCCACCGAAAATTTGCAATCCACATTCCAGTGGGTAACGAATATATTTTTCCAACTTAGGTTTACACATTCTGTGCATCCTCCTATACCGTAATTATATAAGGCATTACTGTTCAAGCGCAAGCAGCTATGAAAATTATGAGTTACCCATGAATTAGCCTATCAATGATCTGGCTGTTCCTGTTGGAGCTCTGCGGCGCGAAGGCTTACCGTGCCACTTTATGATTGACATGTTGCAAAAGTCAGATCCATCAAAATTGCTACCCTCTATATTGGATTCGTTGGCTCAAGAAGTTAAACAAGAAACAAAGGGACAGGGATTATGTATCAGAATCCTTTTCAATCTTTTTCGAAACACAATCCTTGTCCCCTGTGTTTTTCAGTTTAAATACTTTTTATGCAACTTCCTATATTATTTTGGGATAAGGAACCTGTCCCGGTGTCCCTTCGTTGTTTTATCTGTGTAATAACTTACCAGTTCTTGATATGACTTCAGTTCAGCAAAACCAATATCTGTGAGACAATATATCCCGCGAGCAGTCCGCTGAAACCAATGATAATGATTATTCTGCAGAATTCCAGCTGTTTTTTTAGCGTCAGTTCCAAATTCTTTAAGCTGTTTCACGCTTAGGGAACCGTGCTTGGCCAGTAATGCAGCAATATGTATGGCCATTTCTTTATAGGCAGTTACTAGTTTTTTGCCTGTGCTGCCGCCGGTATTAAAATCTCCGTGCCGCCCGGAAAACTCATTCAATAATTGTTGTCTTTTCCTCTTGGCTGACCTCCTGCTAACCTCCCTGCTAAAAGGTTTCGGTGCCAAGGTTTCTTCGACAACTGCCGGTATTTTGCCGTTAGTGACTAGTAGCAAACCGATTTCAAGCCGTCGCAATAAATGACATATATTCTGCCACTTTGCGGTTAATAAGACTTTATTATTTTTGGGCACCGCTATATATACAATATCGGCAGTACGCTGTCTTTGTACTGCCTGTAATATAACTTCAAGGTTGACCCGTAGCTTCATTTCAATAACCAAGAGAATACCGGAATTGTCAATTGCAGCAACATCACAATGATTTATTTCACTTTTAACAGTATAGCCTTGCCTGATAAGATAATCCCGAATCGGAATATACATATCTTCTTCTCTGTTGATTATTGCTGTTTTATCCATCATCACACCTCGAAATTATTAGCTGGTCTTGTAAGATACGGGGGTTTTCACACGGTCTGCCGTCCCTCTGTCATTTCTATAATTAATACTCCTTATAATTATAAAACATATAATAATCATCCTTATTTTCTTCCATTATAGTACAATTGTCATATAAACACTTTACTTCTTTGATATATACTACATTTGTGTCTTCCTCGGTATATTTAAAAAACGATGGATTAAAAATTGCTAAGTTAGTCCCTGATCCTACTGAGCTTTTATAACCTACCCCATCGTATCCAAGTTTACGGATTGCATCAGCCAAAAGTTGCGTAATTAAATATTGTCCTCCCATTTGGTTAGGCACAGGTCTACTAAATAATTCATTTATTGTTTGCAAAGTTATTAAATCTTGTATTTTGTGCTGCGAGCAATAGTTTTTAATTTTTATATTAGTAAAATCAGCTATTCTTAGTGATTTATTACTCACAAATTTCCCAATAGAAACGTACTGTCCAGGATGTGGTCTTACTTCAGCTAATGCTGTATCCGAATCAGATGCAACGTATAAAAAAGAAACACCTTGACGATTCATTCGCCCATTTTTAGCAAGTGGTGGAGGTACGCGCCCAATCAGTTTATCTTTATACGGTAAATAGTGTGGTTTCGGTGACCACTCACCCACAATTGGCACACCTTTTTTCTGATATCCAATCCGCGCTCGATAATAATGCCTTCCAGCAGAAACAACAACGTTAACATCGCTGATTATTCCTGCAAGAATTTCAATGACATCCTTTTCTAATTCGTAGTAGTTTTTATCTTCTATTTGATATCCAATTTTATCTATTTTTTTACAATAGTCATTTTTTATTGCAACATAAGGATAGTCTGAAAAAATATAAACTGATTTATTTTCGTCATAATTCTCATATGTTAAAAGTTCATCAACAAGATTCCAAAGATCATCTGCATCTTCTGTTTCTACCGGTACCCATGAGTTGAAAATAGGATTTTCCGTGTTAAATAATGACCTTATGTCTTCACCACCTAAATGATGATCATATTCCCACTGGGAGTAATGAAATCGTACTAAAGTGTTAAAAAGATTCTTTAATTCTAAATCATTGCAGTTAATTACTAAGTCATTCTGCTTCTTACAAAGGCTACAAACTGCCTTTTCTCCTTTACTTAAAATCAAATTATTTAATTCTTTCTCTTTAACGCAATCAATACACAAAAATTGATCCATTTCTTATCCCCCTTATTTACACATGAGAACCACTTACTAATATTCTTCAATTCCCGAAACTTCAGGGACAGGGATATCGTTACGAAACAAAATCCCTGTCCCCTGTTTTATATGAGCCAGTCTATAAATCGCAAGATTATTACATCTTCGAAAAGTAGTATATTATAATTTTTATTCCTTAGAATACACAGAACTCCTGCCAAATTATCAAACATTTGACAAGAGTCCTTCTCTTTTCGCCACTACCAATGATACGGTTCTCCGTATCGGGTCAAACGGTGCAGAAAAGCTAATATGTTATTTGCCCTCAAAAAAGTCTATAAAATATTCCTAATCTAAATCTTCATCTCTTTGTCCATTTGAAAAAAGGTTCTTAATGTGCTTATCAAAGTCTGATTCATACAATCTATCCTGTATAACCCGGTATTTTTCAAACTCACTTTCGGCAAAGGCTTTCGCAATCTCCTGAGTTACTTTTCCTGGATGTGAAAGTATTTCACGCTCGTTAAACTGTAAAAATACATTTAGCTTTGTCTCCCAATCAGCCATGGTCATCGGAATCTTTCTTTCTGCTTGATCTTCGGCATAATCGAGATACATAGCAACAATACGATCTAAAGATTTAATCTCTCTTTCACTCAGATAGTTCTTGGCAATTGAAACATCGGTTTTTATGATTTTTCCACCAGGAGCATTTTTCCAGGTAGTTAATCCCATCCTGTCTTTACTACTATCTGCACGGTTTATGATCAGTTCAGCAGCAGTATTACCATGAATGGCAAAATGAAGTTTGTTCTGTACTGTAGAAAAAAAACGTTTTGTTGTTTCAGCATCAGCTTGATAATCCATCGCAGTGGCATAAATATCAGTTATCTTTTGGTAAAACCTGCGTTCACTGGCTCTAATCTCACGAATTTCAGCAAGAAGCTCGTCGAAATATTCCTTATTAAAAAATGCTCCATTTTTTAATCGTTCTTTGTCCAATACATAGCCACGAATAGCAAAATCCCGCAAAATGGTCGTTGCCCATTGACGAAATTGGGTTGCCCGCTCTGAATTAACGCGATATCCAACAGCAATGATCGCATCCAAATTATAGAACTTTGTCCTATATTCTTTACCATCTTCAGCAGTATGTCGGAATTCCCGACATACTGCCTTTTCAACAAGCTCTCCAGTTTCAAAAATATTGCACAGGTGCTCAGTAATAGTACTACGGCCCTTCTCAAAAAGGACTCCGATCAACTTCTGTGTTAGCCACACATTCCCATCAGCAATCCGCACTTCAATACTATCTTCACCAGTCTGCTTGCTAAAAATTAAAAATTCAGCAGTACTATTTCGGATTTGTGCCTTTTTCTCATTATTCATCATACAAACCCTTTCTTTACATAATTACCAAACAATGAATACTAATGCTCAATACTCTTAATAAGTTCATTTGCGATATTGGAACTGTCCAATCGCATAATACTCTCTTCTGCACTGCCAAAACTCAATAGATTTATACTGCCGTACCAAACTGTTTTCTGATCCAGAATCGCAAATTTCTGGTGTATCTTTGTTTTAAAGATCAGATGTATCCCCATAGCTTCAACTAAATTTAATACCTCAATTAAAGCGTTTCTATTTTTAGCTTCAAAGTCTTCAACCGGTCGCGTCACTATAGTTACTGTCACCTTATTTTGCACCGCAACCTGCAAATACTCCAGCATCGGCAACGTACGGCGTTTAGTAATAAAAGGGCTTACTATCACAATTTCCTTAACCGCATTCACAATATCATTGGTATATACCGGCAAAAAATTACTCTTGTCAAAAATAATGTTAATAGAATCGGTTAGAGCCGTTTCGCCTTTTGTCTTATACCCAATCGCGGCATATCCGTTCAGCCGCTTATTATACATTTTTTCAAGCATCCGCACGTGAATATCTACATAATCATAAATTTGTACTTCATTTTTATTGTCATACAACCTGTGAAGTCGTCCGGCATATTGCTGAAGTGTACCTTTCCAGGAAATCGGCATAGCCAAAAATAAAGTGTCGAGCCGAGGCTCATCAAACCCCTCCCCTATGTATTTGCCTGTAGATACTAACGTCAACGGTTTATCCCTAGGTACACTGGCTATTGCCTGCATGACTTCCCGGGTTTCTTTCACTCCCATTCCCCCTTTAAGGGAAATAACGTCAGGAATTCTTTTGCTTAATTCCTTTGCCAGCAATTCAACATGTGCAGTTCTCTCTGTCAAAACAATACTATTCCTACCTTTTTCGTGATTCCTAGCAACATCAGCTATAATCAATTCATTTCTGAGGCTATTTTCAGTAATTTCCGCGTAAATCTCTTGAATAGTCACATCTTTCTCTTCCCTGCCAAAAGGACTCCTAAAAGACGTAAACCTTGGTATAACATAATGCTCAAACGGCCTTTTCTCAGCCTGTTTTCTTGCATCATCCCGGTAACGTATCCCGCCGCACTGCATAAAGATAATCGGATGATGCCCATCCTTTCTAGTAGGCGTTGCCGTTAATCCATAAACATATTTTGCATTTGTGCTTTTGAGCACCTTTTCAAAGCTGAACGCAGATATATGATGACACTCATCAACAATAACCATGCCATAATCTTTTACACACTTTTTGACTTCACCCATACGGTTAAGCGACTGAATTACGGCTATGTCAATGATACCGCTTAAGTTATTCTTGCCCGCACCTAGTTGTCCAATAGCACTGTGAGCTTTTTTCCTGCCTCGCTTGTTCGGCATATTTGCATCAGTATCTGGCAAAACCTCCTGAATATCCAGAAATTCCGTCAGCTTTTTCTTCCACTGTGCCACTAGACTGACTTTGTCGACCAAAATAAGCGTATTTACTTTTCTTTCAGCGATCAGCTTAATGGCTACAACCGTTTTGCCAAAAGCGGTTGTGCCAGAGAGAACTCCGGTATCATATTCAAACAACTGTTTCAGTGCGACAGGTTGTTCATCTCTTAATTGTCCAATAAATTCGACGTTAATTTTTTTATTACAATTCGTCTTATCTACATAATGTACATCAATTGCATATTCCGTCAAAAATGCCTGTAAATCTTGCCCCGAACCCCTTGGTAAACATAAGTATTCAGCCGTTTCTTCCGAACACGATATGATTCTAGAAATTAGGCCGGTGGGCATACGCATAGCCTGCATTTTGTAAAACTCAGGGTTTTTGAAAGCTGCTAGCCTCTTTAAGTGATTTAAAGCCTTCTCGGAAAAACCTGCCTTAGGTATAAACAGCATATTGGCTTGCACGATTTCCAGTTTTGGCGGAAAATCTTTTTCCGATAACTGAATCTTGCTTGTCTCCCAAGGCTTTGCAGGTATCTCTTCATCTTTTTTCAAAATACCATATTCGTTACCGTTACATAGTTTCGTTGTTAGCAAAGTAATATCATCTTCAGAGAGTCTGGATAGTGAGGCTAAAAACGACCATTGATCATCGTAAGACTTATAATTTTCATCTATGAACTCACTATTATTTACACTTCTCGCTTCCCTTTGCAGTGGAAGCGCAATCAAATTGCCTAGACCGCCTTTGGGCATCGTATCTTGATTTGGAAACAGCCGATCATAAGATTTAAATGTAATCTCATGCCTTTTGCTCATGGAATGAGTAAGCAATGCTGTACCGAATCTTCGGGCTGTCGTTGCCGGTATCGGTTGTTTAAAGAAGAACCATGCATGACTACCATTGCCGGAACGAGAACGTTCTATCGCAACAGGAATGCTAAATTCCTGGCATATATCCCGCAATGCTCCCACATCTTTTTGCCAGTCCCCTTCATCGAAATCAATTGCCAAGAAACAGCAAGTCTCGTCGGCAAGAAGCGGATATATCCCGGCTACAAAATTACCACGACCGCGCAAGTGATCATCAATAATCTTTTCATTTAGAGCGGCATAGGCTTTATTCGGACAGCGGCTGCAGCTTTCCGCTGGTTTTCTGCACAATCCGCTCTTCCATTCATTTAAGCAAACCGGCGCATACCCTGATGTTCCTTTCTTTTTATTCTCCCATCTTTTAGCAAAAACATCGTCGCGTCCTTTAAATAATGCCGTAAATAACTCAATTTTATCTTTCGGCTCTGAAAAATTATTAACGCCTGATATAAAAACCTGCGCTTCATTTTCACAAGATATGTTTGGAGATAAAGACTCCTCTGTAAGATATCCACTTTCTAACGATAAAACATCGGAACTTTGTTCTGAAATGCTCTGATTCTCCAAAATCGCAAGTCGTTCCTTAAGCTTCTTTAGCTCTAATTTTAGATTTTTATTTTCAAACAAAAGCTTTTGGTATTTCTCCATTAGCTCTCCAAAATTCATATGGGCTTGCTTTGATGTATCATTCATTATTCGACTCCATTACCCAAATAAAAATAACCATAACTACCGTACAAGAAGTTATGGTTATTTTCTAGTTGGAAACAGCTAAGTCCTGCTATATATTTACATATGGTGATAATTAGCTGGAAGGAATACAAATAGATGATAAGTGTGTCTATTACCTTCTCTCGCCTATTATAACCGGTTTAATGCCTATTCTAACTGACCTCCCGTCACACAAAACCTTTTGTGGCGTATATTGAGCCTTCCCGGCTTCAGTGGTGGTAATTCTCACCTCAACTAATCTTAAACGCCTTGTCTAAGATCTCTTTGCACTCACGCCCTTACACAATATCCTATCGTTTTCATGTAAAAGAGTAGCCGCTAAAAGGCAGTGACCACAGCAACTCTCATCCTCCTACGTAACCCCTTGGCCTTTGCCTTAAAGTAGTTGTACCGCTATAAGGCAGTGACCAGCAACCCGCATTCCCTTCGTAACCCAAACGGCCTTTGCCGGAAAAAGCGATCCGCAGGAGAAAAGCCGGGTGGTATTCCGTAAAAAAATCTGTACTGTCTGAGCGCAGCGAGTTTACAGATTTTAGGAATACCGCCTGGCTTTTCAGCTTTTGGAGGCTCTAGGCCTAGACCTTTTGGTCACTTTTGGGGCAATGCCAAAAGTGACATCGTCTTTTAGCCAGGTTTTCCAATCTTACCAAGAAAATTCTCCAGCACCTTACTGCCTTGTGGCGTCAAAATGGATTCGGGATGGAACTGAACCCCTTCCACATCAAATTCACGGTGCTTTAGTCCCATGATCAAACCATCTTGTGAGGTAGCTGTAATCTCCAGACAATCAGGCAAACTAGTTTTCTCAACAATTAGTGAATGATATCTGCCTGCCATAAACGGTTTGGGTAAATCCCGGTAAATCCCATTTCCTCGGTGAATAATATACTCGGCTTTACCATGCACCGGCTGCGGCGCGCGAATTACCTTACCACCAAATACCTCGCCAATCGCCTGATGACCAAGGCAAATCCCCAGAATCGGCATTTTCCCGGCAAAATTAGCAATAACCTCGTTACTTATCCCGGCCTTAGTCGGAATTCCCGGTCCAGGTGAAATAATGATACCGGTGTAATCTGCCTGCTTGATTTCATCAATTGTTGTCATATCATTGCGTATAACAGTCACCAGATACCCCAGATTGGCAACATATTGATATACATTGTAGGTAAAGGAATCATAATTATCGATGAGCAGAATCATGTCATTTGGCCTCCTCGATTAATTGCATTAATACTTTGCCTTTATGCATGATTTCCCGGTATTCCATCTCTGGTACTGAATCAGCCACAATACCGGCTCCGGTTCGTACGGTAACCTGCTGCCCATCAATGAATAATGTGCGAATGGTAATGCAGGTATCCATATTGCCGCGAAAATCGAAATACCCTACCGCACCAGCATAAAACCCGCGTATGTCGCCTTCCAATTCATGAATAATTTCCATAGCCCGCACCTTAGGCGCACCGCTAACCGTACCTGCCGGGAAGCAAGCTGCCAGCACATCAACCGCCGAATATTTGGGATCAACCTGCCCAGATACTTCGGATACAATATGCATTACATGCGAGTATTTTTCCACTTCCATCATGCGATCCAGGGTAACGGTTCCCGGCAGACTGACCCTACCAATGTCATTGCGGCCTAAATCAACCAGCATGGCATGTTCGGCGAGCTCTTTTGTATCAGCCAATAACTCAGCAGCCAATGCTTCGTCTTCAGCCGGCGTTTTGCCCCGGCGGCGCGTGCCGGCAATCGGGCAAGTAAGCACTTTGCCGTCTTCCAGCTTGACCAGTCGTTCGGGTGATGCGCCAACAAGCTGTTTACCGCCAAAATTTACATAAAACATATAAGGAGATGGATTGGCCTGCCTTAACTGGCGGTATAACGCAAAAGGATGATGTTCCAGTTTGTAATGAAAAGGTCGGGACAATACAACCTGGAAAATATCGCCGGCGGCTATATATTCTTTGGCTTGCTCTACCATTTTAATGTACTGCTGCTTATATAACTCTTCAGTCTGTTCACCAGTATCTACAGACTGTTTCTCTACGGCAGCTTGTTCACTCTGTCCGTCAGGTAAAACCATAGGCTGGCTGAGTTTTGCCACAAGCTCTTCCAATTCTGCTAGTGCCTGATCGTACGCTGGTGCTGCTTTTACACCAGGCAGCATATGAACCAGATTAATCAGTTGGGTCGAATGGGTCAGATGATCCATAACAATGATATATTTACATACCAGCATCTCGATAAGGGGCAAATCATCTGGGATATTCAGACCGCAAACCCGCTCCCAGGAAGCCACAGATTCATAGGCGGCATAGCCCACCGCACCGCCGGCAAATGACGGCAACTCAGACATAAGCGGCATGGAAAAAATTTTTAAAAACTTATTAAGCACCAAGTGCGGTTTTCCCTGTTCCTTCATAGTACAACCGTCAACAACAATGTCAGACTGCTGATGATAAGCAGTAAACGTCGCAAGCGGCTTGGTACCAATAAAGGAATAACGACCAAAGGTTTTTCCTGTCTGCGCACTTTCTAAGATAAAGCCAGGTTCATCACCAACCAGCTTATAATACAAGGAAACAGGAGTTTCCATATCGGTAGATAACTCTACACACACAGGCATTACTGTGTAGTTTGGCGCTGACTGGCAGAATTCGTTTTTTGAAGGAAAAGCCTTCATACTTGCTCCCCCTTGTCAAGCGCCTGTCTGAGTATACTGGTAAATTCCTGCACGGCAGCAACACCCTGTTTTCCCAGCCGCTCCACAATTGCACTGCCAACAATAACAGCATCAGCATGTTTAGCTGCTTCGCGCGCAGCTTCCGGACTGCCAATACCAAAACCAATGGCCAGCGGTACAGAAGTTTCCTTGCGCACATCAGCCAATAGCGGCGCCAATTGGTTATAATCAATCTGCCGCACACCGGTTACGCCGGTATTTGAGATACAATAGATAAAACCGGACGCTTGACTGCAAATGGGCTTTAGGCGTTCTGGTGTGGTAGTCGGCGCAACAAAACTGATTAAATCAATCCCAGCTTGTTTACAAGCCGGTTCAACCGCCGCGGATTCTTCCAGCGGCAGATCAGGCAGAATCAAGCCACTGATTCCATCCTTAGCAAAATCTGACGTAAATTTTTCAATACCATACTGCAACACGATATTGTAATAAGTCATAATTGCCA
The DNA here is from genome assembly GCA_023443285.1 of Bacillota bacterium. Classification (GTDB taxonomy): domain Bacteria; phylum Bacillota; class Negativicutes; order Sporomusales; family Sporomusaceae; genus Sporomusa. Next base: position 24,364 of record JAEZVB010000064.1, read on the forward strand.
GTGGAATTGTCGTTTCTTTTGCCAGTCGCTTGATAAGTTCAAGTGTTTTATCCACAGTTGCCCCGGCGGCCAGAGCTTCAGTAGATGCCTTCTGGATAATGGGACCGTCGGCCAAAGGGTCAGAAAACGGTAAACCAATCTCCACCAAATCGGCACCGGCGGCTTCCACCGCTTTTACAGCCTGCACAGTTGTGTCAAAATCCGGATAACCGGCAGTTATATAGATAATCAGCCCTTTGCGGCCAGAAGACTTACAAGTAAGTAGTTTTTCTGCTAGCTTCATTCTGCTAATCCTCCTAATATAGTAGATACCATCTGCACATCTTTATCTCCCCGCCCTGACAAACAGACTACAACCGCGTCAGTTGGCGCTGTTTGGGGCATCAGATGTTCTAAATAAGCAAGCGCATGTGAGCTTTCCATGGCCGGAATAATACCTTCTACTCGCGATAAACGCTGAAAGGCGTCCAAGGCTTCCTTGTCGGTCACAGCCGTATATTGAACCTTACCGGCATCTTTAAAGAAGGAATGTTCAGGACCGACACCTGGATAATCCAAACCGGCCGATATCGAATAAGCAGGAATAACCTGACCATCACTATCCTGCCTAAGATAACTTAATGCACCGTGAAGCACCCCTGGCGTACCATTTGTGAGTGAAGCTGCGTGTTCATTGGTAGATAGCCCTTTACCGCCAGCCTCGACACCAATTTTGATTACATTCTGATTATCCCGGAATTGATAAAAGATACCCATTGCATTGCTGCCTCCCCCAACACAGGCTACAATATATTTTAGATTTTCATTCTTTTCAGCAATCTGTTCTTCCAGTTCCTGACCGATAACTGATTGAAAATCCCTGACGATCATCGGATATGGATGCGGCCCGGCCACAGTACCAAAGATGTAGTGCGTATCCCGAATATTAGTAACCCAGTATCTGATAGCTTCGGTGGTTGCATCTTTTAAAGTACCGGTGCCGCTCGTTACAGGTACAACCTTAGTCCCTAACAATCTCATTCGAAAGACATTAAGCGCCTGGCGCTCCATGTCTTCTTCCCCCATGAGCACGCAGCATTCCATGCCAAAAAGTGCAGCCACTGTGGCGCAAGCTACTCCATGCTGCCCAGCACCGGTTTCGGCAACAATACGCTTTTTCCCCATGCGTCGCGCTAAAATCGCATGGCCAAGCGCATTATTAATCTTGTGTGCGCCGGTATGCAGCAAATCTTCACGTTTTAAATAAATTTTTCCCCGGCCATAGTGTTTAGTCAGCTTTTCGGCATAATACAATCTGGTCGGCCTACCGGCATATTCATTAAGATAAAATTCGAGTTCAGCCTTAAAACCAGCATCATCTTTTAACTTACGATAATTCTCCTCCAGTTCATATAATGCCGGCATAACCGTTTCTGGTACAAACTGTCCTCCATATTGTCCAAACCTTCCTTTTTTATCAGGCATCATAACCTCTCCCTTCTTGTTTTCCACTGCGTAGAGCCAGTTCACTTGTCATAGCCGCCACATCGCTCGCTACAACCAAACCCTCTCCCACTAAAATTCCTTTTACCCCGGCGGCCTTTAATCGTTTGGCATCATCACCATTTTTTATGCCGCTTTCACTGATAACTACACGACCTAGCTCACAATGCTTAAGCAATGTAAAGGTTTGTGCAATATCTGTGGTAAAGTTCTTCAAATCCCTATTATTAATCCCAATTAGTTTGGCTTCCGTGCGTTGCACCCTGGTAAGTTCCTCCAAGGTATGCACTTCCACCAAACAGTCCAAGCCCAACTGGCTAGCCACTTCTAAAAACCTGGCCAGTTCTTTATCAGATAAAATAGCGGCAATCAGCAGCACGCCATCTGCCCCGGCAACTCTGGCAGCATATAGCTGATATTCATCAACAATAAATTCCTTGCACAATACCGGCAGGCTAACCAGCGTTTTTACCCGCACAATATCATCATAGCTGCCGAGAAAGGCCGCGTTGGTATGCACCGATAATGCTGTAGCACCATGTTTGGCATAAATCTGTGCCAACTCAGGGACAGTGTAGTTACTACACAATGTTCCTTTTGCCGGTGACGCCAGCTTACACTCGGCAATTAATGCCCAGTCCGCCTGGGAAAGCACGGCACTAAAAGCAAAGTTACCTGGCCTTATCTGATTATAGAGTATCTCAACCGGCTTAGCCGTTTTTGCTACTGCAACCGCTTGCTTGGTTTGTATGACAATTTTATCTAACATAGTCTACTTGCTCCTCGGACTGCGGCAATAAACCGCTCAATTTTTGCTACATCTTTTACCCCATTGGTTTCAACACCGCCTGATACATCAACCCCGTCCGGTTTAAGAATAGCTATGGCTTCAGCTACATTATCAGGTGTCAAACCGCCTGCCGCCATGAGTGGTCTAGGTGCTTGCCTCACCAATTTCCGGGTTTGCTGCCAGTCAAAGGCAATACCCGTTCCGCCCTGCTGCCCGGCGCAAAAGCTGTCAAACAACGTCCATGCCGGTTGATAACCGTTGAATTCCGTTATGCTAAATTCAGGTTTGATACGGAAAGCCTTAATCACTGGATACCCCACCTGTCGGCAGTATTCGGGCGATTCGTCACCATGCAGTTGAACATAGTCCAGACGGCATTCGCGTGCCACCAACTGTACTTCTGTCAGTGACGCATTAACAAACACTCCTACTTTTTTGCTGGTTGTTATCTGGCAGGAGATTTTTCTCGCCTGTTCCAGCGTTATTTGCCGTTTGCTGCTGGCAAACACAAAACCCAGTAAATCGGCACCATACTCTTGGGCAGCCAGAGCCGCCTCCACAGTGCGAATACCACAAATTTTTATGATAATAGTAATTCGCTCCTATCCTGGTAGTTTTGCGTAAAGTTTCTTAGTTCTTCCAATTTGCTATATGCATTGCCGCTGTCAATACTACTCGCAGCCAACTTAATTCCTTCTGCGATATCGTTGGCAGCATCAGCTACAACCAAGGCTGCAGCCGCATTGAGCAGCACAATGTCACGTTTGAAGCCTTGCTCGCCTTTAAGCAGCCTGATAACAATCTGTGCATTGTCTTCCATTGTGCCACCATGATAATCAGCCAGCGTACACCGTTTAAATCCATACTCCTGTGGCTCAATTACATAAGAGCGAATTTCTTCACCACGTACTTCAGCCACTTTTGTCGGCGACGCTGTTGATATTTCATCAAGACCATCCATGCTATGAACCACCATGGCGCTTGTTACACCCAATTCCGCAAGTGCGTGAGCTACTTTAGTAGTCAGTGCCGGATCGTACACGCCAATGAGCTGATAGTTGGCATTAGCCGGATTAGTTAGTGGCCCAAGGAGATTAAATACCGTTCGAAAACCCAGCTCTTTTCGTGGTTTTACAGCATATTTCATAGCCTGGTGAAAACTAGGAGCAAAGATGAAGCCAACACCGATAGTGTCAATGGCCTCAGATACAGCCTTAGGCGGCAATTCCAGCTTTATTCCCAGTGTGCTGAGTACATCAGCACTTCCACAGGAACTGGATACACCCCGGTTGCCATGTTTAGCCACATTAAGCCCGGCACCGGCCAACACAAATGCTGTTGTTGTTGAAATATTGAAGGTCCCCTGCCTGTCACCACCAGTACCACAGGTATCAATAAGTTTTTTTGAACTGCATTCAACCTTAAGTGCCTGACTGCGCATAGTCTCAGCAAACCCGGCAACCTCTAAACTGGTTTCCCCTTTCATACGCATGGCTGTTAAAAAAGCTCCGATTTGCGCTTCGCTGGCCTGCCCGGACATAATTACCTGCATAGCTGCTCTGGCATCTTCCCTTGACAGGTCTTGACCGCCAATTGCCTGGGAAAGATAATCTTTTAACATAACAGTAACCTCCTTTAAAGGAAAATAAAAAGAACCACTTCACCTCAAGGGGCGAAATGGTTCGCGGTACCACCCTAATTTGGAAAGTGCAGGTGGAAAATAAAAAGACCATTTCACCCCAGGGGCGAAATGGTCGCGATACCACCCTATTTGAAAAGTTTACACTTTCCCTTGTTCAGGTACGGGATTACTATATCCGATACCCTAGCCCAATAACGGTGGCAACCGGCCCAGCCTACTTGCAAATGCGTTTGGTGGGCAGCTCACAGGTCCATTCCATAGGCTCTCTAGGCCGGTCATCACACCTCCGGAATAATCCGGTCACCGACTCGCTGAACTAAAGTGTACACATGTACTCGTCCTGATCACAGCTATTTACAATTTGTAAATTAATGACATTGTAACGTATGTTTTTCCCCTTGTCAATACTGTATTTATTTTATCTATATTTATTTTATCTTATTTTATCTGTATTAATACCGCTATTACTTCTTTTGTTTTATTGAACAAAATAGTTTATGCTTGTAAAATAAATATAAATAATAATTCTAAATGAGGACGTGAGTTGACATGCGCATTGTTGTAGCGCCAGACTCTTATAAAGGCAGTTTATCGGCGGTAGCGGTAGCTAACGCTATGGAAAAAGGTATACTATCGGTTTTTACCCATGCTGAGGTATGTAAAGTTCCCATTGCCGATGGCGGCGAGGGCACGGTAGCTGCACTAATAACGGCAACGAACGGACGTATTATAAGGCAGGAAGTTCTTGATCCGTTAGGTAACTGCCTAGAAGCTTTTTGGGGGTTGCTTGGCGACAGTCAGACTGCTGTTATTGAAATGGCTGCAGCATCAGGCCTTACACTTGTTCCTCAAGAAAAACGCGATCCTCGTATTACAACTACTTTTGGTACAGGTCAACTGGTAAAAGCCGCCCTTGATCAGGGTATCCGAAAATTCATCATTGGTATTGGCGGCAGCGCCACTAATGATGGCGGAGCTGGTATGATTCAGGCTCTGGGAGCCAAATTCCTTGATGCTGCCGGCAGTGAGCTACCTTATGGTGGCTCAGCACTTGCAAACCTCAGTAGCATTGATCTCTCCGGCATAGACACTAGATTAAACGCTGCTTCAATTCTTGTGGCCTGTGATGTGGACAATCCTTTATGCGGTTCGCGGGGAGCTTCCGCCGTATATGGTCCTCAAAAAGGTGCTACACCGGAAATCGTCGCCGAGCTGGATGCTGCCCTCAGACAATATGCCCTTGTTGCTCAAACCGTCACAAACAAAGATGTGGCTGATATGCCTGGCGCCGGTGCAGCCGGCGGCTTGGGAGCCGGACTGCTCTTCTTTACAAATGCCCAGCTTAGACCGGGAGTAGACATTGTCCTCGAGACTACCCACTTTGCCAGCATTGTTAAAGAGGCCAGTCTTGTTATTACCGGTGAAGGCAATACCGATTTTCAAACTGCCTTTGGCAAAGCCCCCGTCGGTGTAGCCAAGATTGCTAAGCATTTTTCCGTCCCCACAGTCTGTTTGTCAGGCGGCCTTGGCAAAGAACACGAACAAGTGCTTAAACATGGTATTGATGGTGTAATGAGCATTGTTCCTCATCCCATGCCTCTTGAAGACTGTATCAACTCTGCCGCGATGCTGGTTGAAGCCGCAACCGCCCGAGTATGCCGCTTGATTGATGTCGGCATGAAACTAAAACAAGGTTAGTTTTTTTAACCGTTTCTATTGTATACTAGGATTTGGGGTGTTTACATGCGCGTACATATGCTACTAGCTTTTGTTGCTTTTCTCTGGGGAATTAATGCACCAATCATGAAGATTGGACTTATTTACATTCCGCCTATGCCTTACAATGCCGTCCGCTTGTTTGCTGCCTTAGCGGTTGGCTGGCTCGTTTTACGGCGTCTGTGTACATGGGTTCCGCTGAAACGTGAAGATTGGAAACCCCTTGCCATAGCAAGTATGGGTTTTTTTGGTTTTCAAATCTTTTTTACATTTGGCATACAATTAACTACTGCCGGTAATTCTTCGCTTATTTTGGCCTGTCTGCCTGTCAGTGTAGCAATTATCAACCACCTTCACCGAATTGAGGGTATTAAGCCACATACAATCAAGGGCATTATACTATCACTTATTGGCGTATCGCTAATGGTAGCCGGTACAGGCAAAGAACTCAGTCTTTCCGACGGCCATATAACAGGTACGGTGCTGCTGTTAATTGCCCAATTGAGTTATGGTTATTACACGGTTTTTTCCCGCCCCTTAACCACCACATATTCAGCCTATCAAATTACTGCTTATATTTTATTAATCTCCACAGGCTTATTTACCATTGTATCTCTGCCTTCTGTTATGGCTATGGACTGGAGTACCGTTCCCTGGCCTGGCTGGTCAAGCATTTTATATTCAGGGATTTTCCCGCTTTGTTTAGCTAACTGTCTATGGATATGGGGTACCGCCAAGGCCGGTAGCACCACGGCCTCCTTGTATAATAATCTGGCACCCGTTTTTGCCGTTGCCGGCGGTTATTTCTTTCTCAACGAAACCTTTGGATGGCTGCAATTTGCGGGAGCTGTTATTATTCTGACAGGTTTATATGTTGCCAAAGGTACTTCTGCCAAACGTGTCGTAGTAGAAAATACAATCGAGCTGCATAACCCAAAGTAAACAATAAAATCCTGCAATCTGCAGGATTTTTTATTGTTTACTTAAGCCATGTTTCATTGTATCCAACTCATCAGGCACTATTCTTTTGTCTAAAACGCCATCATTGCGTTGCCAGCCACTCACTCCAAGTAGTGACAAATCCATCATTATTTTGTTGACAATACTCATAAAACTGACGAAGAAAGGTTGCTCGCTCAGCACTATATTTTGCCTTTAAACCCGCTTTATCTTCACTGAACAAATCAATGCCACCAGCCTGATGCTGCCGCTGAATAATTTCATCTATTGCAGTACTTTTAGCATTTCGCATCATATCAAGCATTGCCATAAAAGTAGTGGTACGCCCATGTCCGGCCATGCAGTGAAAATGCAGCCAGGTATCAGCAGGTAAGGAGTTAACAAAGCCAATAAAAATATCCACATTACTATCAAGCGGGCGAATATGGTCAGTATTCGTAATCCGGTAATAACCAAAACCGTGTTTTTTAGCTAACTGCTCTTCATTCAGGACAGTTTCCACCTGTAAAACAACTTGTTGTTGGGAAATCATTTCAGGCGCAGAAGTTTTCCCTAAGGTTTTTACCTTTGTATTCACAATGGTCTGCCCTGTCGCCTGCAATTCTGCCAATCTACTATTTTCATCAGTCACTATCGATTCCGGCATTTTTCCTTTGTTAGCCCAATTTTTTAAACCATACCAACTAACAGCAGTGCCATTAACAAAACCATGCGATTCTTCACGCAAATCCACGATAGTAACGTTCTTACCGCTTAATTTGGTTTTTATTGCCTGCAGATTATTTTCTGCAAACTGCCCGCTGCCTGAAATGGTAAGTTCTTCAATCATCCGGAATGACCTTGGCAAACAGTCGGTATTTGCCGCATCCAGTCGCAACCATAATGGCGCTTCCTCAGCAGACGCTAGGTAACCGTTTACCGTGAGCAGAAGAATAACGCCAACTAACAACAACAGCTTACGTAATTTCATAAGTTCACCTTCCTGTTAAGTAACTTACACTAGGTATCTTTTAGTAATATTACTGCTATCTTCTCTTTCGGATCACCAATCCCTGCTAATTTTTTACATTGTTTGGTGTTAAGTGGCAGTATATTTAACTCTACAGTTTTAATTCTACAGATTTAGAACACAAACAAAAAAAAGTCCTGCACGCCAGTATTTCTCGGCGCACAGGACTTAAGCATTACTATTAACAAGATTGTTTAAGCTTCTTAACCTCTTCAATTAATACCGGCAGTACTTCCAAGACATCGCCGACAATGCCAAAGTCAGCTGATTTAAAGATAGGTGCCGAAGCATCCTTATTGATGGCAATAATAATGTCTGAAGTCGACATACCTGCCAGATGCTGGATAGCACCACTGATACCACAGGCGATATACACCTTGGGAGCAACAGTTTTTCCAGTTTGTCCCACCTGATGAATGGCCGGTTTCCAGCCAGCGTCAACAGCTGCGCGTGAAGCTCCAACAGCGCCGCCTAATACTGTAGCCAACTCTTCAATAAGCGCAAAATTCTCAGGTTTCCCCATACCACGTCCGCCGGAAACAATAAACTCAGCTTCTTCCAGGTTGCAAGAAGCCGTATCGGCAAGTGACAGGATTTCAATCAACTTGGTACGAATGTCTGCTGCCTGCACTTTGCTGGCAACGCGCACCACTTCACCGGTACGGGACATATCCGGTTCCAGACGTTTGAAGACGTTGGGGCGCACAGTTCCCATCTGTGGTCGATGATTCGGGCAAAGAATGGTTGCCATGATGTTACCGCCAAAAGCCGGACGCGTCCAGGCAACAAGCCCGGTTTCTTCGTCAATTCCTAAGTTTGTGCAGTCGGCAGTGAGGCCGGTACCTACCCTGCAGGCAACCCTTGGACCAAGGTCGCGTCCGTCATTGGTTGCTCCCATAAGAATTACCGATGGTTTGTAGGTATCAATCAAATCAGTTATCGCAGTGGTATATGCATCTGTACTGTAATGCTTATATTCTGCTCCCTCGATTAAATACACTTTGTCGGCACCACTGGCAAACAGTTCCTTGGTTAATGCTTCTACATCATCACCAATAAGTACGGCAGCTAGCTCCTGGTTCATTGCATCAGCCAATTTGCGGCCTTCGCCTAAGAGTTCATGCCCAACACTGCGCGCTTTACCTTGGAACTGCTCAATATATACCCATACACCTTTATACTCACTAGTATCTACTGCCGGTTTTTCTGCAGCAGGTCGAGTGATGGCCGTTACAGCACACACATCAACACAGGCACCGCATACCGTACAAGCATCGGTAATTACAGCCTTATCGTCTTCCATAACAATAGCGCCAAACGGGCAGGCGCTGACACAGGCACTGCAGCCAATACACTGTTCTTTATCTAAAATTACAGCCATTTAAAATACCCCCTGTTATCAGATGATTTTCGCCTGATTCAGTTTAGTCAGCAAGCGATTTACAGCAGTACGAGCGTCATCTTCCTGAATAATTTCACCTTGTACCCGCTGTTTGGGGGTAAAGATACGACGCACCTGGGTGGGCGAGCCTTTAAGTCCAATGTGTTCAGGATTTACATTAACATCTGCAGCCGTCCAGACCGGAATTTCTTTGCGGTTGGCTTTCATTGTATTTTTGATGCTGGGATAACGCGGTTCATTAATTGATTTTACCACACTTAACATTACTGGCAGCTTAGTTTCAATAACTTCGTAGCCTTCTTCGTGTTCGCGTTCAGCCCTAACAACACTGTCGGTAATTTCCAGTTTGGATACATAGGTAATTTGCGCAATATCCAGATGTTCTGCAATCTCTGGTCCAACCTGGGCGGTATCACCGTCAATGGCTTGTTTACCACAAAGAATTATATCAAAATTGCCGATTTTTTTGATTGCGGCAGCTAGAGTATGGCTGGTAGCCAGCGTATCAGCTCCACCAAACGCGCGGTCACTCAGCAAAATTGCTTCATCAGCCCCAAGAGCAATGCACTCTTTCAAAGCTTCTTTGGCCTGTGGCGGCCCCATAGAAATTACTGTCACTTTACCGCCATGCTTGTCCTTTAGCCGCAAAGCTTCTTCGACCGCATTTTTATCGAAAGGATTTACAATACTCGGTACACCTTGGCGAATCAATGTATTTGTCTGCGGATCAATCTTAACTTCAGTAGTGTCAGGCACCTGCTTGACACAGACAATTATTTCCATGTAGTATCCTCCTGTTGTCAATATCGTGATAAGGGTAACAAATAATGCCATCTCTTATTCTAATATTATTTATGGGAAAACTGCAACATTTTTTATTAAAATCATGGTTCTTGCCTTTTAGTATCCCACCATGGTTACCATATCCATCCCCTGTGCAACTTAAAATGACAAGTGACAAGATTGTTTTTCACCAAATTATCACCTTAAGCAACTTAGTGCTATAATTTATAGTAGATATTTATACTAAGCCGGAGGCATTAATCCAATGAAATTACTGTTACATCAAAAAGTAAGACGTTATTTATTATTGCTGGTTATACTTATTGTGGCCGTTGTAGAAATTCCCATTATTACCGTAGGCCACCTGACAAAACCAGTCCCCAGCGACACCATTATTGTATTAGGAGCCAAGCTTATCGGCGACCAGCCAAGTACCATGCTCAGATTACGGCTTGATGAAGCCATCAATTTATACAATCAAGGTTTTGCACCAACAATTATCGTCAGCGGTGCCCAAGGATTGGATGAAATAACTACAGAAGCCACTGTCATGCGCCACTATCTTATCGCCAATAGTATTCCCGCTGAAAAAATTTATTTGGAAGATAAGTCATATAATACGCATCAAAACTTGCTTAACGCTAAAAATATCATGCGCGAACACGGTTTTCGTCACGCCATTATTGTTTCCAATGCTTCCCACATCCGGCGTTCGTTAGTGCTTGCCCAGCAATTAGGTATAGAAGCAAGCGGTTCGGCGGCCCCAATGGCCGATAATACCTATCTTACAGTTAAACAATATGCCCGTGAGGGGGCGGCAATGTTATCACTTTTGGTGTTTAACAAGTAGTAACCGTCCCTTTTCCCAAAAGACCTTCAATGGCGATTAGCGCCGATGCCGAAGGCTCAATCCAAAAATCTCGTTCTGTTTTGATTACACGTTGACTATCAACAAGATGCAGGTAAACCGTAGAAGCACCGGTATATTGCTTTAGCAGCTTTTTCAACCCCGCTAAAACGACTGGCGTTTCCTGCTCTTTGCGCAAGGTAATTCTAACTTCTGCTCCCGCACTCCCTAGAGGAAGAATATCGTCAGCCATAATCTTGGCTCCTTCTTCATGAATATTTAGCCGCCCATACACCATAATAGCCAGGTCAGGAGCCAATAAACGACCTGTTTTTTCAAAAACCTTGGGAAATACAATGACTTCCACCTGCCCGGTGAAATCTTCAAGGTTAATAAAACACATCATGCTGCCGTTTTTAGTATTAATACGCTTGGCGCTGCCAATCAGTCCACCCACCTTAATGAGCTGTCCATCACTATACTGACCTTCTGCCAAACTTCCCAGCGCTGGCAATGCATCAAGTTTAGCCCGATATTTATCTAAGGGATGACCGGTTACATAAAAACCGGTTATTTCTTTCTCAAGTGCCAACAATTGTTCTTTAGGCAATTCAGGTATGTCGGGCAAAACGACATCATTGACACATTCCAAAGTTTCGTCACCAAACAAGCCTAGTTGACCGCTTGCCGCATCCTTTTGGTGGCAGGCTGCGACCTCCACAGCCTGTTCCAATACCTCCAAAAACTGTGAACGTCGTGCATTGAGCGAATCAAAAGCCCCGCATTTTATCAAACTTTCGATTACCCGCTTGTTAACCAAACGCATATCCACGCGAGAACAAAAATCAACAAGCGAAGTAAATTTACCTTCTTTATTTCGAGCCGCTGTAATGCTTTCCAGCGCATTATCGCCAGCATTTTTTACTCCGGCCAGCCCAAAACGAATGGCTCCATTATCAACAGAAAACGCTCTACCGCTGGCATTAATATCCGGAGGCAAAACTGCAATTCCCCGGCGGCGGCATTCTTCAATGTAATAGCCTACTTTATCATTTGTGCCCATTACACTTGTCAGCAAAGCAGCGTAAAATTCCTGAGGATAGTGTGCCTTGAGATACGCCGTCTGATAAGCAACAAGCGCATACGCAGCACTATGAGATTTATTAAAACCATAGTCGGCAAAATGGGTCATGAGTTCAAACACATCGTGAGCCAGTTTGGCATCAATACCCTTCTCGGACGTGCCTTTAAGGAAATTTTCGCGTTGCGCAGCCAACACTTCATGTTTCTTTTTACCCATGGCCCGCCGTAAAAGGTCTGCCTGGCCCAGCGTAAAGCCGGCGAGTGTTGAGGCAATCTGCATAACCTGTTCCTGATATAAAATAACTCCAAAAGTATCTTGCAAAATAGGCTCAAGCAGCGGGTGCAGATAGGTAACAACCTTTTTTCCATGACGACCCTCAATGAAGTCTGATACCATACCACTACCCAGCGGTCCTGGTCGGTAGAGTGCCACAAGCGGAATTAAATCGTCAAACCGTTCCGGCTTTAATTCTTTCACCAGATTGGTCATACCACTCGATTCCATCTGAAATACGCCTGAAGTATCGCCGCTTGACAGCATTGCACAGGTTTTGGCATCATCAAGCGCAATTTGTTCAATATCAATAGTTAGACCCCGGCTTTCCTTAATAAGCGCAATAGCATCTCCGATGACTGTCAACGTTCTAAGTCCCAAGAGATCCATTTTTAAGAGGCCTATTTCTTCAATCCGGTCTTTATCATATTGTGTAACAAGAAAACCCTCATTTGATAGCTGCAATGGTGCAAAATGGGTTAGCGGCTCTTTGGCAATAACCACGCCGGCAGCATGTGTGGAAGCATGGCGCGGCAACCCCTCCACCGCCATTGCCAGATCAACAAGCTTTTTCACCGAGTCTTCGCTATCATACAAACCTTTTAATTCTTGATTAGCAACTAATGCTTTTTGTAGCGTAATCCCAAGCTCTGACGGCACCAGCTTGGCAATACGGTCAACATCACTATAAGACATATTTAGCGCCCGGCCAACATCGCGAATAGCCGCCCGCGCCGCCATGGTACCAAACGTAATGATTTGGGCTACTCGGTCGCTGCCATAACGTGATACGACATATTCAATAATCTCACTGCGCCGTTCATAGCAAAAATCTATATCGATATCAGGCATGGATACCCGTTCCGGATTCAAAAACCGTTCAAACAGCAAACCGTATTTCAGGGGATCAATACTAGTAATACCTAATAAATACGCGACAATACTGCCAGCAGCTGAACCTCTTCCCGGTCCTACCGGAATGGACTTTGTTCGAGAATAGTTCACAAAATCCCAGACAATCAAAAAGTAGCTGGGATATCCCATTTTCTTTATTACGTCAAGTTCATAGTTAAGACGATCCGTTATCTCCGGTGTTATCTCAGAATACCGCCAGGAAAGAGCCTGTTTGCATAACTGGGTCAGATATTCTGCATCACTCGTTCCATCCGGTGTCGGGAAATCAGGCAAATACAATATATCAAAATTAAAGGTGACATCACACCGTTCGGCAATTTTAACAGTATTAGCCAGTGCTTCTGGATATTCAGCAAACAATTCGGCCATTTCAGCTGGGGTTTTTAAGTAAAAATCATCACTGGGAAACCGCATCCGGCCTGGCTCGTCCACGGTCTTGCCTGTTTGAATACATAAGAGAACATCATGACATTCAGCATCCTGTTTATTAATATAATGGGCATCATTGGTGGCCACAAGCCCCAGTCCTAATTTCCGAGCTATTGTAACCAACTGCTGATTAGCTTGTTTTTCCTCTGGCATTCCATGATCTTGGAGTTCAATATAAAAGTTTTCTGCCCCAAAAATCTCTTTGTACTCGATGGCCAATGTCTCGGCTCCGTCAATATCCCCCCGTAAGATGGCTGCCGGAATCTCACCGGCAATACAGGCGCTTAAGCCAATAAGGCCTTCACTATAACTTCGCAGTATCTCTCTATCAATACGGGGCTTGTAGTAAAACCCCTCACTATAACCGCGTGACACTAGTTCGATCAGATTACGATATCCCTGATCATTCGCAGCTAGTAAAACCAAGTGGTAATATGATTCTCCTTCGACAGCTACTTTGTCAAGCCGCGAACGAGGTGCAACATATACCTCGCAACCGATAATGGGCTTGATGCCTTGTTTTTTAGCTTGTTTATAAAAATCAATAATTCCATACATTGTGCCATGGTCAGTTACAGCCACAGCAGGCATTCCCAGCTCTTTAGCCCGGGACACCAGGTCTGCAATTCGCCCGGCTCCATCTAATAAGCTATATTCTGTGTGATTATGAAGATGAACAAACATAAGATCAACATACCCTCCGGTGTCTAAGGTGTTATTACTTTAGTTTACCACGACTATGCCACTATGGGAAATAGCAAAGAAAATTACGGCATTTTGGCAGGTATTAATCCACCCAATGTGGAAACTGTATTAAAAAATATAACCAGAGGTGTTGTACACTTGCATCATATTGGTATTTTACAACTAACACAGAACCTCGATGATGCAGTACGCGGCTTTAAAGCCGGACTGTCTGACGCAGGTTTGTCACTTGAGTTTCATTACTTAAATGCGGATGGCGCAGTAATCGATTTGCCCCAATTAGCTGAAAAGCTAGCAAAACAAAATGTAGAATTGATCTTTGCCTGTTCCACCCCGGCCGCCCAAGCGGCTGTCCAGTTGAAAGCCTCCATACCGGTCGTATTTACGCCTGTATTTGATCCGGTTGGCGTTGGTTTAGCGGAAAGTATGGATAAACCTGGCGGCAAAGCCACCGGTGTCGCCGGCATGGTGCCGGCTGCCGACAAAACCGCTTTTATCCAAGAGCTTCTACCTGCAGCTAAAACCATAGGAATTTTATATCATAGTTTGGACAGTAATGCGCTGCTTGAAGTAGCTAATTTTAAAAAAGCAGCCCATTCTACTTTTACCATTGTCGACCTTCCTGTCGCTAAACCGGAAGAGTTGTCTGCCTTACCAGACAGGCTAACCCCAGAACTGGATGCTTTGTTTTTGCCTATTGGGCGAGTTATCGAAGAGAACTTTGCCAGTGTAGCCTATTATGCGGAAGCTGCCAATTTACCCATCATAACCTCCCATGCACCAAATGTTCCGTCAGGTGCCTTAGGCGCGCTAGTAGCCAACCATTTTGACCTTGGCCGTGCCTGCGCTGCTAAAGCAAGCCAGATTCTTGCCGGTACTGGGCCTAACATTATTCCTGTCGGTATTGTTGAAAATCCCGAGATTCAGCTCAACGCATTTGTAGCCGCCAATTTAGGCATTGAACTACCACCAGCTTTGCTTGCAAAAGCTACAGAAATTTTTGAGTAATAATTATTTAAACATGGAGTGAAATACATGCTATTAACCCCACAATCGGTCGAACTCTTAGCCCCTGTCGGGACTTGGGATGTACTTGAAGCCGCTGTTAGCGCCGGTGCTGACGCTGTATACCTTGGCGGCAAACGCTTTAATATGCGTCTCCACCGCACAGATACCAATTTTGATGATAAAAAACTAGCTCAAGCAGTAAAATATGCCCATGACCATAATGTCCGTCTATATGTCACCGTCAATAACCTCATAAGTGACCGGGAACTCCCCGGCATGCGCGACTATCTCAATCTCTTAAATGAGATTCAGCCAGACTCACTGATTGTCCAGGACTTGGCTATTTTACAGCTAGCCCGGGAAATGAATATCACCGTTCCGCTGCATGCCTCAGTTATGATGAATACGCATAATGAACATTCTATTAAAGCTCTTATGGAATACGGTATAACCCGCATTGTAGCCAACCGCGAATTGACCCTAACACAACTCACCTTGCTCAAAGAACGTACTGGTATTGAGCTGGAATATTTTATCCATGGTGATATGTGTGTGGCTCATAGTGGCCAATGCTATCACTCGGGAATTGTGTTTGGGCAGAGTTCTAACCGCGGCCGCTGTTTAAAACCTTGCCGCTGGCCGTATCAGTTGATCGATACTAGTACCGGTCAACCACTACCCGCAAACGATCCCGGTCCTTACAAATTAGCTATGAAGGATATGTGCATGTATAGTGCCTTACCCCAACTAATTCAAGCCGGGGTCTGCTCTTTTAAAATTGAAGGCCGCATGCGCACTGCTGATTTTGTCACTCGAATTGTCAAGGTCTACCGCCGCGCCATTGACCGTTATATTGCCGATCCTACAGGTTATACCTTTGATATGGCTGACTGGCAGGAACTCTCTGACTATCGTTCCCGTGACTTTTCTACCTGCTATGCACTGGGTAATCCCGGTGCGAGTTCCATTGGCTACACCGGTGAACGTGAACCGCGTTTTTTTAGTCAAGCCGTAAAAGAAGCCAGTATTGCGACAACTGCCTCCATACCAACAACAACCCTCTCAAGCCAGGAGTCTGTTAAGCGTACCCAGCCGCAATTGGCAGTCCGCGTGGCCTGTCTTGAATCATTAACCAGTGCTCTGGAAAACGGAGCTAATATTGCTTATATTGGTGGCGAGGCATTTAAACCAAATAAACCGTGGTCATTATCAGATCTACAAGCTGCTGTTAGCATAGCAGACACTTATCAGGCCAAAGTCATTGTTACGACGCCGCGTATTACTATGGAACGCGAGATCGGTGAATCAGAACAATTTTTACAAAGCCTAAAAACCATTCAGCCACATGGCCTTATGGTTTCCAATATAGGTATGCTGCACTTAGCGAAGCGATCTGTGAACTTACCTATTCAAACTGACTTTTCCTTGAACCTTTTTAACCATCTGACTGCTTCCTGGTTGAAAAATAGCGGTGCCAGCAAGGCTACCCTTTCTCTGGAAGCTACCTATGAGCAAATCGTCGAGTTAGCAAAAAATAGCCCTATCCCTCTGGAAATGATTGTCCATGGTGCTATTGAAGCCATGGTACTTGACCATTGCGTGCCATCAGCGGTTTTGGAAGAAACTGCGACTTATCCCTGCCATCACTTGTGTTCAGATCAGCATTATTCTCTTCTGGACAGCGCCGGCGAACGGCACGACCTTGCAATTGATCAATACTGCCGCAACCATATTCTATTTGCTAAGGATTTGTGTCTGCTTCCTCATCTGCCTGCACTCCTAAACGCGGGCATCAATCACTACCGGATTGAAGGACAGCTTTATACGCCAGAGCTTGTCGGCAAAGTTACTGCGCTCTATCGTGCAGAGCTTGATAAGCTGGCTACTAGCAATAACTATGTTTTTGACAAAACCTGCCTTGATAAACTGGCAGAAGTCAGTCCGCGTCCACTAGGCATAGGCGCTTTCCGCTACCGGATATCACGGTAATTTGCAATTAGAGGTGAAATCATGAGTGACAGTAACAGCGGCCAATACCTTGGCCCTAAAGAAATAATCCAAAAAAAGAAGGATTATATAATACCCTGCGTATATCACTTTTATAATGAGCCTATGCAGTTAGTTAAAGGTGAAATGCAATATTTATATGACCATACCGGCAAACAATATCTTGACTGCTTTGCCGGCGTGTCGGTTGTCAACTGTGGTCACTGCCATCCTGAAATTACTAAGGCTATTTGTGACCAAGTTAATACGCTGCAGCATACCTGTACTATCTATCTTACTGAAAACATTGTTAAACTGGCTGAGCGGCTGGCTCAAATCACGCCTGGTCGTTTGCAGAAAACCTTTTTTTGTTCCAGTGGCACGGAAGCCAATGAAGGTGCTGCCCTGCTTGCCTCTATCTATACCGGTAAACAGGAATTTATCAGTTTGCGCCAGGGTCTGCACGGACGCACCAAGCTGACCATGAGCCTTACCGGCCTGTCGATGTGGCGTACAGATACCAGTCCGGTCGGCGGCATCAGTTTTGCGCCAAATGCTTACTGCTACCGCTGCCCTTATGGCAAAACTCATCCAGAATGTGATCTAGCCTGTGCCAACGAGATTGAAACAGTAATAAAAACTGCAACCTCTGGTCAGGTCGCTGCGCTTATTGCCGAACCCCTTCAGGGCAACGGCGGCATTATTACCCCTCCACCCGGCTACTTCAAACGTGTCAAAGAAATTCTTGAAAACTATAATATTTTGCTTATCATCGACGAAGTTCAGACAGGCTTTGGCCGTACCGGTAAAATGTTTGCTATTGAGCACTATGGTGTAGAACCAGATATTATGACAATGGCCAAAGCTCTTGGTAACGGGGTTCCTGTTGGCGCGTTTACCGCCCGTCCTGAAATTGCCGATAGCTATACCCGCCCGGGAGCATCTACTCTTGGTGGCAACCCGGTAACTTCAGCCGCCGCTCTGGCTACCCTTGACGTAATCACCAAAAACAACTTACCCGCCCGTGCTGCCGAACTTGGCGAATACCTAAAACGCGGTCTAATCGACCTGCAAAAGAAATATCCGCTTATCGGAGATATTCGCGGACACGGCTTAATGCTTGGTGCCGAACTTGTTAATCCTGATAAATCTCCGGCTGCTGAGCAGCTTGATACTATTTTAGAACAGCTGAAAGACCGCGGCTTCTTATTTGGCAAAAATGGACCTGACCGCAATGTCATGGCCTTCCAACCGCCGCTGGTAATTACTAGAGATGATTTAGATAACCTGTTGAATAATCTGGCAGATGTATTAGCTACAATGGCTTAACCTTCAACCAGGAATGGTTAAGCCATTGGTAAGATCACCTAAACTTCAGTTAGGGTAACCACCCTTTCCAGTTTAGGTGATCTTTTTTTGTTCAGCAGATTTCTTAATTTTTTATAAAGACAAGTATAAGGTAAACCATAACTCATAATGCTATCTATAAGACAATATACCTTACTTATAATTATTTAACAGGGAGGGCTTTTTCTTGAATATCGCGGTATGTATCAAACAAGTTCCTGGCACTACCGAAGTTGAAATAGATAAAGAAACCGGTGTACTAAAGCGTGAAGGGGTTGATTCAAAAATGAACCCTTACGATTTATACGCCGTAGAAACAGCCCTTAGGATTAAGGAGAAAACAGAAGCATCTGTACAAGTAGTAAGTATGGGACCTCCTCAGTCATCCGTAATTATTCAGGAAGCCTTCATGATGGGAGTCGACGGCGGAGTTTTGCTGACAGACAGAAAATTTGCCGGTGCTGATGTACTGGCAACTGCGTATACCTTATCCCAAGGCTTACGGAAAATGGGTGATTTTGACCTAATTATTTGCGGTAAACAGACTACCGACGGTGATACTGCCCAAGTAGGACCTGAATTAGCCGAGTTTCTGGATTTCCCCCATGTGGCTTATGTACGAAAGATTATCGAAGTTAAAGAACACTCCATCATTGTTGAGATGGATATGACAAATACTATCGAAACCGTTGAAGTCTTGTTCCCCTGCCTACTTACTGTTGAAAAAGAAATATATCAACCGCGCCTGCCCTCTTTCAAATTAAAACTTACAACACGCGATCGTGCGATACAATTCTATGGTTTGGAAAACTTTGACGATAAGGATGAACTAAAATACGGACTTAATGGTTCGCCAACAAGGGTATTACGAATCTTTGCGCCAGAGGCAAAGATTGACAGAGAACTTTGGCAGGGAGACTCTGCCGACTTAGTAAATAAACTCGTAGCAAAGCTACAGGAATTCAAGCTGTTACAGGAGGGTGGAAATGGCTAAGATCATAATCGAGCAAAAACTGGTTACGAATCCTGACGATTTAATTAAGCTCTGTCCGTTTGGCGCCATTGAATACGATAATGAGTATCTCTCCATTAGTGCTGCCTGTAAAATGTGTAACCTTTGTGTCAAAAAAGGACCACAGGGAGTATTTACCTGTATTGAAGAACCCATTAAGGAAATTGACAAAAGTGTATGGCGGGGCATTACCGTATATGTTGACCACACGCATGGTCATATCCATCCTGTTACTTATGAACTAATTGGCAAAGCCAAAGAACTAGCTGCCAAAATTAAGCATCCGGTATATTGCCTGTTTATCGGTCATAACCTCAAGGATGCTGCGCACAAAATATTAGCTTATGGCGTGGACGAGGTTTTTCTTTATGATGACCCGGAACTACAGGACTTTAGAATTGAACCTTATACCGCTTTCTTTGAAGATTTTATCAACAAGCAAAAACCAAGTATTATCTTAGTAGGCAGTACCAACCTGGGACGCTCCTTGGCCCCAAGAGTGGCCGCCCGCTTCGGTACTGGGTTAACGGCTGACTGCACAGTGCTAGACGTGTCTGAAGATACTAACTTAGCACAAATTCGTCCGGCCTTTGGCGGTAATATTATGGCACATATCTATACTCCTAACCATAGACCGCAATTTGCCACAGTCAGATATAAAGTATTTTCTGCACCACAAAAAATATCCAAGCCTACCGGCAAACTTACGCTCTGCGAAATAAATAAGCAAGCTTTGCGATCACGGATTACTGTTCTAGGTTTAAAAAATAAAGAAAAAATTCGCAGTATCGAAGATGCTGAAGTACTAATTGTTGCCGGCAGAGCCGTTAAAAATCAAAAAGATTTAGGTATTATTACTAAGTTAGCAGAAATGCTTGGCGGTATGGTTGCCGTAACCAGACCACTTATAGAAAGCGGTTTGGCTGATGCCAGACTGCAAATTGGGTTAAGTGGCCGAACAGCAAAACCCAAGCTGCTTATTGCCTGCGGTGTATCAGGTGCCATACAATTTGTTGCCGGTATGGATAAAGCAGAAGTGATTATTGCTATCAATAAGGATGAAAACGCTCCTATCTTTAATATCGCTCACTATGGAATTATCGGTGACATATTTGAAATTATTCCCCAACTAATCGAAAAACTCGAAAGTTTACGCCAATCATAAAATCTCAATCGTTAGGAGCTGGTGGTATGAGTTATAAAAAGCTTGATGAAAAGGACATAGACTTTCTTGTTTCCCTTTGTGGCGATAAACGGGTATTTACCGGTCAAGCAGTACCCGAAACCTATAGCCGAGACGAGTTGAGTATGACTAGAAGCTATCCCGAAGTAGTTGTTGAAGTATTAACAACCGAGGAAGTAGCCGCAATAATGAAATATGCCTATGATAATAACATTCCTGTTACCCCCCGCGGTCAGGGAACCGGCCTAGTCGGCGGCTCTGTCGCATTATATGGCGGAATTATGATTAGCACGATACGTATGAACAAAATGGTGGAGCTTGACGAAGAAAATCTTACAATAACGGTAGAACCAGGTGTGCTTCTCATGGAGCTATCTGCCTATGTTGAAAAATACGACTTCTTTTATCCCCCCGACCCTGGTGAAAAAAGTGCTACCATTGGCGGTAATATCAGTACAAACGCAGGTGGCATGCGCGCCGTCAAATATGGTGTTACCCGTGATTATGTGCGGGGGCTTGAGGTTGTACTTCCCCATGGCGAAGTCATTCAATTGGGAGGTAAGAATGTAAAGAATAGCTCTGGCTATAGTCTCAAAGATCTAATTGTCGGTTCTGAAGGGACACTTGGATTTGTTACCAAAGCTATACTGCGATTATTGCCTCTACCGAAAAAAGCACTAAGCTTACTGGTGCCT
>JAEZVB010000075.1 GCA_023443285.1 Bacillota bacterium
GCACAATTCCATTTTATTTAATGGATATAAACATGGGTGGCTCTCAGATTAACATAGTGGCTCTGTTTAATTAACAGGGTGGCTCTCGAACATTAACTTAGTGGCTCAATTAGCATTAACTTATTCATGCTTTTTTGCGTTTCTATGGGTTGAAGGTACGAGCTTACCCTGGGGCTTCTTTTTCAAAGGTACTTGTTCCATCCCCCCTTTGTAAAAATCTATGTGTCCTTTAGTTCCGATTGTCTAAGTCCTGCCTTGATTGTGCTTTAGCCTTAGGGTCAAAGAAAGATGTTGTTTTATGACTGTTTGCAGGTTTTCCCAGAATATTTAAAGAATATAAGGAGGGCGTGGAATATTAGGGGGGATAAATATATGGGGGAAATAAACTGGAAACAAACTTTAGCAACTGGTCTGATAACTCTAATTGTACTTTTTACTGCTAATGCTCTATTAACGAAATGGCAAGAACGTGAGCCCGTTCTTTACTATAGTGTAACTGAAACTGTACCTTTTAATGATCAAGATAAAGCAATTGGGATATATGATATAAGCATATTTAATGCAGGCAAAAAAATTGTAAATGAAGTTGCTTGTAGAATTAAACTAAATGGAGCACAAATTGACAAGTATAAGATAAGATCCCAAAATTTGGTAAGCGTAGTTGAAGAAGCTGTGCAGAGTGACTACTTAGTAATAAAAATTGCAAATCTCAATCCAGAAGAAAAAGTGATAGTTTCCTTACTTGGATCAAGTCCCAATGGAATTCCAACTAAACCTGAAGTTGTACTTCGGGGGGCAGGCGTTGTGGGGGAAGAAAAACCTGCAGGACACGAGAAAACGTCCTCTGCCAATTGGCTAGTTATTATTGCAAGTGTCATGACTTCGATCATAGTGACTTTATCAAGATTGTACTATCCTGGCAAAATTCCTTTGTTAGGAGTCCAGGATACAACATTAAAAGAAGGAGATAAGTTACGGGATAAAGACATACGAGTAAATACAAAAATTGAAGCAGACGTTGTTGCGACAATAGAAAATAATCATAATAATTCTGAGGAACTTGAGGTTAGTGGGTTATCTAGACTCTTGTCCGCTTGTTACGCAGATAAAAGTTTAGAAAAGTTGGATGAAGTATTTATAGATTTATCAGGTAAAGAATGTGACTTGAATAAGAAAATTGAAAATGAAGCATGGTATATATTCTGCCAATATAGGTTGGGTAGAAACTCCGCTTTAGCTGCTTTAAAAGAGTTAGCAGAGAAACACGAGAGATCAGAAGGATATTCCCTAATTAATAGAATTATTGCTTCGTGTTATGAAAAGGATAAGCAATTTGCAAAGGCTGCAGATTACTTTATGGAAGCTTCAGAAAAAGCTGACAATGAAGAAGATGAATTTAGATTTCTTGCAGATAGAGCGCGCTGTCTATATCTATCAGGAGATATAAATTTAGCCTATCAAATTTTATCCCAAAGTTTAGAGTTAACTCAAAATGAGCAATGTTTATATATTATTTATTCTGGCTTAGCTTATCTCTTAAAAGAAGAAGAGAAACCAGAAGAAGCATTTGCGTTAGAGAAATGCTTGGAATTACAACCCAATAATATAGAAATTAGATTTAATCTTGCTTATTTATATGGTCAGCAAAATAAAAATGACTTAGCTTTTGGACACTATTATAAGTTGATTGACTTTAAAGGAGACCATGAAGCTGCGCTTAATAATATAGGTGTATGTTATGAAGAACTAAAGATGCCTTTAAAAGCTATGGAACATTATAAAAAATCATGGGAAATGTCAAATTCATTAGCGGCAGCTAATTTAGCATACCAATATATAGATGCGGGCTTTGGTGAAGAAGCTAGGAAATTATTAGATAAGGCAAAGGTGCAGAGTGAGGTGCATGCGAATGTGGGTAGTGCTATAGCTAAGCTCGCGACGGCAGAGGAAAAGGAAGATACAATTCTAAAAGAGAAGCTAAAAGCGTGCATTGAAAAACAAAGATTTCTATCAATGTTTAGTGGATCATATTTTAAAACTGCTACAAATGTCGATATTTCAGGAACGTGGATTTCGTCTACAGGGAATGAAGTAAATGTTTCTCAGGCTACGAACACTGTGGAGTTTAACTGGAATGAGGACGGCAACAAGTTTCAGTTAAAAGGAGATATAGTTAACAGAGCAGGAATATTACACTATTGTAGAATAGGCAAAGGGCTTTTACATGGTATGACAGAAGGTGATGAAGGATACACTATTATTTCAGATGATAATAAAACAATCTCAATCATGCTTATAAATAATAACAAGACTATTTCTTTAGCAAAGGGTGGCGGAGTAATATCTCACATTTCATAGTAACTTTAAGTTATATGTTATACGTTAGAGTACCTGATGGAACAGAGGTTATTCGGTAAGTCAACATGAGAGCACTTCGCAAACTTATTGGAATAAGATGGTACCTTGGAGGCTGAACGAAGGCCATGGCTCAGGGGGGCTTCCATCCTTGAGGTACTTGTTTCCTCCCCCTATGCAGGAAAACTCAAAGGGGCAAAGTGTGCGGTTACTGTTTACTGACTTTCTGAGGGCGGGACACCGGGGGCTTCCTTTTTGGGGGTACTGGGTGCTTTAATGGTGTTGGCTTAAAAAAATATTTCCCAAGTCATATAGATAGCTTGGATTGGGTACGATACGGTATCGAATATGACAGCGATAGAAGCCTTATATGAGGTTTTTATCAGTGCCTAGTGCATTTGGTAAGGTGCACAAAGTTGTTACCCCCCTAATATAGCGATCTGTAAGATTATTCAGCAGTATACATGAGGCTGGTTGTCTAGGGAAGCAGGTAGTAAATGTTCACCAGCCCTTGATTTCTCTAAAGTTTTAATATATAATATCGAGTGTTGGGTAGTACACCTAGCGACTATACAGGTGATTGTTCATCAGATGCATTCTCCTGGAAACTAGTAAAATCAATACATGTGCGGGCGTAGCTCAGTGGTAGAGTACCGGCTTCCCAAGCCGTGGGTCGCGAGTTCGAATCTCGTTGCCCGCTCCAGAAAAATCAACAACGACGCGGCTTCTCAGCCTCAGATGAGCCTCTCAAACCCCAAAGAAATACTGCTTTGGGACGTCAGAACTTTTGATGAAGATGATGGAGAATGAGAGAGAAAACCAGAGATTGAGAGAGTTTAAAATCGTGTCAATGTTTCTTAACCAACGTACCCAATAAGGGAGGTTGGTTTTTTTATGTCCAAAAGAAATGAAGACGGCGTAATTATGAAACTAAAGAGGACGGTTGATTTTGAGCTTTTAGCGGAGGAATATATACTTATAAGGGAAGCTGAAGTATCTAAGTATACGGTCAATTCTATACGAAATACTCTGCGGCACCTTCTTGCGAGTTTTGAGGGAGAAATCAGCGATAAAGGATTAAAGCTAAAAATATTGCAATTTTTGAGCGGCAAAAACAACGAGCATTATAATAAGCAACTTCAGGCAATTCGAGGCTTCTTTCAGTATTGCGTAGGTGAAGGGTATCTAGATAGCAATCCCTGTACGGCAATGAAGTATAAACAGCATACGAGTCGAGTTATTCAACATAGTGAAGAAGTTATCCGAAAGCTTTTAGATGCTCCTGATAAAAATACTTGGGCTGGATTACGTGATTATACGGCAATGGTTTTAACACTAGATACGGGTATTCGTCCAAATGAGTTAATTCAAATATGTATTTCTGATTTTGACTTTGCTAATGGCTATTTATATTTGAGGGAAAATATTACGAAGACGAAACAAAAGAGAACATTACCGATATCAGATGTATGTATTTCGGCTATCAAAAAGCTTATTCATTATCGGCATGCAAGTTGGAATAACGAGTTAGTCTTTTGTAGTTGGCGCGGAGAAGAAATTACCACAGGAGATTTGCGTGATAGATTCAGGGCTTATTCGAAAATAATCGGTACACAAATCACACCGTATCATTTACGGCATACCTTTGCACTCTATTTTTTAAGAAACTCTTCCAAAACAGGGGTATTTGCTTTACAGAAAATTATGGGACATAGCAAGTTGGAACAAACACGAAATTATGTAGCGCTGCTTGAAGCGGATGTTCAGCAGGCTCACCAAACTGCATCGCCGATTGCCAACCTGCTTGGACGAAGCGCAGGCAAGAAAAAAGCGATACTAATGAAATTATAAAACGAGTAAAGGGATACGCAATTGCGTATCCCTTTTAAGTTTAGAGAATTCCTTTTTCCTTAAAACTTACATACGAACTGTCTGAGTAAATAATATGGTCTAATACACTGATATCCAGTAGTTTCCCAGCCTCGACGAGCCGTTTAGT
Source organism: Bacillota bacterium (assembly GCA_023443285.1). Classification (GTDB taxonomy): domain Bacteria; phylum Bacillota; class Negativicutes; order Sporomusales; family Sporomusaceae; genus Sporomusa. Next base: position 4,355 of record JAEZVB010000075.1, read on the forward strand.
CAAGGAAATATCTTCTTGGCTTGGCGACGGGTCGCCGCTGGGGTGGTTATGAGCTAAAATCACCGAGGTAGTTGTTCCTCCCTGCAGCAAAGCTATCCGAAATAATTCCGCAGGACGGACAATCGAGCTATTTACGTTGCCGCTGCTGACAATACTAACCGCTAACACGTGGTTTTTAGTATTTAGCAATATGGCAACAAACTGCTCTACTATAAGTCCTTCAAATATTTTTTCAAGCAGGGGAATCGTATTGGAAGGCTGACGGATAATTTTTGGTTCTGCAGTAATAATACTGCCTTCCCTGACAAGCCTAACCGCTACTTGGGGAATATAGTGCCGTTTTGTAAATTCACCATTCATTTGTTACTCCTCCCTAATGTTTAAATAAAAACACTAGGAGGATGCTGATGCCCTACCCAGTGTTAACTGGGCAGAAGCCCTGATTTTTTGTTAGTCCATTTGTCGTAATGGAGTAAACGCTGTTCAGAAAATGAATGACGCTCGCCGTGACCAGTCGGCACGCTGTGCAATATAGGATGCCCAGAACCTTTATCTGTTTCTAAGATTATATCCATTGTGTTATGCGAAAACAAATAATATAGAAGTTTTTTTGTGCTAACCCTCGAAAAACAGTCATTTTTCAAGAAAAAAAGTACAATTTTGGTACAATTATAATGTAGGCAATTACAAGAACTGACTGCAGCAGTAACGCTAATTGTTTATCACAATAGAACCTCAAATACCAAGGAGTTGATGGATATGAATTTGTTAGACCGCAAAACCGTGTTTGACCACTATAATATTACCCTCAATCATGAACTGGCTCCCAAGGATTATCCCGAAGAACTGGCTAAGAGAGTTTCGGGGCCAAGTTACGAAGACATTTGGTGCAGTAATGATGAAGATAATATTGCAGACTCGATAATTGCATCACTGAAGCAGCGTTATCCTAACGAAAGCAATGTAGCCTATTGCTCTTTTGTTTCCGTAATTACGGAATATTTTTTGAAGTGGGGAATTTCTTATGGTACTGATATGTATGAAGCATTTTATGCCAAAGAACATGCAGCGCAGAAATTGCTTCTAGATTCCCTTGTCGAGCAGCCAGTAGCTGAGTTGGAAGAAGGAATGCTTCTGGTTTCTAAAAAGTTGGTGAATAGACTTTATCAGGAAACGTTAAATGCCGAAGAAACCATGAAGCGAATTAAGCTATTAGAACACTTCTATTTTGAACAATAAGTCGGATTGAAAAAGAACCCGCCAGCAATGGCGGGTTCAACTTTTTGCAAACACTTTGTATCGGTGTAAGCGAGTATAAATGCGCAGTTGAGAAGTTTTAAGAAGCAGTTGATGACGGTGTGCCTGTTTAACTAAATAGGCGGCAAGAGAACGTTTTTGCTCAATGATGCCTGCATAGGCTGGTATACCGTTCAATTTATTGAATTCATAGCAAATCTGTTTGATGCTTTTAGACCGTGTAACATTGCTCAAAGCAGCTTTCACGCCTCGGAACATGCCAGGCGACATTCGTGCCGATACAGAAATCTTATTGCCGATAGCCCGTTGGACATAGATGGATAAGGTAGTGCTCTCGCTGATGGAGAGCTGTAAAGCATGGCGGCGAATATCAAAAAATGTATCGTCATAGCAAAGGTCATCTGCCACGATACCCTGTGAATGCAAAATAAAGCCGATATGTTGCCACCGTAAGTAATAGAAATTGGCAAAGCCCTGCTCCTTACGGCGGCAGCGTTGGAATTTAGAGCGGCTGACCTGATATTTTTGCATGAGTTTTGCATCAGTCTTTTCCCATTTCTCCTGCTTGTCCATACTTAATTGAATGGGGCAGTAAAAATAGTAGCCGCGCGATAGCAAGTAAACGAGCATTTGCAACAATCCCTGCCAACTAAGACATATAGTGTTCATGTTTTCACCTCCCGATGACGAAGAACACGGCATCCCTGCCAAATTATTCGCCATCCCTATAAACCCAAGGTTGGTTTACACGGATGGGGAATAATCCCCAGTACGAAAAATTGCTTGCGGCAAGGACTTTCGGCAGGTCTTCTCGTCAAGTGCCACCTTGACAACCAACGCACTATTACTGACCAGCAACAGCGTCGCGCTTGTTAAAGCATCCTACTCATCCAATCTCTCAACCTTCGCACGGCGGTTGCCACACCGCCGCCGTTCAGGTCTTGCCTTGTTAGTCAAAATCATCAAGACTGCAGTCAAGTTGCTATTCGTTAGCTTGTGTGCCTTGCGGTACGGGGTAGAATATGTAAAACCCCCGCTACTTTCAGCAAACGCTGATTTGTCTACACTAACGACGTCAACGCAGTTGGTCACTTCTCTGCAGTCTCTTACACGATTGCCCCAACCTTTTCCAAGCTATGCTTCGGTGTAGGGGCTTTAGACTGTACCTTGCTACAGTTCCTTTACGGGTTGAGCTATTTACCAGTTGTCTTTCGACACTTGACTCCCCCGCCGTGCCTAGCGTTACGCCGTTTCCGAACGTCCCGCAGGATGGATTTGCACCATTTTGATTTCAACAGACACACGCCCGCAGGTGGGAATGCATCGTTTCCAAGTCGCCCATATTTGCTTGATTGCAGTGGGTAGAAGCGGTATTGCCCGCAGCCCCCATCATAGCGACGCAAGCACCTCTCGATGCACGTCGCTTTGCCGATGCTGTCTGCATATCCGCTTGGCAGGCGGATAGTAGCGACAGCATAGCCAACTCTGCAGATTGGCAATCTGCATGTTGACCCGCAACTTTGTCGTACAAGTTATCTATCATAGACGACATTGACCATGTCGGAATTAGCTTCCGAGGGGTTCGTTATTCCATATTCCATATAGGAGTTGCGGAGGGACAAAAACTCACAATTGCCAAACCGAATCCTTATGATACTGTCTGTCGTGCCAGTAATCCGCCTCAAACGCGAGGAGCGGCTGTTCTTTCGTGCCCAGCAACGCTCAAAAAAGATGAGAAGTGGTTATGAAATAATCGTATCAAAAAATAGTATGCACTTTCAAAGAATAAACGGCTTTATTCTTTGGTAAAGAAAAAAAGTTTTGCTATCCTTTCAGTATCAGAAAAAAGGAGGTTAATCCCTGTGAATAAAAACAAATTGGTCAATCGCTTTGCGCATATCATTCGCGAAGCGGATAATCTATCTTTGCTCAAAGAAGAGCATGCTTTGTTTTTCTATGTACAGCGCACATCATTGGATAAAATGGTGCTAATGGTGGAAATTGAAGCTCCTGAAGAAGTGCTGGATGATACCATTAAGACAGCATTGTCTCCTCAGCAAATAGCAGAAAAAGTCTTTCAGACGCAAGGCTATTATGAGCATCTGTCCCGAAAAGAAGCATTGCAAAGGCAGCCTGGTGTTGCCAGCATCTGCATGGACTGCGGCAAGCTAATTGAGGTTGGTGAAGAGCGGTTTCCTGATTACGATACAAACCAGGTGCGCTGCCGAGAATGCTTTTTGCAAGAAATGGAAACATGGATGCATGGAAAGCCAAGTGACAATAATAGCAATAGCTGATGTTGCAAAGCAGTATGATACAAGGCGCATAGTGGAGAAGATGCTAATTCAAATCCCTGTGCGCCTTGTGCATTTTAAGAAGATGTACATAACGTTCGGCAAATGCTGAAAAGAGTAATAAGACACTAAGACGGGAGAACCTGATTACTTCTCTTTACTGTGTTCTCTTCTTTTCTGAAAAGCAAAGTAGTTGATGTAGGGAGAAGTAATGTAAAACACCCGTCTTAGTGTCTTGCTTTTAAATGATAAGCATAGATTTTGGCATTTGAAGAACATCAACATAATAAAGGGTTACGGTTTGACCTTTCCTCAAATAGAAAAAGACGGCAAGACGCTGGCTGCTGACTAAGTATACTCTTGCTTTACAGCCTTTCTAGTTATAGGTAGGCTGTGCAGGAGGAGAAGTAGTGCTAAACTGGCGTCTTACCGTCTTTACCATTTTCCGAAAATGCATTCCTTAATAGTTTGTAGTGTTCTGTTGTTGGCTGATATTAAAAATGACCATCTATTTTTTGGACTCATAAATTCTCGATGTAACTTTGGTATTGAATTATAAACGTGTCACCTTTTTTGCAAGGGGACATTATAAAACACCCGCTCCAAATATCCCAACCAACAGTTAACTTTACATCATTATTGCAAAAATCCCACCCAATCGATGGAGTACCTTGTTCTTTGAAGCCAAAGTGGTTTGTCAACGAAGTGCCTATTTCGTATATTGAATCTGCTTTTGCGTCAAAAAAATCATATGAGAGAAACCCACTTGAGATTGTTTGTAATTTGCCTTTGGGTAATTTCAAAATTACTCTCTCCTCATTCGGCATATAGAAAAATACCGTTTAAAATATTTCGTCAGCTAGTGGCATAGGGTTTACTCTTGATGGTTAAACGTATGTATGTTTAGTATACGAGATTAGGGTGCCGATGGAAACGGAGGAAGCGAAAACGGCCTAATAAAAAAGCAGGGCGTAATGCCCTGCCTTTAAAGGAAACTTATATAAAATTAGGAGGCTTCGCCGATAAAGGCAATTCCTTTCCAATGGCGTTTGCCCTTGTTTTTATCAAGCTTAATTTCTGGATGAAGCTGGAGTAAGCGTTGGGTGAACTCTTTGATATTGCAAGGTTTGTAATTGCATGCTTTGGCCCAAGTCATGTAGTGGGTGAATAACATAGTGGTGGAATATAAATACGTTGGGTCCAGTTGGCAATTTTCCTCTAGAAACTCAGCTACAGAATCATTGGCTGTGCGGTAATAGTTTAGCTCTTGCGCGACAGAGCGAGGAAGGTTGAATTGCTTTCTGTTCATTAAGCGGCGCAGGGCAGGCAGAGCGAGGTTTAAAAGGCCAGACAGCTCTTGTGGCGTTGTTAGCTTTTCAATGAGGTCAGGGTCAGCAGTTCCTGGCAAGAACTGGGCCTGGAAGCGTAAGATTATCCAGCGACGGAAGAAGCCGTCGCTGACGTCATTGCAGGTCGGAAGCTGGTTGGAGGAGAAAAACAACTTGGCAAAGTTGCAAGTGCTGTAAGGCATACAGTATTTTTTCTCTATGGAGATTTCGTCACCGCTGGTTAATTTTTTGAAGCTTGCCGAAGTAGGAAGGTGCTGCCCTTCGATATCTGCGCAGATGTTTGCCAGCTTTCCTGTCAAACTAGCCAGGCGGAAGCGGTTTTTTTCAATATCATGGATGGATTCGGCAGATGTGTTGTTTGCGCCTATGAAGTGTTTCAGGAGTTTAAGGAGGACAGACTTGCCATTGCCGCCATTGCCGATGAGAACAACGGCAATATCTAACTTGGTGGTAGGCAATAGGCAATAAGCGAATAACTCAATAATTAAATCATGGCATTCTATCGGAAGCACTTGCGCTAAAAACCGTTCAATATTAGGGCAATTTGCGTTGGGGTCGTAAGTCAAAGGGACACGGATGCTCGATAAGTAGTTTGGCGTATGGTCGTGCAATGTATTAGTCTGCCAATCGAGCAACCCGTTTTCAAGGTTGATGAGTTGTGTGGAACCATCTAACTTTTGAGGGGAATTGCTGTAGGAGTCGGTGAGGTAGCGATGTACCTCGTTGCTGTGAGTAGAGCGGAACTTATTGCCCAAGAGCTGGACAACCATGCTGCTGATATGCTTGGACGCGTCGTTTCGATAGACGCCGTTATGGTAGTAATGTAATTCGCCGTTGGCAAACAGAAGATTGCTTTGTTGGGCGATATAATCCGCTAAAGTGGGTGCGTTAAGAATGTCTTTTCCATTGTGGTCTTTTTTCCACCAGGAGTTCTTGCTAATGACCGATGTAATTGTATTGTTGATAGTTTGATTATTGTTCATAGAAATTACCTCTCTTTATTACCTGCTTTGGCAGGTGTATTTTTTTGTACGATAGAGCCACTTCCTTTTGATTGAGTAGTCGTGGTTAATGTGTTTTTTGGCAATCGCGACAAAGTGGACGGTTAAAGTTTTGTATGGAGAATTTGTGCACAGTAGGCGATATTGGGTCATTGCATGAAGAACAGCGTGATTGGGTAGGTGAAGATGTTGTATTGTTTTGTACAGGGATTGTTGAATTGCTTGTGCTTTTGATTCTTTGTTTTTCTGCACCCATCCGTTCGTCGACGCTAGAATCGGCTTCAGGGTCTGCGTCGCTGCAAGCCATGTTAAAAGCTTGGATATAGCTGTATTTTAATGCGGCTGTTTCTGCTTTCATGGTGGCCTTATCGCCAATATCTTGACCAGAACCAAGTCCTGTGGTTGTCAGAGTTTCTCCTGAATCGGCGTCAACGAACGTAACGGTGGCTTTGACTGTAACAACCTTTTCCTCTTTGCCGTTTTTGTTAGTGGCAGAACCAAAATTTAATACTTCGTGAGTAACTGTGGTTGCGATGCCGTGGTTGATAAGCGCTTGATTAACTATTTTGGCGACATCGTTGGCTTGGACGTAAGTATAACGATGGAAATCATTTGTGCCGTTTTTGGCGACGGCGGCGCACTCGCGGGATACCTTAATAAGTTTGCTTGCTATATTTTTCATATGAACTCCTCCTATTTGCACAATTTGTGCTTTTTAATGATGTTTTTGTAGAGCCAACGTCGTACTGTGGCAATGGGAATGTTTCCGCCTTCATGGGGAAGTTGTGACACCCACTGTCGTTTGAAGTCTTGATAGTTGCCCCAAGCTATCTTTTCTTGAGTTGTTGCCATTAATAATGCGTTGAGGGCAAAATCGGCAGGGCCGCATCCGTTATAGCCGATTTCAAAACCACCAGGTGAATGGCTTATGATTTTGTGAGGAACGTTAGTTACCAGATGACCAGATTTGAGACGTTTGATGTAGATGTTTTTCTCGTGGGTTTTCATAGAATCACTCCTTTACAATTTTTTTCCTGGTGGACAATTCATAGCATAACACGTCTAAAAATACTTTTTCTGAAAAAACGGGGGTATATAAAAGTTTATTTTAATGGATAATATTTACAATGAGCCCACTGGCAATGGACAAGACTAACTAAAACTAACCAAAACAAAGCAATTTGTCTTTGATACACAGGACATGGTGCCAATGTGCAAAAAATTGACTGATTTTGAAGGCGATTTGAAAAATATTTTTACCAACGATTTAAGCCATAAAATGGAAAAACAACGACGAGAACCTGCGTATAGGATTAATGTATTGGCAATGTTGCGGTACTAAGACATAGTAGCTAATGGCCAAAATGTGTGGTATCCTGGCGAGGCTGAGGGCGGAAGCGGGTTTCCGATAATGAGAAAGAATATACTATTGCAATGGAAACAAGAACTATGACAAGTGAGAAGCCAGCAATCCTCTAGGGATTGCTGGCTTAAGTTTTGGTCTAAAAGAGGTTATATCCATTATCTGGTGAAATAATTAATCGACACGCTTAATTTGACTACATCACTTAAATAATGTAAAAATGACTTTGCGTAAAGGAGTTACAGAATTGATTACGTTTAAAGAACGCATAGAGGTCTATCGAATTGGATTGCTTTGTGGTTTTTTTAGTAAAGATGAAGTGTTTGATTGGATTGACTCTTATATCGAGCAAGGTCAGTTAAACTATAGTAATTTAATAGACGTATCGTTAATGCAAAATAAAAAAATCGTAGATATAATATCTCGATTAAAAGAAATACAGGGAAATCAACGTTGTGATTTTCCTATTAAAGTTATATTGGGATTAATTTATAAAAGCTATATTGAGAATATAAACTCTGAGGATAAGGTAGTATCGTATTTACATTATATTGATTCATATGAATCATTGCCGAAGTTAGAAGAAAGAGCATTATCATTAATGCTAGATGAATATAGTTTGGCTGAACGTGAAATTTATGGTTCTACAAAAGAAGTGTATTCAAGGATAGACAGATTTTTAAGCCAATATGCAATTTTTACTGATGAATTTTACTTGAGGAAGTGAATGAGGTTGTATAGAGGGATACGATTTCAGATACCAAATGAGTATGGTAAATTTATAGCAGGTATATTGGAGCCAATTGATTGTGTTAATTTTGAGTGGAGAGTTGACTTTCATACGGAAATATGGAAGAGCGTGAATGGAAAATTAGGTGAGGAGCTTTTTCCTGATTCTGTTATTAAGGGAGCGGACTTTTTCGATTTAATTAATAGCAACACTTATTACCTGATTTTTGCAAATATACAAGCTTATCCCGAAGGCAGTACCTCTCAGTCTCGAATACATAAATATGAGGACTTTATTGCTAGTGAATGTCAAATCATTATGTTGGTGGCAGATAGTAGTTATGTTGATGTATATTGCAAAGAACCCTTATTGATAGAAAAGATGCATGAGAATGCAAAATCTAAAGGTTTCGAGAGCATCAAATACATTGATGAGAATGATAGCAGAACGGGTATATTTGTATAATTTCTCTTGACACCATTAGGACAAGGGGTGATATTGAAATGAACGATAGAAATAATGTCATTATAAGATATGCTGAAATACTTAACTCTCAAGACATATTTAAACCTGAGTGGGTAAAAAGAAACGCAATATACTATAATTTGATAACATATATAAATCATACAATTGCTTTATTCATTGGAATGAATTACGATAATGCTGCAGTTTTTGTACGAAGAGCCGCGAAGGAATTAGATTTCCTAATTGAACGCGGTTATCGTGAGGAATATTTTGATGTGTCGGAAGAGTATCTTTATAAAATAACAAGGCACCTAAAGGAAAACAAGCTTATTACTGAAGTGATGTTGGAATCAATTCCTGATAGATTTAGGAAATAGAATGTAATAAGTATTGCGATAAATAGAGTTATAGCAGTGAGGGCATCTTAAGGGATATTGAATGAATAGAACCGAAAGGGATATTTATGTTAAATTATGAACATGAAACGAAAGAAATAGCCGATAGATATTTAAAGTACTTTATCTTCAGTGATTACTTTCATGATAGTATTATTTTAAATGTAGCTATATCCGATAATGGAAATCAATTAACTGTTGAGTTATCATGCGAACGTGAGTGGCCATCGCATGATAGAATGTATATGAATGACCCTCAATTTATTTATAAATTGAACTTTGAAGATTGCAAACATATTGAGTATCAAAGATATGATACAGCTAGAGTTGCTGAATACATAAATGGTAGGTTTAAGAAATCTGCCAAACTTCACTATATTGTTACAGAGAGCAAAAAAAGACATTATCACCTGCGAATTCAACTGGCTGATGGCTTTTTGGATTTAGTCTTTCGGAAATTTATTATTGGAAAGTCAAAGGGATTAATTGAACTACCAAGCAGAATTTCTCCGAGGTGGTATTTTGACTGGGTCTTAAAGAAATATGACCATTACGCTATTGATGAAGTTAGAAATATTGCCTTATGTGGTGAAATTATTCTAAAAACAGGGGCATTAGAGTATCTGTGGTTAATGAATGATGACATATGCAGAGATGTAGCAATAAAGCATTTGAGTGATGAAGATGCATGGATTGCAGCTGTGTTTATTCTTGGTGAGGTTGGGAGTATGAAGGAAATCTCTCAATTGATAAACTCAATTAATGCCAGGGAGCATGATTCTTTGGCATATCGGCATATTTGTGATGCGATTGAGAAGATAATACTTCGCGAATCTCTTATAGAAAAGCGGCAGGAGAGATTATAGATTGTAGTTGGGGTGGTACATGGTGGATGCTTTTTCAATTCGGGGTTCAGATGGTTACATAACAATCGTTTTTCAAGAGGTTTTTAATTTCCCAGAAAAGACTTCCGTACTAGGTGGCTACGATGTTAGGGGTGTTATTGAAATACAGTGTGGTACATTAGGGCAATATCAGGCCAAAGGAACACTGTATTTTAGTACAGGGCAACTATTTAATCTATATAATCAATTAAAAGATGCCTATAAATCACTACACGGTGAAATAAATTTTACAAATGAATATGACAAGACGCTTAATGTTAAGCTTGAATTTGATGATAAAGGTCATTGCATAGTATCAGGAGATTTTGGGGAACTATCCCATGAGAGAAAACGTTTGTTTTTTGAAATCAATAGTGACCAGACATACTTTTCATCAACTATAAAAGAACTTCATTCTATTGTCGACAAATATGGAGATTTGAAAGGAATAAGGCTTCAAAATAATGGATGTAAATAAAATTAAAGAGATAGCCATTAATGAAGTGGTTAATCCGACATTTGAATTAACCAAGCAATATCTTAAATCAAATAATCTAACTATAAAAAATGGTACTCCAATTATTGAAGATATAGAAATTAACGAGAATGGTGTTGTATCTATTTATTTTCCTATAGAAAAGCAACATTTTTACTTTGTGGTCTACATTGAAGATATGACTTTAAAATGGATGGACATGTCAGCAGGAAATAGAGTGCAACTTTTAGTTTGTTCGAATGATATTGATGCGGAACAAATTATTGACTATTTAGGAATTGAACCTACAAGCAGATGGAATAAGAATGATAGAGTAGGGCGTAGTGGAAAAAGAAAGAATAGCGGTATTATTTATCAACCTATAGATAAAATGACTGGCAGAGTTGAAGATAAGCTTTCCAAGTTGCTGGATGATTTGTTGCCATATAAAAAATCAATTTTGGAGTTATCCTTAAAAGCGTCATTAGAAATACAAATTGCTTATTATGGGCACAAAAATGAGATGTGGGGAATTCATTTAGATAAAGAAAATGTTAACAAGTTATCAGATTTAGACCTACCATTAGATGTTGATTTATATGCTGGTGGTAATGATATTGAGTAATATAGATAACCTATGTTGTTACCATCTTAAATTTTCCGCAAACTGCCGACTGTCTACCGCCAGTACTTGCGTATAAATCAAAGTATTGTATATATCCCGATGACCGAGCCAAGCTTGCAAGACTGGTAGAGGGACTCCATTAAGAATAGCGGTTGTGGCAAATGTGTGGCGAAGTGTATGAGGGTGACAACGTTCATCCTTAATCCCCGCTTCCCGACAAGCTTTTTGGACTTTAATATATGCGGTTTTTCTGGTAAAAGAGAATAGTTTATCGTGTCTTTGAAGCCCAAGGCTTGCAATATACTCAGCTATGACGCCAATGACTTCGCCTGTAAGAGGAATTGCCCGTTCAAAAATGTCGCGACGTTTTAGGGTTCGGGTGCGAAGGGTACGGGATGAAAAATCAACGCTTGCTACGGTAATATTAAGTGCCTCAGTAATACGGCATCCTGTCCGCGATAAAAAGAAAACTAAGAACCAACTTGGATAGTCTTTTTGACGCAATTCTTCTGATAAAATCATTCTTAGTTCCGCCTGATTAAAGTATTTTGGTAATTCGCGGCGAAAAGTTTGGGATAATGCACGGGGAAATATTGATATTGGTAACATAGGGATACCTCCTCGAAAATGAAAAACGAACCAGAAGTTAATTGGCTTCCAGTTCGTTTATTTTTATTTTGGTAACATATGAAGTTTAATTTGTTACAATTCTACCAAACATTCGATTGAATTTCAAATTTATGGATATAAATTATATGGGAAAAGTGTTATAATTGTGCTATTATTTGTAAAATTATAAATCAAAAAAATTTGAGGAATGTAACATTATACGTTATTTTGGGAAATGGTATTGGCCAAAATTTTTTTTGAGAAGTAAGTAGATGAATTTAACGCTATCAAGAATTATACCTAATAGCGAAACATTATAATCAAGAGGTGTTCATCATTAAAATATATCTGCATTGCATGGAATGTTTAAGGGAAAATGGAATTCCTAGCTTAAACTTTGTTGAAGTGGAAATTGATGATAAATTTTATTTTGAAACAACTTGCGAAAATGGGCATCGAACGATAACTTTATTGCAAGCTGAAAAATTTGAAATGCTATTCGAATCTGGTTCAATGGCTATGATAGATGGATATTATAGGGAGGCTATTTCCAGTATTGCTTCTTCAGTTGAAAGATTTCATGAATTTTGCTTAAAAGTAGTATCAATTCACCACAATATGGATAAAGATGAGTTTAATAATATTTGGAATAATATGAAAAATCAATCAGAAAGGCAACTAGGAGCGTTTTATTATATGTATCTATCAGAATTTAAAATTGCGCCCCCTAAATTTATTGAAAAAAACGCAGCTTTTCGGAATAGTGTTATACATAAAGGATATATTCCTAATCGAGATGAAGCTTATAAATACATTGAGGAGGCGTACAAGTACATTATTGATATTTTAAAGATATTAAAAACGCAATATGGTGATAGCATTTCAAAGTTGACATTGATGAATCTAAAAAATGCTATTCCAATAAATAATAAGTTGCCAGTTTCTACGATGGCGGGATTATCGATTTTAGGTTTAATTTCACATGGAAATGAGTGCTTGGCTAAACCATTTAGCCAAGCACTCAAAGAATTAGAAGAAAAGAATAAGTTCTTAAGAAAACACTACGAAAGTTTAGCAACTATTAAAGAAGATAATGATATCAAAATATTTACTCATATAGATGATGAAATTATTATTAGAGCACATTATGATGTTGAGACGGGGGAGATATTGGGGTTTTATCCATCTAATATACAATATTCTCATATACCTGCCCCAGTTGTTGACTTAACAATGGCAGGTGGCTTTGCGAAAACAAGGTAAGTGTAGAATAAAAAATAGTACACTAGTATGCGACAATGATTAATTTGTATACTTGTGATTTCGATGCATAAACAATTTGTTACTTATTGATGTAATGACATTCAGGTGGAGTATGGATTAAAGTCATTTATTGAGGTTGAAGAGGAGAGGGTGTTTTCAATGAAAGTGTTAATCTGGAAATATATAATTGGTCCATCTTTTCAATATCAAGTGCTAGAAGATTATCTTACAAGGCAGAAAACCTACATACACGACCCTAAAAGAAACGAGAAGGAAAAAATAGCATATGCTTTTGAAGGTAGCAATAATAAAGAAATACTAACCATTGTTGCTGGGTATGACCCTCGAAAGGCCAGTATTGAAAAAATTTGGGTGACTAAGTGCCGACAAGAGGAATATTCACTGAAATTGAAAATTAATGCCTTTAAGAATTTAAATGAATTAGAAATAGCGCAATTAAAGAATCTCTATGAAATATCTACGTCTAGCGGTACTACTCACAGGTTGGAGACCACACCTTCATATTTGTTTGTTAAAGACTTACCCAAAAGAAAACTGGTTGACATTATTTATGAATCTAATCACTATTCCCTAAAGAAAAGTATACAAAATATTTATCAACCAGGTGCATATAGTTCTTTATCTACAGAGGCTATTTATCAGTATGAGATTGAACAAAATTTGCATCCTCTTGCACAAAGAAGTAAATATGCCAAAAGACCTCTTGGAATAATACCCCCTGACGAATCAAGAAATGAATTTCAACGGGATAAAGAAAGAATTATCCATTCAAAAGCATTTCGACGAACTGTTGATAAAGCGCAGGTTTACAATACTTCTAAAGGTGACCATTATCGTAAGCGACTTACACACTCACTGGAGGTCTCACAAATTGCTAGAGCCGTAGGACGGCAACTAAAACTGCATGAGGATTTGATTGAAGCAATTGCAATAGGACATGATGTAGGACATACTCCCTTTGGTCATGAGGGGGAGCGCCAATTAGACTTAATAATGTCTGGTAAGATACAATTATTAAGCGGACATGAGGCCGAACATTTAGGTGGATTTAAACATAACTACCAAAGTGTTAGGTTAGTAAATTACTTGGAAGAGAAGTATGCTGATTACGAGGGGCTAGATATCAGTTTCCAAGTAATGGAAGGAATGCTGAAGCATACTAGTATTAAACAACATAAAATAGGAAAGAGAAATTGTGATGACTGCTTAACTGGATGCTTTAAAATAGATGATTTTCTTATCATTGGTAACGAGAGTTTTTTGCATTTAGATAAAGATTTTTGTTCAACGTTAGAAGGTCAAGTCGTAGCAATAGCCGATGAAATTGCACAACGAGGTCATGATTTGGATGATGGAATTGCAAGTAGGGTTCTATCTATTGATATTCTAGTTGAAGAAATAAGTAACGAAGCCGCTAAAGATACCAGAATGAACAAATTGAAAGAGTTAGTATTAGACTGTCTTCATAAGGTTCAGAAATCTGGGCGGGAATACGTTGATGAGGAAGACTTAAAAAGAGCTGTAATAACCCCTGCTATCTTAGGATATTTCATGCAAAATCTTATAAAAAATTCTCAGGCTAAAATGAAGGAGTACAGTGCCAAGTACCCTGATTTCAATTGCGCCCCAGTTATTGAAGAGCAAGTTATAGAATTTCATGAGGACGATAAATTTGTATTAGACAAACTAGAAGAGATAATAAAATCACGAATAATCAATTCACAAGAGGTAAACTGTTTTGATGGGAAGTCAGCATATATAATTAGAAAACTTTTTAAGGCATATTATTGCAATCCTAGGCAATTACCTGATAATACCATTAAGAGGATTAATAAGGAATTAAAACTATTGAATATACCTTATGTTGATATACGGAAAGGAAAAAAAGATGATGTTGAGTCCGAAATTAGAATATTCCAGGGACTTCAATCAAGTGAAAATGATGCACAGGATTTTGCCAAGTATAATATTTTTATGAGAAGTATAACCGATTTAATTAGTGGTATGACTGATGACTATGCAAATGCTCAATTCCAGAATTTATATATATCATAACTTTTGTGTAGAGATTTGTTGATATAAATATGTTGTTATAAATGAAGTTCTAAAGGTGTTGTCCAATTCATCCTATTTTTGGGTAGTCAGAAGTCGATAATTGTGTTATACTGTGGTCGGACGTAGGTTAAGAAAACGTAGTATTTATGCGGATTCAGAGGTTTCTTATCTCGCTCTCTTCTCGGCTCTTCCCAAGCCGTGGGTCGCGAGTTCGAATCTCGTTGCCCGCTCCAGTAAAATCAAGCCTTCCGGCGAATTGTCGGAAGGCTTTTTGCGTTAGGAAGGCAATATGGAAATTAATAAGACACTACCACCGTCCCAGCGGCTCCTTTTGGCAGGGAGCACACCATTCGTTTGGGGGTGGGATTTTTATTTTTTCGCCTGCCGGGTAACTGGTGGGCGGCTTTTTATTCTGTGCAAGAAAATAGTCTTAAAGTCATATGAATCACATAAAATAGTAATGTGTTTATTAATAGTTTTACGGAGGTGAATTTATGTTAAAAAAAATAATTATTATGGCATGCCTAATTCTATCATTGCCTAGCTTAAATTTAGCTGAGGAGTGGAAGGACAAAAAAGTAGATTTTTCCTTAATTAAGCATGTTGTGGTTCTGGGGCCATTAAATAATGTAAAGGAAATATTGCCCCAGCAGCAAAGTTCAACGCAACCTCAAACGGAATTTGTATTCCCGAATTCTTCTACATTTGTACAAGGGCCGATAGTAAAATCAACAGTAGAAACATCTCCTTCTCTGAACGATATAATCAACGGTGATGGAACATTAAATTCATCACGAAGAGAAGCGCTCGACGACACTTTATTGACCCGAATTTATAATAAAGAGAGTAAACGGTGGAAAAATGTTCTCATACCGGCAGATCAATTAAAAGGACAATGGTTATCTCTTACATGGGATAATTCGATTAATGATAAAAATAATATACTTAAGATATTAAGTCAAGAATCTGGTGTAAAGTATGCGGAGGCGTTATTAGTTATTGAGATTAATGATTCAGGTGTAGGAGAAAATTATATTCCTGAATCAATGGATACGATATTAGTAAATAGACCATATCAACAGACAATGTATGACTCTAGTACAATGCGTGTTTATACAACGAGTATTGATAATTATGTTTCTGAGACGGTAACGAAGCCCGCTCACTATGAATATTATGGATGGACATCGGGAACGTTCAAATTATACGATGCGAAATCAGGTATGCTGATTTGGTCTTACTCTAAAGATGAAACTGATGACAAGATGTATGACGCAGCAATGCACTTTATTAAAAATGGATTAAAAAAATTGCCGATTTCCAAAGAATAGTTCTGTGTAATTGTAGTTGTAATATAAATACCAAATCAAAGCCCCCACCGATTTGAAGTTCGCCCTGTCAAGTAGACAGTTAAAAAACAAAAGTAGTGATGTCAATCTTTTGTAAAGGGTGGCATCATTTTTTATGCAGTATAGAGAAGCGTGGGGACGGTTTGCTTTGCTCCACTCTCTGTTTTTTGTTCTAGGCTAAAGAAAAAATAACAGAGTGCATGACCGTGGGTCGCGAGTTCAAATCTCGTTGCCCGCTCCAGTAAAATCAAGCCTTCCGGGCATTTGCTTAGAGGGCTTTTAAGTATTATGAAGGCAATGACGGCATTGATAAATAATGACCGCAATAGTAGCCGAGTTGCCGTCAATTGATTATCGAAATAGGACTTTAGAACTACGATTTGGGGCTTTAGTCTTAAGGAATTGCCAAATAATACGATAATATAGTAAAGATAGTAAATCGCTGACCTATAAGTCCAGGCGAATAATATGGATTTAAAAGTAGCAGTCATCCGAGCTAATCAAAGCTACAAGCAAGGATTGACTGTTCCTAAAGAAGGGGGATACTATTGATATGGTCTTAAAAAATGAAGCTTCTAGTTCGCGCGAGGTGACTGAAATACTTAGCTTAATCAAAGGGTGGGTTAGTCAAATTAATAATCATCCGTTAAGCAAAGCAGAACGGGAAGAGTTAATTAGATTACTAACTAAGTGATAAAACGTAAGAGCCGTCTGGCTCTTTTTTCATCCCAAATACAGGAGACGGGTTTAAACAGGTTTGAATCTGATACCAAAGCGGCATTTGGGATTTTGTCGAATATAGATTATTTGTGGAAATAAAACAGGAATTATGATGTTTTTAGGGAATCTCAAATAAATGATGTTTCTAAGTATTTTCGTTATTGTGGTATTTATTGGAGTCTGTTTTCTTCCAATATATCGAAAGGAACGATCCTTATATGACAAGCAAAAATTATGCAATAAAAATTTCTTTGGTATATTTTGTATTTGGGGTAATATGGATTTTTCTATCTGATACTATTGTTGGATTTTTATCTTTACATAGAGATGCTGCGCTTTTGTTTTCGGTTATAAAAGGCTGGATTTTTGTTAGTTTGTCGGCGTTGCTTATTTATATTATTGCCAACCGATATATACAAAGATTAGCTTACTCTAACCAGTTGCAACAAGAAATTTTGCATGCTATTCCAGATTTAATTTTACGTATTGATTGTCATGGGAATTTTCTTGACTATAAACCGGCAAACTTTGATCCCTATGTTTCTCCAAATCAATTCTTAGGGAAAAACATTGCGGACATTTTTTCCCAGGAATTGGCACAGCAGGCACTTGGTCATATAAACCAGGCCATTAGTAGTGGAAAGATACAACTTATGGAGTACCAGCTGCCACAAAATGACCAAGTACGTTTCTTTGAAGCTCGGTTTGTCAAAAATAGTGACTCCGAGGTAATGGCAATAGTCAGAGATATCACTTATAAAAAGCAAATCGAACAAAGGTTAGAACTTCTTAGCATAAAGGATTCACTTACTGAAGTGTATAACCGTACTTATTTCGAGGAGCAAATACTTAAGATCGGCAGGCAAAATGGAAAAAGCGTTGGCATTATCGTCTGTGATGTTGATGGTCTAAAATTAATTAATGATACACTAGGGCATTTTTCAGGCGATGAATTACTCAAGACTGTAGCCAAAATACTGAGTTCCTGCATATCTCCCCTCGATATTGTCGCTAGAATTGGCGGAGATGAATTTGCAATATTGGTGTCAAATCCCGAGACCCAGAAAATGAACGAGTTATCTAAGGCAATTAAAATGTCGATAGAAAAATATAATGATACTAATCACCAACTTCCGTTAAGTCTTTCTAGTGGCTGGGCGATAGGCTTTGGGGATATCAATTCGCTGTTTAAAGAGGCGGATAACAACATGTATCGGGAAAAAATGCATAAGGGTTTAAGTACACGTAGTGCAATAGTACAGGCTATGATGCAAGCGCTAGAAGCCAGAGACTACATTACAGAAGGGCATGCCGAGCGACTGGAAAGCCTGGTTGCAGATTTTGCTCAGAGAATTCAACTGTCTGGACCAATGGTTGCCGACTTGAAGCTTCTAGCAAAGTTTCATGATATAGGGAAAGTGGGTATTCCTGACAGTATCCTATTTAAACCGGGAAGACTAACGCCTGATGAAGTTTCTGTTATGCGTCGTCATTGTGATATTGGTTTTCGGATAGCAAAATCAGTGCCAGACTTAGCTCCTATTGCTGATTGGATTCTAAAGCACCAGGAATGGTGGAATGGAGAAGGATATCCCCTTAATCTTGCTGGCGAAGAGATTCCATTGGCCTGTCGTATACTTGCGCTAGCTGATGCCTTTGATGCTATGACCAATGACCGTCCATATCGCAAAGCCATGCGTTATCAAGAGGCTATTGACGAAATACGCAAATGTGCTGGAACTCAATTTGACCCTGTTCTTACTGAACAATTCATTGAAATGTTAACTGATTTATTGAAGACGGAGGAACTGTCTTGAGATTGACGTACCCCCCTCTCTTAGTCTATCTGGTGGTTAATTAAATAAAACAACACCGCGAAAAAGCTGATCTGTCAAACGCTAAATTAAGCAAAATAAAAAATAGCGAGATTAATTCTCGCTATGGTGGTGTAATTTTTTCCTTATTATACTCTGCAGCCGAACGCAGTGCAGCTTTTTCTACTGGAGGATCTGATTCTCTAAGGGAAGGTGGCTCGGGGTTATTGGGACCATACCCAACTGATGCATTGGTTTTTTCATTAGATTTTTCCATAAAGGTTGCCTCCACAGAGCTGATTTTGTTAGTTAGGTTATGTAGATTGTTATTATTTATGCGGGGTGGTGGCTTTGGGCATTTGTAACAACAGGATCGAAGGTCTACAATTATAATTAGCTTGCACTATATTGGGCATATTTTTTCGGAGATATGCCCACTGCTTTGGTAAAAGCTTTTAAAAAGTTGCTATAATCATTAAAGCCGCATTGCTCACAAACTTCGCTGACGCCCAAATCCGTGGATAATAAAGCTTTGGCTATGGTAATACGGCGGGCATTAATGTACTTGTTAATCGTGGTGCCTGTAGTGGCCTTAAAAATCCTGCAGATATAAGAGGTACTGAGATAGAACCGGTCTGCCAGTTGTTCTACGGTAATGTCCTCGGTGATATGCTGATTGATATAGGAAAGGATTTCTTGTACTTGCTGATTATACTGAAAGTTGGAATCCGCGATTTCCGAACTATGGTTATTTATAAATAAACCATTGAGCATAACCATCAGCTCCATAAAAGCTACTCGTTCGATGATATCCTTGCCAAATTCGTTAGATGTTGTAATTTTGCTAATAAAATATAAAAAGCGATGCTGCTGCTCTTTGTTTAATGAAATCCGATGGTTGAATATCTGATTGCGCTCAGTAAAACAATAGTTAAGATCTGTTTTGGCAGTCGAAATTTCCTTTAAGAAATCAGGATGGATAGTAATAATAATACGTTCATGAATTATATTGTTAATTTGGGTTAAACAATGGCTCTCAAATTGGTTGATAATAAACAAATCTCCCGGATTAATATCATAAAAGCGATTGTCGATAAGAAATTGTTTCCCGCCTGAAATGGAATAGTATATTTCATAACAATCATGGATATGCATATTCATGATAGATTCTTCCTGGTGCAAATGGGCAATAGCATAATATTTGTTTTCCAGGCATTCTGTGATGGCTGCTTTACATGAAGTGAAGGTTTGCATGTGCATCTATCCTTTCTTATGGTAATTATAAGTGCCCTGTTCAAGATATGCAATATTTATAAGAAAGAATGACAGGATTATGAAAAACTAGTATGGTATACTTGTTGCATAAGGTACATTGATAAAAATATAGATCAACCGGGATTTTGAATAAAATAAGGGAGGTAGGGATTAGATGGATTTTTTAAAAAGATTTTCACTGGAAGGTAAAGTCGCCTTAGTAACTGGTGGATCTTATGGAATTGGCTTTGCTATTGCGAGTGCTTATGCCAAGGCAGGTGCCACGATTGTATTTAATGACATGAGTCAAGAGTTGGTGGATAAAGGTATTAGTGCGTATAAAGAAGCTGGCATTGATGCGCATGGATATGTTTGTAATGTAACATCAGAAGTTGAAGTACAAGCCATGGTGGCAAAAGTGGCACAAGAGGTTGGCGTAATTGATATCCTTGTGAACAATGCCGGTATTATTAAACGTATTCCTATGACTGAAATGACAGCAGAAGAATTCCGTCAGGTAATTGATGTAGATTTAAACGGGCCATTTATTGTAGCAAAAGCCGTAATTCCCGGAATGATTAAAAAAGGACACGGAAAAATTATCAACATCTGTTCCATGATGAGTGAGCTTGGCCGTGAAACCGTATCTGCTTATGCAGCTGCTAAGGGTGGCCTCAAAATGCTGACAAAAAATATTGCCTCAGAATATGGTGAGTTTAATATTCAATGTAACGGCCTTGGACCAGGGTATATTGCGACACCGCAGACCGCGCCGCTCAGAGAAGACGGGCATCCTTTCAATAGCTTTATTATTGCCAAAACACCGGCTGCCCGCTGGGGAACACCGGAGGATCTAGAGGGGCCTGCCGTATTTTTGGCATCACCTGCTTCTGATTTTGTAAACGGACATATCCTTTATGTAGATGGAGGCATCCTGGCTTATATCGGAAAGCAACCCTAGAACGTATTTTATTATATGAGAACCGTGGAATGGTATTATGGGAGGTATAAACATGAAAATAGCATTAATAAATGAAAATAGCCAAGCAGCTAAAAATGAGATGATTTGTGCTGCTCTGAAAAAAGTGGTAGAACCAATGGGACATGAAGTATTTAACTATGGAATGTATAGTGCGGAAGATAAGCACTCATTGACTTATGTACAAAATGGAATTCTAGCAGCGATATTGTTAAACGCAAAAGCAGTTGATTATGTAATAACAGGCTGCGGTACAGGGGAAGGTGCTATGCTAGCCTGCAACGTCTTTCCAGGAGTATTATGTGGACATGTGGTAGATCCATCTGATGCATATATGTTTGCGCAAATCAATGATGGAAACGCAATCTCGCTACCCTTCGCAAAAGGTTTTGGCTGGGGTGCCGAGTTAAACCTTCAATATGTTTTCGAGAAATTATTTGAAGGTGAACCTGGGCAAGGCTACCCCAAAGATAGAGTAGTTCCAGAACAACGCAACAAGAAAATTTTAGATGAAGTCAAAAAAGTAACCCATCAAGATATGATGACAATTCTGAGAAATATTGATCAAGAGTTATTAAAAGGCGCAGTAAGTGGAGAACGCTTCCAGGAGTACTTCTTTGCAAATTGCCAAAACGCCGAAATGGCAGACTATATCAAGCATGTTTTAAAGTAAATAATGTCTGTCTGATAAGAAATAGAAAGATGTGCAATTTAGGCCTTCTAGTAATTTGCTAGAAGGTTTTTTGCATGTAAAATATTTCATATTAAATTATCGTTTATCGCTCAGTGGTGGGGAAGGATTCGCTATGAGATTCATAGAAATAATAGGTAAACAGATAGGGGTATTAGGAGGACGGAAAATGAAACGTACTTTTGGGATAAAACAAAAATTGATTAGCTATATTACATTGTTTATTGCTGTTGCTGTTTTGGCAGTTGCGGTGCCTGCACTTTATTTCTTCACGACAAATATGGAAAAAGAAATTGAAATACAAACAACCCAAGGGTTAGAAGGTCTTGATACTATTTTAGCAGGCTATAAGAATGATGCCACAATTTATGCCAACATTTTTAGCCGAAACCCGGAGGTTATAAAAGCAGTAGAGGCGCGGGATTCGGCTGCGATAGTACGGATTCTTGGGCCGTTGGCTAAAGAGGCTAAGCTTGATTCAATCACTGTGTCGGATGACAAGGGTGTGGTAATCGCCCGGACACATGACGCCAAAAAAGGTGATAGTGTAATGAATCAGGTCAATGTGCAGAAGGCTCTCAAAGGCACGACATCTGCAGCTATTGAATCAGGTACTGTCGTAAAGCTGTCGGTTCGAGCGGGCGCGCCCGTATATAATTCGGCGGGACAGGTTGTTGGCGTAATAACACCTGGTTACACCGCCAGCCGGGACGAGATCGTGGACAAGGTCAAGAAAATGTTTGATGTTGATATCACGATATTCCTGGGCGATGAGCGGATTGCCACCACGATTATCCAAGACGGCAAACGGGTGGTGGGCACCAAACTTAATCCTGATATTGCCGAAAAGGTACTGAAGCAGAGCCAAAAATACATTGGTCGCGCTGAAATTATTGGAAGTCAATATATAACGACATATTTGCCGTTGATGGGGCCGGAAGGTAAACCCATAGGTGTTCTCTTCGCAGGGAAAAGCATCGCGGAACTTAACGTTGGAAAAAACAAAATGATACTGAGCATTGGGTTGACTGCCCTATGTGTTTTAGGGATTGGCATATTTTTCGCCTTTTTATTGGCTAAAGGATTTACGACCCCAATCAACCGCTTGGTGGAAGGCGTCAGCAAAGTGGCGTCAGGCGACCTTACCCAAAAAGTAGTGGTTACGTCAAACGATGAGATTGGTGCCCTGGCAGGTCACTTCAACGCCATGGTAGATCAGCTAAAGGCTTTAGTGGCACAGGTGAGTGGTATTGCGGGGAACTTGTCCGCCGCAAGTGAAGAGCTCACTGCCAGCGCTGACCAGACAGCTCAGGTTGCCAATCAGGTAGCCATTACCATTAGCGAAGTTGCAAATGGTGCTGAAAAGCAACTGAAAGCCGTTGACGATACCGCCTCTGTCGTCGGACAAATGTCGGCAGGGATTCAGCAGATTGCAGTTAACATCACTACGGCTGCAGATACTTCGAAAAACTCCACCAATTCAGCGCAAACAGGTAGTGCAGCGGTCGAAAAAGCGATTAGCCAGATGCGTTTGATTGAAAACACGGTTACCAACTCGGCTCAGGTAGTCACAAACCTAGGGGAACGGTCTAAGGAAATCGGGCAAATTGTGGACACTATCTCTGGCATCGCGGGGCAGACTAACCTGCTAGCTCTAAATGCTGCCATCGAGGCGGCGCGGGCGGGCGAACAGGGAAGGGGCTTCGCTGTTGTTGCCGATGAGGTTCGAAAATTAGCTGAACAATCAAATGACGCAGCTAAACAGATCGCTGAGCTTATCTCGATAATTCAACAAGATACCGATGGTGCGGTAGTGGCCATGTCAGAAGGAACCAAGGAAGTCCGGGTTGGCACAGAAGTGGTGAACGATGCCGGCCGCACCTTCAAGGAAATATTCCAATCAATCACTGAAGTAACAACCCAAATCACTGGAATATCGGATGTTATACAACAGATGGTGAGTGGCAGCCAGCAAATAGTAATTTCAGTACGTGATATTGATGTCGTAAGTAGGGAGGCCGCAGCGCAGACGCAGACAGTATCTGCGGCCACAGAAGAGCAGTCCGCCACCATGGAAGAAATTGCATCCTCGAGCCAAGAGTTAGCTAAGATGGCAGAGGAACTGACAGAAGCGGTTAGTAAGTTTAAGATATAGGGTCTTCTCAAGCCGCCCGGCGGAAGCATGGGTACAGATAAAACAGCCTTCCAGGCGTATATGATATGCTTGGAAGGCTGTTTATTGCTAGCAAGGCATTGTGCTGTTATCGGCCAGTTTAAATTTTATAGCAAAGGTGGTTCCGTGTAGTCCTGTATTAATTTCGAGTTTAGCTTTATGCCTTTCGGCTATTCGGAAACAAACCGCTAAGCCAATACCTTTTCCGTCACCCTTTGTTGTCACGAATGGGGTTCCCAACTTGTCGAATATTTCCTCGGAAATACCGGAACCCGTATCCTGTACACTTAGTATCACTTGATTAATGCTGAAGAACGTGCTAATAGTCAGTACGCCTGGCTCAGCCATCGCATCTAAGCCATTACGCACTAAATGAACAATCAGCTGACGCAGTTCCTTATCATCAAACTCAAAATCTGGAATGCTCCCAAGCTCTAGACGGATTTCATGGCCGCGTCGAAAAGCATCGGCATGGAGCAGCGGAAAGAGAGTATGTAATACATTATTTATATTGCCAAATTTCATTTCCACCCGTTTGTGTTTGGACAGAGATAAAAATTCGGTAATAATGAAATTAGCTTTATCTAATTCTTCAATCATAATGGCAAGCTGTTTGTTATAGCCGGAAAACTCTCTTTTGCGTTGAAACATTTGCAAATAACCCCTGACTGTTGTCAGCGGATTGCGCACCTCATGGCCGATGCCAGCAGCCATTTCGCCGATTACATTATACTGAAGCTTGACTTTGGAATGTTCTAACTCGGCAATTACCGTAGTAACCAAGTGGGTTAACGCCCTGAGTACCCCAATGTCTTTTGCTGGCATAGTGTCAATACAAGTTCCTTCACTAACCGGTCTTTTTTTATGGGTGTTTACTTCACGGGAGGCTTGTACAGTACGCGAACTGCCTGCTTCAGCTAATGCCAAAATGGTCATGGAAGCGTTGAATAAGTGACTCTCCTTAGGCGTGTGAAAAAACTCTCCACACGCAAAAAAGCCTACAGTTGGGGCAATTGCTTGGAGCGGTTCGGTTTCAAGACTGCTTAAGCTTTGCAAATAACCCCGGCGACAGGCGCAAGAACAAACAAATAAACTTTCTACTGGTTGTTGTTGAATGGTTGTGCAGGTGTTTTCTAATGCATCCATGATCATTCCGGCATTACCGAAACTCAACCATACTGTTTCGCCCATTCTTATGTCTGCGCCAAACGTGATGGAATCATCTTCATGATGAACAATAGGTACTCTGGCCATCTGAATACCATCTCTAATAATGACAAGGGGATATTCTACCGTATTGCTGAATTGGTCTTTTTCCAGACCCAGATATTTTTTATATATTTTAAAAGCAGGCAGGTTATCGATCGTATATATCCTAAGCCCCTCTGCTTTAGTTACTGTCATAGGTTTACCAATAGGCTGCCACCCTAAATGCCAGAAGCGCCTGGCAGATAATTGCTCACCTTCAAGCACAGCGCCAACAACGCCAATCTCAGTAGTTTGCTGGTTACAGCATAAAAAGGCGGGAATATCAGGACAAGGCTTCCCGGCTTTTCCGCCAAAAACCGGCAAACTTGGGTTGACGCTCCGAATGCCTAATAAAAAATCATTAGCATCAATCTGCGGACTGGCAGTAAAGACAACCAGTGCTTTCGCTGTAGGACTGGTTAGCAATGTGGCCAGTGAAACGCCTAAATCAAAATCCTTTATTTCTTCTTTTGGTACAAGGGCACAGCGTACATGACTGTGATAAAAAATAGAGAAAGATAGAACAGTCTTTAATCCGCAGACCTCTCCATTCATAATCACACTTCCTGCTGAAGTCCCAATAACACTGGCATGAGGAACTAAACTGGAAATTTCGGAGGCCACTTTAGAAAGACCAATGCGGTCATGGCAAACACTGAAGATTTGCACAAAAACTGCAGAAGGGTTCATTTCATAAAATATATGATGGTTTTGGGAAACAAATTGTTGCAAATTTTCAAAATTTTCATAGTAGGTATTGATACTCTTCACCAATAATCCTCCCTGTAATTAGAAGCGTAAAATTATAGGGGTACTATATTTCATTATACCGCATTTTGTAAATTAATCCAAATAAATTCAATATTTTCCATAAAAGTAATCTTTGCATCTATTTTTGATATATATTTTATAGGGGGCATTTGCTTAAGCAAGACAGAAGGCGCGAATCTCAATTTCGCTGGTTAATTTCTTCAAATATGCAAGATAATTAGCTTAATCGAGATTGCTAACGAAAAACGCTTTATAATTTTGTTTCTATGCTAATTTGTCGCTTTTCTATTTTAACAAACTAAAGTAAAATATAAATGTCAATTATAAATATTGATAGAATGGGATGGAGGGTTTATATGAAAAAAGCGATTGGATTGATCCTGTTACTTGTGATGGTAGGCGTGATTTTTGCAGGATGTGGCAGTTCAACTACCACGAAAGCGCCTGCGAAAAAGATTGTAATTGGTTTGGATGACAGTTTTCCTCCGATGGGTTTCAAAGACGACAAAAATAATATCGTTGGTTTTGATATAGACATGGCAAAAGAAGCTGCAAAACGTCTCGGAATGGAAGTAGAGTTCAAAGGCATTGACTGGAGCAGTAAAGAAGCCGAGCTAAACGGCAAGCGTATTGATGCCCTGTGGAATGGTATGAATATTACCGAAGAACGCAAAAAGAATGTACTATTTAGCGAGCCTTATATGGAAAGCAAGCAGCTCATTTTTGTACTGGCAGGTTCCCCGATCAAAGGAGAGGCTGACTTAGCCGGTAAGGTTGTGGGCGTACAGCAAGCCAGTATTGGCGAAGAAGTAGTGGTTAAAGATGAAAAACTGAAAGCTTCCTTAAAAGATTTCAAAAAATATCCTGACTGTATTGCTGCCTTTATGGATCTTAAAGCAGGCAGGGTAGATGCTGTTGTAACTGACGAAATTCTTGGCAGATACTATATGTCGAAAGAAGCAGGCAAATATGTAGCCATCGAAAAACCATTGGGTGAAGTTGGTACCTATGGTGTTGGCTTCAGAAAAGACGATAAAGAACTGCGCGACAAAGTGCAAAAAGCTCTTGATGAAATGAAAAAAGACGGAACTTCCGCGAAGATATCCAAACAGTGGTTTGGCGCAGATATTGTGAAGTAGAGAGTATGAGGCTAACGGCAAAATTTACCGTTAGCCTCATTTTTACTCAGTGTCTTAATCTACGCCGCAGCATAGCACTGACCGCAGCAGGGGATTAGCGGTTTTTTGACGAAGAGATATGAAAATGCGGAAGGGGAGTAACTTATTATATGAGTGTTTGTATTCAACTCGGTCAAATTGCCGGAGAAAATGTTGTTGAAGTGTCCGGTATCAAAGAAGTTTGCGGGATTTATCTGGAACACGCAGATGTTGCTATTGCCATAGAATGTGTAGCGGAGGCTGCCGATAAAAAAATACAGTTATTGTTCACGCCTGCCGGCAATAAAGCTTTTATGCCGTTTTCCTTTATTATTCCTATTATGGCGCAAAGACTAGTATTAGCGCGCTTGCTTGATGATAGTAAACTAATTATTGTGCCGGAAAGCATTGAGGAAGAGTTGAATGATACGCAGGCAATAATCGCTTATTTGCAATGCCATGGCGGACTATGGATCGACGGACTGCCAAAGGAGTGTATTAAGGAAATAGTTAAACATTGCGCGTATTGAGAAGAGCCGCAAAAGGCTCTTTTTTTATGACTTCACAACAGCTGTCTCAATGTATAAAGGAACACTAATTGCTAGGCTGCAAAGCATGGCTTATAAAACTCTCAAAATATTTAGTAGCTAAACTAATTGACAAAATGATTTAGTTACTATACAATAAAAGACATCAGAACCTAGAACTATACTAAAGAAACAGATTGAATACACAAGAGAGGGGGTTCAATAAAAAACAGAAGTTTTCTTTATAATCGTTTTATTTAGCAACTAAATAATAAAGGGGTAATCAAAATGAGCAAGCATAAGATTATTGATGTACAGTCGCATTTTCTTCCGGAAAAGTGGTTAAAAACAATTTCTCAGCGAACCCAGTATCCGTACTTGGAAAAGAAAAATGAAGAAATCTGTGTTATCCATGGTTCGTCGTATGATAGACTGCCTTATTATACCGCGAAAAGCGGTATTAACATTCACAGCAAGTTAAGAGAGATGGATGCTGCAGGGATAGACGTCAGTTTGTTATCACTAAGTCCTGCCGGGCCGGATAATGGTTTTCACACAGGTGATGCCGATAAGCTGGCGCAAATCGCCAATGATGGAATTGCCGAAATTGTAGCGTGTTATCCTAGTCGTTTTCGAGGTATAGCAAATCTTGGATATGGGAATATCAAAGATTCTGTCGAAGAATTGACAAGATGTATTGATAAGTTAGGGTTTGTAGGCTTGCAGGTATTCCCTTATATTGGCGGCAAAACGTCGGTAGCCCATCCTGACCTTAAGCCCATTTGGCGAGTGCTGGCAGAAAAAAATGTTCCGCTTATTTTTCACCCAGGCTCTCCGATGAATAGCGATTATGGGAATTATCTTATTGGCGGGTTAATGGGATACTGGTTTGATGATGCCATAATTATGGTTAAGTTTATATTAAGCGGGCTGCTTGATGAGTTTCCGGATTTAAAGATTGTATGTCCACATACTTGGTCGCTCCTTCCTTACCTCATAGATCGGCTGGATCAGCAAGTGGCACGATTTGCCAAGCATTTCCCGGACATGAAAAACCAAAAGCTTCCCAGTGAATACCTGAAAAATGTGTATACAGATTGCAACAATTTTTCGAGTGATGATCTGCAATATGCCATTAAGAAAATGGGTGGGGTTAATTATATGATGTATGGCAGTGACTCGCCCTTTGTGCCGGCAGAGTATATTGTGGGTCTGGTAGAAAAAACAGGGCTGTCAGCAGCCGATATGGAAAAAGTATTCACAGGTAATGCCCAAAGGTTGTTTGGCATTACGCTGTAATGCTGGAGTAACACCAGCTGCTAAAAGCAATTGCGATAGTTGTTTAGCTGCTATATAATAAAACAGGGTGATATCTATGTACCAAACAGATGTAATCGTGGAAAAGATGTTTCGCGTTTACAATATAATGCAAGAAAACGGCAAACAACCGCGTGATTTTGGAATTGGTCACTTGCTTTTCCAGGCAGAGTTGCACACTTTATCTGCCATTTGCAAGCATGAATTGGTAAATGCTAGTGAACTGGCGCAAATTATGGGTATCACGAAAGGGGCGATTACCCAGGTAGTAAATAAGTTGATCCAGAAAGGGCTTGTGGAAAAATTCAACATGCCGGGCAATAAAAAAGAAGTCTATTTTCGGCTGACTGAAAATGGCACAAAGGTGAATGACGATCATTGCGAGCATGACAAAGAGATTTTGCAACCGGTAAACAACTACCTATGCCAACTGGATGAGAACAAACTTGCGGCGATCGGTCAGTATTTCGACATATTGCTCACTAGTTTAAAAAAATAGGTTTATTACCCTGCAGACAGGGCAAGCGCGGCTGCCGCTTTCGCCAAAGGCTCGGCACAAGGCCGTGTTTTCTTTAAACAAATAATTTAGTTACTAAACAATATAAAGGAGATAGCGCATCATGATTAGTCAAAAAACCAAAAATCGAGTTGCCACAGAAGTAAAGCAAGCGCTTACCTTGACTATTCAGGTACTGCCGCTCATACTATTTGGAATTTTAATGTCGGCAGCCATTGCGGCGCTGCTACCGCCGGACGCCGTGATGAAGTTTGTTGGTAATGAGGTTGGAATTATGGGGATTTTAATTGGCGGAATTGCCGGCGTTTTTGTTCCGGGTGAACCATTCTTTGGTTTGCCGATTGCGGAGGGTTTGGCGAAAGCCGGGGCTGGACATGGAGCTCTGGTTGCGTTTATTTCTTCTTGGGCGCTATTTTCAGCTACGTTATATCCTGCTGAAATCGCCTTTTTGGGAGTGCGCTTTGTCATGCTGCGCAGTTTGCTCAATTTGTTTATTCCGGGATTAGCCGGACTTATAGCCTATCTGATAGCGGGAATTCAATGGTAAAGGAGTTGTTTTACATGGAGCAGGATAAAATCAACAATGGTAGCAACGGCGAGCATAACAGGCTAAAACTAGTATACGGTGTTATGGCAGCGCTGACGGCTATCTTGCTGGTCGCGGCTTTTGCGGCAGCGCCTGAACGGCTTATGCCGGAAATCAATAAATCATACATGGTTATCTTTGAGGCCTTACCAGTGGTTGCAGTCAGTATCCTTGTGGCGACCGTGATTACCGCTTTCTTTTCACCGCATTTTATCGCAAGATGGGCAGGCGAAAGCAGTGGTCTAATAGGTATATTTATTGCAACAGGTGCAGGGACACTTGTTTCCTGTGAACCCATGCTAGGGTTGCCGATGATCTTAGGTATTGCCCGTAGAGGTGCCAGTTTCGGTTTTGTTGTGGCTTTGTTAACCTCTAGTAAACTATTTTCTTTTATGAGAATTCCCGACTATTTTGTCTTTTTAAATTTTAAACTAGCTATCTTTTTTCTGTGTTCTACGTTGGTAATGCCCGTTTTATCAGGGGTACTGGCTAACCTTGTTGTCAGTAATTTCCCTATTGGTGATCGAGCTGCTTTTGTAAAAGAACGCACAGAAGAATAAATTTCGTAAGAGTAGGAGGAGATCAGTATGAAAATCTGTATAATTGTGTTCAGCCCTTCCGGGCATACACTGCAGGCGGCAAAGATGCTGCAAACAGCTATGCAAGAGCAGGGCATGAAGGTGCAGCTGTTGAATATTACCAGGCAAGAAGAGGTATTTAAACACAATAAAGTAAGAGACTACTTACTAAAAAATGTAGAGCGCCATGATGTGCTGTGCATTGGTGGGCCGGTGTATGCTGGACATCTAGAAGGTAATGTTCAAAAAATTATCAGGCAACTGCCAGCGCCTGATAAACATTGGGGAAAATTAGCTATACCGTTTATCACCTATGGCGGTCTGCATAGCAGTGTAGCGCTGCAGGAGGCCGGAGCTTTGCTGCATGCCAATAAGCGCACTACGGTTCTGGGAGTAAAAATGGCCTCGTTTCATTCGCTGTCACAAAACCTTTTGCCCTGCAAAATTAACGAAGGCAAACCCGGTCGGGAAGAAGAACAGGTTGCCGGAGAAATGGCTAGACGGCTAAAGCAGTTGAGCGATCAAGGCCAGTGGGAGGATGTCAGGCAGTCATTCGCGTATGCGTCTCTGATGCACAAAATGGTATTGAAGTTTCTTAGTCAGGATTACTTTCATCGTAAGTACCGGACAGTTCACGCTAAGCCAGAAAAGTGTAACGGTTGTGGAACTTGCCAAAAGCTTTGTCCGGTCAACCTTATCGAAATCGTGGATCAAAAAGCCGTTAGGGTAGATAACGGCAACTATTGTCTATTGTGTGCCGAATGCTATCACCATTGCCCGAGGCATGCTGTTGTCCACGAATTTGTTGAACAAAAAATCACGAAAAAGCTCAATAAAGAAAAACAAAAGTACCATGAGCTGCCCCAGTCGGCCGTGTACCCGCTTATTGCACAAGAAATAGGGAATAATGGGTAGGGTGTTTTGGTGTATTTCGTTGACAGGAAGCCGATGGTTGTATACAATTAAATTGTGTACAATTTAATCACAAACAATTATTATTTTGCGATGGATGCTGAAGTGAGTGATAAGTCGGTTTGGCCAGCAGCTCGTAGATAAAGAAAAAGAAGGATGACGGATATGGATTTAATTCAGGTTGATCAGGAAAAATGTACGCGCTGCGGTCTGTGCGCTCAGGTCTGTCCTACCAGTGTTATTAGTATGGGAAATCAGGGGCCTGAAGCTTTGCAATCTAGTTGTATCGCGTGTGGACATTGTGTTGCAGTATGTCCGCAAGCTGCCCTGGATAATCGCAAGGCGCCGCTGGTTAAGCAGTCGCCGCTATCAAGTGAATCTGTGCTTGATGCCGGGGCGGCTGCCCGCTTCCTTCGCTCCCGGCGATCGATTCGCTGTTATAAACAACAGGCCGTACCGCGGGAAAAAATCTTACAAATGCTTGATGTCGCCCGCTTAGCACCGTCAGGGGGCAACTCGCAGGGGGTAGCTTACCATGTTATTGATAACGCTGATATTCTGCGAAAAATCACAGCCGTGACAGTTGACTGGATGGAAGAGCAAATGCAACAAGGTAGTCCCTGGGGGAAATATTTTGCCGGATTAGTCCAGGAATATCGTAAAAGCGGCCAGGACGTTATTTTGCGGGATGCGCCTTGCTTAGTAGTGGCTGTAACCAATAAGCGCATGTTCGCGAGCGGCCGGGATAATACGCATTTTTCCCTGGCATATGCTGAACTGTATGCGCCGACTCTTGGACTAGGAACCTGCTGGGCGGGGTTTTTTGAGGCCTGCGCAGCTAATGGATACCAACCATTACTGGATCTTTTAGCTTTGCCGAAAGCAATGGTCGTGACCGGTGGATTGATGGTGGGTTTCCCTAAGTATACGTATAAACGGCTAGTTGATAAAAATCCACTGCAGGTGACTTGGCAGTAAAGTAGGAAAGAATTAAATTAGTTGCGAAAAGAGTTATGAAAATGGATAAAGACAGTCTGCTGACACTAGATAATCAGTTGTGTTTTACCATCTATGCCTGCGCCAAGGAGATCACAGGGCTATATAGACCGTGGCTGGAAACGTTGGGGCTTACCTATACGCAATATATTACGTTGCTGGTGCTTTGGGAGAATGATGCTATTACCCTCAAAGAACTAGGGGAAAGACTTTTTTTAGATTCAGGAACGCTGACGCCGCTGCTAAAAAAAATGGAAGCTGCCGGACTGTTATATCGGCTGCGGAGCAAAGAGGATGAGCGAACGTTGCGGATAAGGCTTACTGCGCAAGGAAGAGAACTTAAAAAAGAGGCTTACGAGGTTGCCGAAAAGGTGTTTGATGCCTCACAATTATCAGTGGAGGAAGCCCGCCTTATTCAAAATCAGATGAACGGGCTGCTAATCCGGCTAGTTGCCGCCAAATGCCCCTAGTGCCGGGAGGTTGATCGCGATTTTGCTGGCTGGCTAGCAAGCTAAGTCTCCGGGTAGTATTTTATATGCAAAACAAAACTAACGCGAGGTATACCGTGAATAATAGGAAGAAGATAGTTGCCATCGGAGACTCGATTACCTACGGATTTCCGTACTCAACGAAGTTCTCTTGGGTACAGTTGGCCAGTGAAGAGTTGGGTATTCCTATCATTAATAAAGGCATCAACGGGGACACTACTGGCGCTATGCGGGAGCGGTTTGAAGAGGTCGTTTGCCGCTATTTGCCATCCCATGTAATTATCATGGGGGGGACTAATGATGCCTGCGGCCGAGTTGAGGCCGAAGAAGTCGAGGACAATATCCGCTATATGGCAGAAATTGCGTTTGCGCAGGAAATAACACCCATCCTTGGATTGCCCATACCCTGCAATTATCCGCAAGATGAATATATTTTAGGGCTGTATCGTGAAGATATGCGGGAATATGCGCTTGCGAAGAATTTGCCGGTGATTGATTTTTATACAGCTTTTTTAAAATGGGGGAGCAAGCAGGTAGAGAACGCATTTTTCGCTGATGTACTGCATCCAAATGAGCGCGGCTACCAAGTTATGGCTGCAGTCGCGGTAAAGGTATTACAAGCACAAAAGATGGAGACCGTAGAGAGATAAATTATACTATGGTGTATACCGACACAGATACTTCTATATTGTATTACATACAATTCTACCGTTGTATGTAATAAGCGTTCGACTGTATACTGGAATTGTATGTAAAGTGCGGGAGGGCGTTGGCAATGGTAGAAAAAAAGTATGTTAGTCCCATACTGGATAAACTGAGGACGGAAAGCTTTGAAAATGATTTAGAATTGGCACATCACCTAGCTGTAAGCTATTTAAAGCAAGTGGATGATATGAGGGTTTATCCTGATGAAACAGATATTAAAAATCTAGATGTGTTTAACGAAGCGTTGGCGGCTGAACCGGAAAGCACCAACAAGCTGTTGCATAAATTAGCTGAGTATGGATCACCGGCAACGATTGCGCAAACAGGGGGGAGATATTTTGGCTTTGTCTGTGGCGGAATTCTTCCTGCCGCCTTATGCTCAAAATGGCTTACTGATGCCTGGGATCAAAATGCAGGAGTATTTGTCCTGTCCCCGATTGCTTCCAAAATCGAAGCTGTGTGCGAAAACTGGTTAAAGGAACTGCTGGCATTACCGGACGACACGGTAGCAGGGTTTGTCAGCGGCAGTTCCACTGCATCGCTCTGTGGCTTGGTTGCGGCGAGAAATTATCTGCTTACTAATATGGGTTATGATGTTACAAAAGACGGCTTATTCAATGCTCCACCCATCAAAGTCATTGTGGGGGCAGAGGCACATGCGACAATATATAAAGCGCTTTCGATTATCGGCTTAGGTGCTGCCAGAGTCATTACAATTCCTTCAGACGGGCAAGGGCGTATTGTGGCAGAGCAAATTCCTGAACTAGATGACAAAACCTTATTGATATTGCAAGCCGGAAATGTAAATACCGGCGCGTTTGATGATTTTAGCGCTATTTGTAAGAAAGCAAATAAAGCAGGCGCCTGGGTGCATGTGGATGGGGCTTTTGGCTTATGGGCCGCGGCTTCTGAAAAAATGAAGCACTTAACAAAAGATGTAGCATTAGCCGATTCTTGGTCTGTAGATGCACATAAGACATTAAACGCCCCTTATGACAATGGCATTGTTTTGTGCAGGCATAAAGAGGCATTAGTTCGTGCTATGCATATGACAGGATCCTATATTATTTATAACGAAAATAGAGATGGAATG
Organism: Bacillota bacterium; assembly: GCA_023443285.1. GTDB lineage: Bacteria > Bacillota > Negativicutes > Sporomusales > Sporomusaceae > Sporomusa. The sequence continues at coordinate 39,016 of JAEZVB010000075.1, forward strand.
CTGTATACCGCAGAGATGTCACGCAGAGCGAGGGCGATTGACTTGTGGGCAGCATTAAAGGGATTGGGAAAAAAGGGTGTAGCTCAATTAGTGGAAGAACTTCACAGTAAGGCTAAGTATTTTGCGGAATTGTTACAAGCTGGTGGCTTGGAGATTTTAAATGATGTAGTATATAACCAGGTGCTGGTTCACTATGATAATGACAGTAAAACAGAAGCGGTAATTAAAGGTGTTCAACAATCAGGAGTTTGCTGGCTGGGTGGCGCCAAATGGTCAGGTAAATCTGTTATGAGAATTAGCGTTTGTTCTTATAAAACCAGTTATGAAGATATAGAAAAATCAGCGCAGGAAATCCTGAGAATTGCCAAGGCGTTAAATTAATACATGGACGCTTTTTATCCTTCCCGGTGTTTGCGGGAAGGATTTTTTTAGCATTTTAAGCAAATTACAAAATATAATGTACAAAGGGGTGGTACATTTGAAGACCTATGTGGCTATTACGGCTAAGAAGGATGAGCTGGGTAACCTTGTGCCGAATATTATTCAGTGGTCTGATGGTCGCGAGATTCCTGTTGACAGGGTGCTTGACGTTCGCCAGGCGCCGGCGATTGTTGACGGTAGGCAGGGCATGAGATATATTTGCCGGATAGGAAATAAGGAGGTTTATCTGTTGCAGGATAGTGAGAATGGTAATTGGTACATCGAAATATAAGTATAACCATCAGCAGTAATAACAGCTGATAGAACTTATTTTGCAGGTGAAGTTGTTTTTTATCAGAGAAGCTGTTTATTTTTCTATAATTGTAGTATAATAATAATGCTGCAACGGAGTGGTGGGATCTGCTGGGTTTGGGGAAACCCCGTGGATTTGGTGGGGCTCCGTTGCTCGGAAGATAACGAAATCCCTCAGGGAAGCCTGAGGGATTTTTTTGTTTAGCAGATTAATCCGTAGGTGTTGCCCGGCGTGAAGTCGGGCTTATTTGTTTGTTTTATACCATTCCAGATAAATGGAGACTTAATTCGGACAGCGTTTTGCCTGAATTCTAGTCGAAATTATCCAGGGACTTAGCCGCTCTTACTCCCGCTTGTAGAAGCGGAAGTCTTAGAGCGGGTTAGTCATCGGATAATATTATACGTAAAATTATAATTGACAGGTATTATGAAATTTGGTACATTTATCATGTAGTAATTTGTCGAACAAAGCAAAATGAAGGAGAAACACAAATGAAAGCAACTGGAATTGTAAGAAGAGTGGACGAACTTGGCAGAGTGGTAATACCCATAGAATTACGCCGCATCTTTGGTATCGAGGAAAAAGATGGTCTCGAGATATATACTGATAATGACCAAATCATCCTGCGGAAATACGAACCTGCCTGCGTGTTCTGTGGTAGTGCCGTTGAGGTAAGTAATTTCAAGGGCAAAAATATTTGCAAAGAATGTTTTACAGTTATGACGAAAAGTGTTGGTTAATTAGGTCTTTGGGGTTAATGCCGTATCTATGGGGATACGGCATTTTATTTTTCTTAAAGGCAGTGTGAGTTCTTGTAAATACTGGCCTCTGTAGTATTATATAGATATAGAAGGTTTGCAGGCGTTATTTATGTAGTATCATTACCAGGTATACTAACCCAGCATAGCTAAGGGGGAGGAAGGAAAGATATTATGGAACGGAAACTTAAGACAGCCCTAGCGACTACCATTGATGACTATGATGCTATTGTCAAGCAAATTAATGATCCTACTACACCGCCGGCCAGAAAACTGGAGCTAATTACTGCCAAGGAAG